>CAMFVG010000102.1 GCA_945992055.1 uncultured Clostridia bacterium | reverse complement strand
AACCATAGGTGGACATGGGTTCGGTCCAGCTGTCTCTACTGCTTCAATGATGAAATCTTTGATTCCCTGAAGACCTGCCGATGGCTTAAACATACGAATCTGGCTCATATTTTCGCTACCGAAACCTTTTGGTCCAACAGTAATTTTGATTTCTTCCCCCGGTACGATTTCTGTGTAAAGCATTGCCGGTGTGTTATCACCTGTGTTTCCACGACGTACTGGGTCAGCAACAACTGATTTACGAAGGTAACCGTTGGTATAACCACGGCGAACACCTTCATCTACTGCTTCAGCAAGATTTCCACCTACCAAATGAACATCTTGCCCAATTTCAAGAAATACACATGCCATACCTGTATCTTGACAAATCGGTACATTTTCAGCATCTGCGATTTCATAGTTTGTAATAATTTTGTCTAATACACCCTTTGCGATATCCCAATCTTCACATGCTCTGCATGCACAGATTGCGTCTTTTACATCGCCCGGAAGATGTGTATTAGCTTCGATACATAATCTTTCTACAACGTCAGTAATCTGACTAACATTAATTTCACGCATTTTATTTTCTCTCCTAATTAGCTAAAGAATCGGATTAAGAATTGTGACACCAATACAACTGCAATAAGAGCAATTGGATATGTTGCTGCATAAGCTGCTGCCACTTCTTCTGTTCCTGCTGTACTAATCAAAGTTCCAAGAGCCGGTGTACTTGTCATACCACCTGTGATAGAACCAAGATTGTTAAGTAAACTTAATTTAACCACATATTTTGCTACAAAGAATCCAATAATCATTGGTACAATTGTCATAATTACACCATATACAAAATACATAACATCAAACATTGCTACGAACTCTGCTCCCCCTGGAATACCTGCTCCGATTAAGAAAAGCATAAGTCCTAATTCTCTAAAGATTTTTAATGTTTGTTCTTTTGGCATAATGCTAATTTTTCCAATTCTTCCAAAATGTCCAAGAACCAAAGCAACCATGAGGCATCCACCTGTGGTTGTAAGTGAGAAGTCAATTACTGGAACTACGAACTTACCTACAAGAGTTCCAAGGATTGCCGCAAGTGCAAACGCCGCAAAACCAAAGTCATCCAAGTCAATCAATTTTCCGGTATATGCTTTCTTTGAACCATCATCAATCTGTGCAATTTTTGCACGTTCTTCTTCCATGTTAGCTTTCATAAACTTCGGAACCAATTGAACAAACAATACTACACCGATAACACCAAAGATATAAGCGATACCATGACCTACTGAAACAGCATTTACATACTCAGGAAGAACTGTATCCTTCGCTGCAGAGAATGCCGGAGTAGATGTAAGAGAACCTGAAAGAAGTCCTACAATCATTGCTGTGAATTCTGCATAATTTGTTTCTCCCAATGCTCTTCCCAAATAAATACATCCAGTTGCAGCAAGTCCTCCTGCAAGGATAATTACAAGTCCTAATAAAATGTATGATTTGAAGTTCTTTTTCAAATTTCCGAAGAATTTTGGTCCCGCAATGAAACCAACAGCAGTAACAAAGAGAATCAAACCAAAAGTTTCGATAATTTTAAGTGCATTGTCTACATATGCTACTTCTCCAACCATAAGTTCTGCTTTTAATGGTTCGAAGAAAAAGCAACCAAAAAGTAATGCTACAATAAATACACCTGCTGTACCAAGGTTTACACCTTTGATTGTAATACGTCCAAGACCATAACCAACTGCGGCGATAGCAAAGATGCAGAACATCAAAAATGCAACACCATTCACTGAAAGCATGTTTTCTATAAGTGTCATTTTTTTCCTCCTAATTTACAACATTATTTCCAACACCGAGTTACCCCAGTGTTGGAAATATATTGTTTACTCTCATTATTAGTTTAATCTAGTAACGCCTTCTGGTCTGTAATCTGGCAATAATTTTGGAGATACAGCAGTTGGCTCGATACCTGCATCTGCAAGTGTCTTAGAGAACTCATCCACATGAGAAAGTGTAAGTTCTTTAAGTTCAACTTCTTTACATTTTGCACCAGCTTGTTGTCCGGCATTACGTCCGAATACGATGATGTCAAGTAAAGAGTTCCCCATAAGTCTGTTTCTTCCGTGGATTCCTCCGATAGCTTCTCCGGCTACGTAAAGGTTTTCAACTTCTGACATACCGTTTACACCAACTTTGATACCACCGTTTTGGTAGTGAAGTGTTGGGTAGATAACGATTGGAACCTTTCTCATATCGATTCCACATCTTAAGTACATACGAAGCATACCTGGAAGTCTCTTTTCAAGAGTTCCTTCTCCATGAATCATATCAATCATTGGAGTGTCAAGCCAAATACCATCAGCTACTGGTGTTGGAACACCTTTTCCTCTTTCTTTACATTCACGAATGATACCTGAAGCTGCAACGTCACGTGTTTCCAATGGATGCATAAATACTTCACCATCAACGTTTACGAACATAGCGCCCATAGAACGAACTTTTTCAGTTACGAGTGCACCGTAAATTTGTGAAGGGAAAGCAACGCCTGTTGGGTGATATTGCAATGTATCTTGGTATAACAATGGAGCACCTGCACGGTATGCCATAACAAGACCGTCAGCTGTTGCACCATAATGGTTTGATGTTGGGAAACCTTGGTAGTGCATACGTCCTGCTCCACCTGTAGCGATGATCACAGTTTTTGCTCTAGCAACTAAGATTTCATTTGTTTCCATGTTCATAAGAACAGCACCTGCTGCCTTACCTTCTGTATCTTTGATGATTTCGATAGCAGCTGTAAAGTCAACAACTGGGATTTTTCTGTTGATAACTTCGTCACGAAGTGTTCTCATGATTTCTGCTCCTGTGTAGTCAGCTGCAGCATGCATTCTTTTACGAGATGTTCCACCACCGTGTGTTGTTACCATTCTTCCGTCTTCGTCTTTATCAAAGAGTACACCTAACTTGTCAAGCCAGTTGATAGCGATTGGTCCATCACAAACTAACTTTTCAACAAGTTCAGGTACGTTTGCAAAATGTCCACCACCCATTACGTCTAAATAATGTTGTGCAGGTGAGTCATTTTCTTTATCAGCAGCTTGGATACCACCTTCTGCCATCATAGTATTCGCATCACCAATACGAAGTTTTGTAACGATCATAACGTTAGCACCAGCTTCGTTTGCTTCGATAGCAGCGGAAGAACCAGCTCCACCACCACCGATAACTAATACGTCTACATCATAGTCTGGATTTGTTAAATCAATATCCATACCTTTAATTCTACTTTCTCCCTGAAGAATTTCAACCAATTCTTTTGGAGCCTTTTGTCCTGCGTTAGGACCTACTTTAATTTCTTCAAAACTATCAAGATTATAGTCTGGATGGAATGCCTGAAGGAGAGCTGTTTTCTCATCAGCTGTCATACGTCTTGGTTCGAAACCAATACGAGCAGCTCTACCTGCTTCAACCTTTTTAATGGATTCCATCATCTCGGCTGTATATGGTAAACTCATGTCTTTCTCCTCCTTATTTCTCAATCTCTCTTGTGTTATAAAGTTCTTTTAACTCTTCCAATGGTTTTTGCATAATTGCTTCCATCATTGCTTTGCAATCACCGCGTTCGATTTCTTCTACTCTTGCTGTCAAGTGCTCTGCTTCAGGTCTGATGTACTTACCTGTAAGTCTTCTTGCAAGAAGAGCTACCTGCGGATGTGAAATTCCTGCAGGACAACGTGATGAACAAATTCCACACATTACACAGTCAAATGAAAGTTCTGCACATTCTTCGAACTCTCCTCTTTGAGCGTGTGCGATGTATTGCATTACGTTAAGGTCTTGTGAGCAAGCCTTTGTACATGCATTACATCCGATACATGCGTAAATTTCCGGATATAACTGCATCATCACCTGTTGTGTAGGTTTGATTTCAGTAATATCATAAACTTTCTTCTCTAATGGGAAGAATGGTAATGTTGCTACGCACATGTCGTTTTCTACTTTTGTTGAGCAAGCCAAACAGCCTGTCAATTCATTTTGTCCTTTGATTCTGTAGATGGTAGCACAAGCACCGCAGAATCCGTTTCTACAGCCACAGCCACGAACCAATTGGTATCCAGCATACTCAAAAGCTTCCATAATTGTTAAATTAGATGGAACTTGATACTTTTTACCATACAAATATACGTTAATCATATCTGCCATTTTTTTATCCTCTCTCTCGTCTTTCTAGTACTCAGGCGGTAATTCGCCGATTTCATCGTAACGGAATACCGGGCCGTCTTTACATACGTATTTAGAACCAATGTTACAACGTCCACATTTACCAATACCGCACTTCATACGAAGTTCAAATGTTGTATAAATCTGTTCATCAGTGAATCCTAATTCTTTAAGCCCTGCCAAAACGAACTTAATCATAATCGGAGGTCCGCAGATAAGAGCCACTTTGTTTGTGTCAAGATTTAACTCTTTTACATAAGCCGGTACAAATCCTACATGTCCATCCCAACCTTCTTGTGGGCGGTCAATTGTAAGATGTACATTGATGCCTTCTGTTTTCATCCAAACTTCTTGGATTTCTTTTAATTGAACCAAATCGTCTGCCGAACGAGAACCGTAAACAATGTCTACTGTTCCGTAGTTTTCTCTATTATCAATTACATAGTTGATAACAGAACGAAGTGGTGCAAGACCGATACCACCGGCAATGAAAAGAAGGTTTTTACCTTTCAATTCTGTTTCGACCGGGAAATGATTTCCGTATGGTCCACGTACTGTGATTTCTGAACCTACCTCTAAACTGTGAAGATAATCTGTAAGTTCACCACATTTTTTAATACTAAATTCTTGGAATTCCTTGTTTGTAGGTGAAGATGTGATAGAGAACATCGCTTCACTTACACCAGGTCCACAAAGCATTGCACATTGTCCAGGCATATGTTCAAATAATTTTCCACCTTCCGGAGCATTTACACGGAATGTTTTAACATCCGGTGTTTCCTGACGGATATCTGTGATAATACCTACTTTTGGAATCAATGTGTCTAATGCATACCCATCATGACAATGACATTCGCACATTAGTTTTCACCTCCCTGTTCCTCAAAAGCCTTTACGACTTTCACGATATTAAGTGCTGAAGGACATTTTTCTACGCAACGTCCACATCCAACGCATGAGTACATTCCATCGTTGTTTGCTGGGAAGTACACAAGTTTGTGCATGAATCTCTGACGGAATCTTTGCATTTGGCTTGTACGGTTATTTCCGTGAGCCATCATTGTAAAGTCAGAGTACATACATGAATCCCAACAACGGTAACGTTGAACGCCTGATCCTGTGTTGTAGTCTTTAATATCGTAACATTGGCAAGTTGGACAAACGAATGTACATGTTCCACAAGCCAAACATGGTTTGTATAATTTTTCCCAGATTGGAGAATTGAATTTTTCTAAAAGAACATCTCCGTTCCATCCTTCTAATGAAAGGTCTGAGTATGGAAGTTTTTCTACAATTGCACGGATAGCTTTCTTTTCTTCTTCCACTTTTGTTTCATCAGCATCTGTAAGAAGTCCTGCTACTTTTGCTGTAAGAGCTTCACCTTTTTCAGTCAAAGCTTTCCAGTATAATTCTCCGTCAATCATCCAGGTTGCAACATCAGCAACTGGGTCTGCACAGTCAATTCCGAATACTTTACAGAAACATGTTTCTTCTGGTTCATGACAAGCCATCACTACAATGGTTCCGTGTTTTCTTCTTGCTGCGTAGAAAGTATCAACAGGGTCTACCAAAAATACTTTATCAAGTACTTCGATACCCTTTACATCACAAGCCTTCATACCAAAGACTACGAAATCTTGGTCTTTTAAAGCTTCTGGTTCTACTTTTAATTTCTTATCTTCTGTTTTCACAGTATATAAGTTTTCGCTTTGTGGGAAGAATGCATCTTTTGGTGATTTTACACTTTTAAGTGTATCTAAATCCACATCTGCACCCTCTGTCCATGCTGCGAAGTTTACTTGTCCGTTATTGTTAACAGGTAAGTATAATTCTTGCTCTCCGGCAATTGCTTGGAATAATGCCGAAAGATTTTCTTTTGCTATCTTGTACATAACATTATCCCCTTTCTGTTACGATGCTTGGTTCAACATCGTCAAATGTAAAGTTTGTGAGTGGTCCTCTAGAGTCTGTATCTGCTCCTGCTTGGTATTCGCCGTAGAACTCATTGATATCTTTGATGAATTTACGGTTGAATAAGTGAAGCGGGATTCCTTGTGGACATACTCTGCTACATTCTCCACAGTCTGTACATCTTCCAGCTACGTGGAATGCACGGATTACGTGGAACATCTTTTCTTCAAACGAATCAACGTTTGCTTTTTGTGCACTATCAAATTTTGTACTGTCAAATACACATTTGCGGCAGCTACAAGCTGGACATACGTTACGACAAGCATTACAACGAATACATTTGCTTAATTCTTTTTGGAAGAAAGCAAATTTTTCTTCCGGACTCATTGCTTCGATTTTTTCAACTTCTGCAAATCTTTCAGCGTCCTTTGTATCGTTTGATTCACCGATTACTTCGTCAGAAATCACATGTTCTTTTCCTTTACATACATGACATCTTTCCAACATCACATCTGCATAAGCACATGTTTTTTCTCCGTAAATTGTTTGGAATGTAAGCGTATCGCATGCATCGCTCATGTCTGCTCCTGCTACGCTTTCAATACCCTTGATTCCTGCTTTTTTCGCTTTTTCAATATCCAATTTACCTTTACATCCCACACCGATAATGTATGCTTTTTCACGGTCTACACGATGTTCTTTGATTAATTGGTTAAAGCTGTATGTATCACATGGTTTCAAGAAAACCAATGTCTTTCCTTCCATTTTGGAAGCCTCAATCATATATTTGCTCAAGTTAGCTCCACAGAACCCATTGTAAACAAAGTTATCAAAGTCTTCTTCTACATAGAAGTAAGCTGGTTCTGGATTATATGGAAGATCTCCTGCTTTCCAACCAAGAACACGTTCAACGGTTCCGTTAGCAAGCAGTTCTTTTGCGCGACTTACTAATTCTTGCATCTCAAATCCCCCAATCTTACGTTTTTACCGAGTGAGTGGATTTTTTCTACAAACTCATTCATTGTTTGAGAGAACTTCACACCCTCTGCTGCTGATACCCATTCTACACGTGTACGGCCATTTTCTACACCGATGTAATCCAGCATAGAGAATAATAATGTCATACGTCTTCTTGCGTAGTAGTTACCTGTTGTGTAGTGGCAATCTCCAGGGTGACATCCACAAAGGATAACCCCATCAGCGCCCTTTTCAAATGCTCTTAAAATGAACATTGGGTTTACACGACAAGAACATGGTACACGGATAATTTTTACATCTGCAGGGTATGCCAAACGGCTACTTCCTGCAAGGTCAGCGCCCGCATAACTACACCAGTTACAGCAGAACGCTACAATTTTCGGTCTGAATTCGTTATTGTTTTCTATCGACATATTGCATCTACCTCCGCTATAATCTGTCTATTTGAGAATCCTTGTAAGTCCATAGCTCCTGAAGGACAAGTTACGGTACAAGCACCACAACCTTGACAAAGTGCACTGTTCACAACAGCGACACGGCGTGTCTCACGGATACCATGGTCATTAACTTCGATATCTTCATATGAAATTGCTCCGTAAGGACATACATTTGCACATGTAGAACATCCATTACAGAGAAGTTGATCTGATTTTGCTGTACATGGGTTTGTCAAAAGTTTATCTTTTGCAAGCAAACCGATTGCTTTCACAGCCGCAGCACCTGCTTGTGCTACTGTTTCAGGAATATCTTTTGGTCCTTGACAAACACCTGAAAGGAATACACCTGCTGTTGGTGATTCTACCGGACGAAGTTTTGCATGTGACTCTGTCAAGAAGTTGTTTGTATCAATACTTGCTGTGAGCATTGTCGCAATCTTTCTTACGTCTGGGTTTGGCTCGATTGCAGTTGCAAGAACTACCATGTCAGCCTCCTTAAGGATTTGCTTGTTATCCAAAAGGTCAGCACCCTGAACTAACAATTTTCCATCTGGCTGTGGAATAACCTTTCCAACCTGACCTTTGATGTAGTTTACACCGTAGTCTTCAACTGCTCTTCTGTAGAACTCATCGAAGTTTTTACCTGGTGTACGAACATCAATATAGAATACTGTTACATTTACATCCGGATATTTGTCACGGATTAACATTGCGTGTTTTGCTGTATACATACAACAGATTTTTGAACAATAGCTCTTTCCTCTGTTGTCTGCACAACGGCTGCCTACACATTGGATGAATACGATTTCCTTTGGATGTTTTCCATCAGAAAGACGTTCCAAATGTCCTTTTGTAGGACCTGCTGCATTCATAACACGTTCTAATTCAAGAGATGTAATAACATCCTTGCTTTGGTTGTATGCATACTCATCATAGTTATCAAGTTTGATTGTATCAAAACCAGTTGCAACTACGATTGCTCCATATTTTTGTGTAACGATTTCATCTTTTTGTTGATAATCGATTGCGCCTGCCTGACATACCTTTTCACAGATACCACATTTTCCTGTTTTCATCTTGATACAAGCATCTGTATCAATTACAGGTACATTTGGAATTGCCTGTGCAAATGGGGTGTAGATTGCGCTTCTTGTATTTAATCCACGGTTGAATTCACTTAAGGATTTCTTTGATGGACATTTTTCTTGACAAACGCCACATCCTGTACATTTGTCTGAATCTACATATCTTGCTTTCTTTCTGATATCAACTGTGAAATCACCAACGAAACCACTTACTGCTTCTACTTCACTATATGTATAGATTGTAATCTTTTCGTGAGCCGCTGCCTCTACCATCTTTGGTGTGAGGATACAAGCAGAACAGTCAAGTGTTGGGAATGTCTTATCTAATTGAGACATTCTACCACCGATACTTGGTGTTTTTTCTACGATATCTACTTCGTAGCCTGCATCCGCAATATCAATTGCTGTTTGGATACCTGCGATACCACCACCGATAACAAGTGCTCGTTTTGTTACTAAACTTTCACCTGGTTTAAGTGGTGCATTCAAGTTTACTTTTGCAATCGCTGCTCTTGCAAGGATAACCGCTTTCTTTGTAGCTTCTTCCATATCCTTGTGAATCCATGAACAATGTTCACGAATATTTGCGATTTCCACCATGTATGGGTTTAATCCTGCTTTTTCGGCAGCACTTCTGAATGTGTTTTCATGCATACGTGGTGAACAAGAACATACAACAATTCCTGTCAAATTCTTTTCTTTAATTGCAGCCTGAATTCTAGCCTGCCCTGCTTCAGAACACATATACTGGTAATCTTCTGCATGAACAACGCCTGGTTCTAAAAGAGCCATTTCTGCAACTTTTTTCACATCTACCGTAGCTGCGATATTACTACCACAGTGGCAGACAAATACTCCTATTCTCTGCATGTGACTTACCTCCTATATCTTCTGAATGCACTAACTAAAAGTTGTTGTGGAGTTTCCGGATCGAGAAGTTCCGGTACCTCATCTGGTGACAAATATGTTTGTCCCTTTTCGCGAACAACAAGTTGTCTTGCTGCATCAATCAATTTGCCCGGTTTGACATCTCTTGGGCAACGTTCTACACATGCAAAACATGAGAGACATTTCCAAAGTGATTTTGAAGCAACCAAACTTTCAATATCTTCATTTTGCACATAAGAAACAAATTGGTGCGGCTTGATGTCCATTTCATTATATGACGGACAGGAAGCAGAACATTTTCCACATTTCATACATTTGAGTGGATTCACGCCGCTGATTTCTTTGATTTGTTTCGCTTTGTTGACGTGACTCATTAGATTTCTACCTCCTCTTTTACTCCGAGCGCTTCTGCAAGAAGTTCTGTAAAGTAAACAACAGGAATCTTGCCTTCTGTACTCTTATTCAAATTATACATGCAAAGTGGGCATGCTGTGATAAGCATTTCTGCTCCAAATCCTTCTGCGCTGTCCACAATTTTATCGCACATATTTTTTGCCATTTCTTTTTCCTTCAAAGATATGTATCCACCACAGCATTCGTTACGGTATGGATATACCACAGGCGTTGCTCCGATTGCACGGATAAAATCTTCGATAATCGTAGGATTTTCCGGATTGTCAAATCCCAACACTTTTCCAGGACGAAGAAGCAAGCAACCGTAATAAGCTCCTATCTTCTTATCCTTAAGTGGGTTAACCACTTTTTCTTTCAACTTATCAAAACCAACTTTGTCACGCAAAACTTCCAAGAAATGTAACACTTCTGTTTCACCTGCATATGGTTCTTCTAATTGCATATAATTGTTTGCTCTGGTACGGATATCATCCACATTCTTCATATCGTCATTCACGCGCTTAATTACATGATGACAAGCTGAACAAAGTGTTACTAAATCCTGTCCTTTTACTTTGGCTTCGTTGAGAGCACGAACTGAAGAAAGCTTACTTGCAATCTCGTCAGTGCCAAGCGGATATACTCCACCGCAGCACTGCCAATCTTCAATTTCTTCCAGTTCGAATCCCAGTGCCAAAGCAGAAGCTCTGGCATATGCATCCAGATCTTTTGCTTTGTTTTTGAGGGTGCACCCCGGATAATAACTGTACTTCATATCAGTTTCCTCTCTTCTTTATGCATTCATTAAATTTCAATTTGTGAAATAACTGATTTCAATGCTTCTGCACTTGCTTTCATTTTTGCAAGTTCTTCATCTGTCAATTCAACCAGCACTTTTCCTTTATATCCTTCTGGGCCTACAAGCGCCAATGTGCTAAGACATACATCTTCTACGCCATACTCACCTTTCATCATGGTAGAAACTGTCACCATAGAATCTGACGCAGCAAGAATTACGTTACAAAGTTGTACGACTGATGCTGAAACTGCATAGAATGTAGCCCCTTTGTTTGCAATAATCTTTCCACCTGATTTTCTTACATATTCAATCATGTAGTCTTTATCAACAGGCGCTACTTCAACTCCACTTGCTTTCATAACTGCCGGATAGTTATCAACCGGAACAGCAGCAATTGTTGCTGAACTCCATGGAACAAACGAGCTGTCACCATGTTCACCAAATACATATGCATGAACATTTCTCTGTGCAACGTTGAAATGTTCAGAAATTCCACAACGAAGTCTTGCTGTGTCAAGAACGGTACCCGAACCAATGATTTGGTTTTCAGGAAGTCCTGAAACTTTGTGGAATACATACGTCATAACGTCTACCGGATTACTTACGATGATGTACTTTGCGTTCGGAGCTGCTTTCACGATTTCTGGTGCAATGCTCTTCAAAATGTTTACGTTAGTTTGTGCTAATTCAAGTCTTGTCTGACCAGGTCTACGTGCGATTCCAGAAGTAATGATAACGATGTCCGAACCTTTTGCGTCTTCATAATCACCTGCCACGATAGAAATTGGATCTCTGAAGTATGTTCCCTGGATAATATCCATTACTTCTCCTTCTACCTTATTCTTGTTGATATCGATCATAACAATTTCTGATACGATATCTTGATTCGCCAAAGTATAAGCTATTGTAGAACCTACACTTCCAGCTCCAATGATAGTAATTTTGCTGCTCATAAGCGCCTCCTTATATTGTTTTTTTTTTAACAATCGCTGATTTTAAATAGTGAATTTTCATACTAATCCACTCTTTGTATGATAGCATAGCTCTATTCATTCTTCAAGTAAAAATATGACTAAATTTGATAAATTTTTATCAATTTTATTAGTCATTATAACAACTCTTATTAAAAACACAATAAAGGAGCAGTAATCCCTGCTCCTTTACTCTTTTTGACTTACGCTTTAATCTCATGAATCCATCCTTCCGGCGCTTCAATTCTTCCCATTTGAATACCGGTAAGTGTATCGTATAACTTCTTTGTAATTGGTCCCATCTCTTCCATTCCACTCGGGAAACAGATTTCTGTACCATGGTCAACCACCTTTCCTACCGGCGAAACAACTGCCGCCGTTCCGCAAAGACCGCATTCTGCAAAATCTTTCACTTCTTCCAGGTAAACTTCTCTCTCTTCCACATCCATACCAAGATACTCCTTTGCAACATAACACAGCGAACGTCTGGTAATTGACGGAAGAATTGTATCAGATTTTGGAGTAACAAGTTTTCCATCTTTTGTAATAAAAATAAAGTTCGCTCCACCTGTTTCTTCCACTTTCGTTCTAGTCGCAGAATCAAGATACATGTTTTCATCATATCCCTGATTATGTGCATCCACAATCGCATGTAAACTCATTGCATAATTGAGACCAGCCTTAATATGTCCTGTCCCATTCGGAGCAGCACGGTCAAAATCGCATACTCGAATCGTAATCGGTTTCGCGCCCCCTTTGAAATATGGTCCTACCGGTGTTGCAAAAATACGAAATTGATATTCCTCTGCCGGTTTCACGCCAATGACAGGATTGCTTCCGAACATATATGGTCGGAGGTACATAGTTGCTCCCGATCCGTATGGCGGAACAAAATCAGCATTTGCTGCAACTACTTTTTCCACTGCTTCAACAAACTTTTCTTCCGGAAATACAGGCATCTCCAATCTTCTTGCACTGTCTGCCATGCGTTGTGCGTTCAAATCAGGGCGAAACGTTACGATACGCCCATCCTCTGTACGATATGCCTTTAATCCTTCAAAAATAGTCTGCGCATATTGGAGGACTCCCGCACATTCATTCAATACAATCGTTGCATCCTCTGTGAGACCCCCTTCATCCCATGCACCTTTTTTATAATTAGATACATATCTTTTGTCAGTTTGCACATAACCAAAGCCAAGATTTGCCCAGTCAATCTGTTTGTTACTCATATCTATTCCTCCATTTCTTCTTATCTTTGTGTCATATTAATTGCTTCAATTCCTACACTTCCACCACGAACAACTTCAATGGATTGAAATTGTTCTTTCATCAGTTTGATAATAGCATCATTTTTTGTCGCCGAATGCACAAACTCCAACAGCAAACTATCTTTTCCATAATCTACAATTCGTGCCTGAAAAGCTTCTGCAATCTGAAACAGTTCTGCCTTATCATGCCTGCTACATTTCTTTACTTTTATATAAAGTAATTCTTTCATACATACAGAGCAATTCGTGAAATCGATCACTTTAATCACTTCTACCATGCGGTTTAACTGCTTCTTGATTTGCTCAAATGTCTCATCATCACTGGATGTCGCAATTGTCATTCTGGAAACTGTCGGATCTTCTGTAGGACCTACCGTCAGACTGTCTAAATTATATAACTTTCCGGAAAACAATCCCGAAATTTTAGGAAGCACACCAACTTGATTTTCCACAAATAATGAAATCCATCTCTTTTTCATTGTTGAATCCATAGTCATGTCCTCCTTCCTAACAATCCACAATCAATTCTTCTAATGTTCCACCCGGCTTCACCATCGGATATACCAAATCATCCGGGTCAATAACAAATTCTATTAATGTTGGAACTTTTGTGTTTCTACGAGCCTCCAAAAACGCCGCTTTCACATCTTCCGGTTTAAAAACACGAATTCCTTTTGCGCCATAACTCTCTGCCAACTTTACAAAATCCGGCGTATATGGTGGACATTCGCATCCTTCAGTACCACACTTACCTTCACATCCTTTACCCGAACGTAAGCATGTCATGGAGTATCGTTTTCCATAAAATAGATTCTGCCATTGGCGAACCATCCCTAAATATGTGTTATTAAATACACATAAAACAACCGGCAATTCCTGCAATACAGCCGTCGCAAATTCCTGAATATTCATTTGCATACCGCCATCACCGGAAATTGCAATAACCGGGACATCCGGATTACCAATTTTTGCACCCACGGCCGCCGGGAATCCATATCCCATAGTTCCAAGTCCACCGGAAGTCAATAACTGCTTGTTCTCATTCAATGTCAAGTATTGGGTTGTAAACATTTGATGTTGACCGACATCTGTGACTACAATAGCTTTATCAAAAGTTTCGTTTATGGTCTCAATAATCTTTTGCGGAGTTAATTTATCTTGTTCTTTCATCGTCAGAGGATATTCCCTCTTCCATTCCTCAATCCTTGCCAACCATTCTGTCTGCTTATTTTCTTCCGCACATTCGAAAATCTTTTCACATGCTTCTTTTGCATCAGCCACAATCGGCACATCAACATGCACATTTCTGGAAATAGATCCTGTATCAATATCAATATGTACAATCTGTGCATTCGGAGCGAATTCATGCACTTTCCCCGTGATACGATCGTTAAATCTAGTACCAATGGAAAACAGCAAATCACATGCACCAACTGCCATATTTGCAGCATATGCCCCATGCATACCAAGATTTCCAATAAATAGTGGGTGTTCTGTCGGAATCGCTCCCCTACCCATAATAGTTGTCACCACCGGAATCTTGGTTTTTTCTACGATTTGAGTAAACAGTTCATTTGCATCGGCAATATTTACACCGCCACCTGCCAAAAACAGCGGTCGTTCTGCTTTTTTCAACATTTTGATGGCACGTTTTAATTGCCCTATATGTACACTTGGATTTGGCTTATAACCGCGAATGCTTACTGTTTCCGGATATTGGGCATCTCCCAGTTCTGCCATCACATCCTTCGGCAGGTCCACAACAACTGGTCCCGGCCGTCCTGTTCTCGCAATGTGAAAGGCTTCCTTAATAATGCGCCCTAAATCTTCTCTATTTTGCACAGTTACCCCGTATTTACAAATGCTTCTTGTAATACCGACAATATCTACTTCCTGAAACGCATCATTCCCTATCAGATGTCTTGCCACCTGTCCGGTAAAACACACCAATGGAACGCTGTCATAATTCGCTGTTGCAATTCCAGTTACAAGATTTGTCGCTCCCGGTCCACTGGTCACAAGGCAAACCCCCACTTTACCTGTGGAACGTGCATAGCCATCTGCCGCATGTACCAATGCCTGCTCATGGCGTGGCAGTATCACTCTCGTATAATCCTGCTTATATAATTCATCACTAATATCAATCGTACACGCTCCCGGATATCCAAAAAGAATATCGACGCCTTCTTCTTTCAGAGCCTTAACTAACAACTGATTTCCTGTAATTTTCTTCATAAATTTCCTCACATATGCTCTTCATAAATTACTAAAGAATTATAAAGTTTTCTTATATGTTTGTCAAACTTTTTCAAACAAAAACGGCGTTGGTTTTCATAAATCAAAAAGGATACAGCTGATGCCATATCCTCTCTACACTATTTTACTCTTTCATATCTCACAAATTCATATTCCAAATTGAAATAAGTTTGTTCGTCACTGACACCTGTCACTTCCCAGTCATCCATCTCATCTAGATTTGGAAAATAGGTGTCTGCTTCATATGCATGGTCGATCTTGGTGACATGTGCCAATTTGCAGTACGGAAGCATCTGTCTGTAAATACTCTCACCACCAATGACATAGATGTCTTCTTCATTGTATTTTTTCAACTCTTCAATCGCTTCCTCCACACTATGCACTACAATTGCATCATTTATCTTGTAGTTTTTATCACGCGTAATTACAATATTAGTTCTCTTCTTAAGCGGTTGTCCTCCCGGAAAACTTTCCAAGGTTTTTCTTCCCATAACAACCACTTTTCCCATAGTTGTCTCACGGAAAAACTTCATATCCTGTGGAATACTAACCAATAATTTATTTCCATTACCGATTGCCCAGTTCTTATCTACTGCAACAATTAAATTCATCTTGTATCCTCCTAAACTGCAATTGGAATATCCTTAATTTGCGGTCCTGTTTCGTAATCATCCAGACGTACGTCATCTGGTGTGAAATCGTAGAAATTCTTAATCTCCGGATTTAACCAGAATTTCGGTGCCGGGAATGGCTCTCTCGAAATAAGTTCCTCTACCAACGGAATATGTTTGTCATAGATGTGTGCATCTGCAATCACATGCACAAATTCGCCAACTTCCATGTCACTTACCTGTGCAAACATATGCACAAGCACTGCGTACTGACACACATTCCAGTTATTGGCTGCCAGCACATCTTGTGAACGTTGATTCAAGATTGCATTTAAAACAAGTTTGTCAGAGCCTTCTTTTTTGGTCACATTGAATGTCATACTGTAAGCGCAAGGATAAAGATTCATCTCATGCAAATCTTGATGCACGTAAATATTCGTCATAATACGACGGCTGTATGGGTTGTGTTTTAAATCATAAAGCACGCGATCCACCTGATCCATCATGCCTTCTTTATAATGATGCTTCACACCCATTTGATATCCGTAAGCTTTGCCAATGGAACCTGTCTCATCCGCCCAGCTGTCCCAAATATGCGGCTTCAAATCGTGGATATTATTTGACTTTCTTTGCCAAATCCACAACAATTCATCCACGCAACTCTTAATCCCTGTGCGGCGAAGCGTGAGCGCCGGGAATTCCTTCGACAAATCATAGCGGTTTACCACACAGAATTTTTTCATCGTATAGGCATATGTACCATCTTCCCACTTTGGGCGAACTTTTTCCCCTTCCGTGCTGACACCATTATCAATAATATCTCTGCACATATCAATAAACACCTTATCCGCGTAACTCATAGCGTAAACCTCCTAAAACTCATATAAAACATATTAACACATCGCAAAACTTTCTGTCTATCGAAGTTGGGTAAATACTTTTGCTTTTTGCAATGCTTTTACAAACAAAAAGAATATGAACGATTGTATTGGCACCTGAATAAGTTGCTGAATCAACTTTGCCGGAAGTGTCGCAAAGCATCCCATACCTATGTAAATATAATTCCACATTGTTGACATGCACACATTGACAACCACTGCAACCACTGCTTTTGATACAAGAATCCTCCAAAAAGTTAATCTTTGCTTATACAACATAATGCCATATATCACAGGTCCGACTACAGCATTTAAAGTCCACAGAACGGAAAACGTGCCTGATGGCTTCATGATGAATTTTAAAATATCTGCCACACCACCCATCACTCCACCGACAACAGGTCCAAATAAAGTGGCTGTCAATTGTGTCGCAATAAATGAAATACCAATTTTAATCTGCGGTGTGATTTGCACACTAAACTGCCCCAGCAAAATACCAATTGCTATGAGAAGTGCTGTCATTACAAGCGTGTTTAAGTTCTTCAATTCCTTGGATGAATCCACAAACTGTTGTTTCAATTTTTTCATAAAAAAATACCTCCTTTGCAGTAATCCGTAAAGCTGCATAGCAGGTATTCTCATATTTCTTGATATCTGTCATATGCAACAGCGGGATGCAGAACGTACACCGCAAGCCTTCGCTCTTCGTCCGACCGACAACTCCCCGTCCGATCAGCACTTAACGCATACATTCTTACTCTGCTTTTCTTTTTCTTTGCATTGTATCATAGCCATTATATTTTGTCAACAATAGCGATACGCATCATATTGCTCATGCCTTCTTGCGGTTTCTTAATATTCGGAGACGGAATTCCCGCTGTCATAACAACGACATCTCCTTCTTCTACCAGTTCTTTTCCCTTCGCCAATTCAATAGCCGCTTCGCAAACATCCTCGGTTGTATTATAAGGAATAGATTTAACCGGATATACACCTCTGTAGATTTGCATTCTCCGAAGCGTTTCTTCATTTGGCGACACACCGACAATCAATGCTTGTGGTCTAAACTTCGATACAACTCTGGCAGTAACCCCCGTTGCAGTAGGCGTGATAATACATTTCGCATCCAAACTTGCCGCAGTTGCTACTGAAGAATATCCAATTGCACTGGATATATTTCTCTTTCGGTTCTTTTGTGCCTTTTGAAGCAAAATATCATAATCCAGATGTTTTTCTGTATTCTTGACAATCTCAACCATCATTCGCAATGCTTCGAGAGGATATTTCCCCTGTGCTGTCTCACCGGATAGCATCACGGCATCCGTTCCATCATACACCGCATTGGCAACGTCCGTCACTTCAGCTCGAGTCGGACGAGGATTGCGAATCATAGAATCCAACATCTGGGTTGCAGTAATAACCGGCTTACAATGGTCATTGCATTTTTGAATCAACCATTTCTGTAAGTGTGGAACTTCTTGGGCCGGAATCTCTACACCCAAATCGCCACGGGCAACCATAATACCATCTGCACAATGGAGAATTTCATCAATATTTTTAATCCCTTCTGCATTTTCAATCTTTGCAATAACCGGGATATACGGTGCCTTGCATTCTTTTAAAAGCGCCTTGATTTCTAGTATTCCTTCTGCAGAGCGAACAAAAGATGCTGCGATAAAATCCACGTCCTGCTCCACTCCAAATATGATATCTTGGCGATCCTTCTCGGTAATTGCCGGAAGTTTCACCGGTACGTCCGGCACATTGACGCCTTTTCTCTGCCCCAGCTCTCCTCCATTAAGCACCTTACAAACAATATCACTTCCGATGATTTTCTTTACTTCTAATTCGATCAATCCATCATCAATCAAAATCCTTTTCCCAATTTCCACATCTTCTGCAAGACCATCATAAGTAATAGAAACTCGAGTTTTATCCCCTTCAATCTCTTCAGTAGTCAGTGTAAAGATTTGATCCGGTTCAAGCATTACTTTTTGTCCGTCTTTTAAAAGGCCGGTGCGAATTTCCGGTCCTCTTGTATCAAGCAAAATAGCGATTGGTTTTCCGACTTCCTCACGAACAGATTTCAACATATTCATTCGCGTTTTTTGTTCCGCATGATCACCGTGCGAAAAATTGAAACGCGCAATGTCCATTCCTTCTTCTGCCAGCTTTTTCATCAAAGTTCTATCGTTCGTATTTGGACCCATTGTACAAATAATTTTGGTCTTTTTCATTGCAGTCTCCTTCTCTGTCTATTTCACATGTTCATGTGTAAATAAATGGTCTTGGCAATACTCATAATTACCATTGCACTTGGAACAGTACCGAAACTCTAATGTTTCATCGTCCAGTTCTGTACGACCACACACATGACAACGATGCTTCGCACCATTTTCATATTGCCCACTCTGGCGTGCTTCCCTCATCGCTTTATCATACTTTTTCTTCTGCTGCATTTCTTTAACAGAACGTCTTGTTTTATTCCTTGTAGCCATGAAAAAAATAATAAAATTCAATAGAGCAACAACGATTTCCAACGCCGCCGCTTGGTAATAAATTCCAAAAACACTGCCTCCATACTGTGGCAAAAATGCTTTGATTATATCATATCCAAAATAGGCAACTTCAATCCATGCCAACCACTTTACCTTAATCGGTAAAATAAAGAAGAGATAGAACTGTTGATTCGGATATAATGCTGCATATGACAAAAACAATGCCGTATTTAAATAGTAGGTTCCCAAAGGTAGGGAAACTTGAAATACCATATATGCTACAAATGCAGCTAAAATATTAAACACAACTCCCATTAGAAAATAGAGATTGAATTTAAAAGTTCCCCACGCATACTCAAGCTGACGTCCTATCATATAGTATAAATACAAAGCGAATACCATAAACAGACTATTCGACGGTGGTGGTTGAATCAAAAATGTAAATAATCTCCACACCTGACCTTGCATAATGGCATGTGCATCTAACGAAAGATAATAATAATAAAATTCAGCATCCAACAAACTTAAAAGGAATCCAACCGCATATAAAATAATAATATAAAACATCAAATTCGGAATCGCGTATTTCCCAAATTTGCGTTCCAATTTATCCATCCATTTCATAAAAATTACTCCTTTTGTTTTAGACCTATTTCGTTACTATTACGTCTGCGTACTCACCTTCAGCAGCTCTCAACAAATCATCTGGACTCAAAACTAATTGTAATCCCAATCTACCACCACTGACCACAATTTTTTCTAACAACATTGCATCCTCTTGTATTGTGGTCTTAAACTTCTTTTTCATTCCCACGGAAGTACATCCTCCACGAATATATCCTGTGACAGCAGTCAGATTTTTGAGTGGCAACATTTCCAAAGCCTTTTCTCCCACCACTTTTGCTGCTTTCTTAAAATCAATCTCTTCGGCCACCGGGATTACAAACACATAATTGTTTTTGCTTTTACCTACAGTTACTAGTGTCTTGTAAACTTGTTCACACGGCAAGGAAAGTGTCTGTGCCAAACGAACCCCATCGATAAATCCATCGCAATCATAAGTTCGCAGCTCATATTCGATATTCATTGTTTCCAGTATGCGCATGGCATTGGTTTTCGTTTCTTTCTTTGCCATATTGTTTCCTCTCATTCAAAAAGAAATCCACAGCTTGTGGATTTCTTTTATCTACATTATTTTACTAATAATGATGTTCCTGACATTTCTTTTGGTTGTTCCATCCCCATTAACTCAATTAATGTTGGGGCAATGTCCGCCAAGCATCCACCTTCTTTTAACTTGTATACCGGATCTGCATTCACTAAGATAAATGGAACTGGATTTGTTGTGTGTGCTGTAAATGGAGCTCCCGTCTCATAATCTAAAAGTTGCTCTGCATTTCCGTGGTCCGCACAAATAAACATCTGTCCATCAACCTCTTTCAATGCCTCTACTGCTTTGCCCACACATTCATCCACTGCTTCCACGGCTTTGATCGCAGCTTTTTCAACACCGGTATGCCCAACCATATCCGGGTTTGCAAAATTGATTATAATCACATCATACTTGTCTGATTTGATTGCTTCAACTAATTTGTCACAAACTTCATAAGCACTCATCTCCGGTTGCAAGTCATAGGTAGCAACTTTTGGAGATTTTACCAAGATACGTTCTTCTCCTTCATTCGGTTCTTCCACACCTCCATTGAAGAAGAATGTGACGTGTGCGTATTTTTCTGTTTCAGCAATTCTGGCTTGTTTTAATCCGTTCGCTGCCAAAAATTCTCCAAATGTGTTTGTGATTTCTGTTTTTCTAAATGCCACGTCTTTATTTTCGATTGTGACATCATATTCTGTAAAACACACATACGTTGTCTTTACTCTTTCGCCTCTGTCAAATCCTGTAAATTCATCATCGCAGAATACCCTTGTAATTTCTCTGGCTCTATCCGGTCTAAAGTTAAAGAAAATGATGGAGTCATTATCTTGAATTGTAGCAACCGGCGCACCATCTTTCATGATAACTGTAGGGAGTACAAATTCATCCGTCTTATCATCATCATAAGAAGCCTGAATAGCTGCAGGTCCAGCTGTTCCTTGTACGCCTTCCCCTTTTACCATTGCTTTGTAAGCCAACTCTACACGGTCCCAACGATTGTCACGGTCCATCGCATAGTAACGTCCCATTACTGTGGCAACTTCACCAACACCGATTTCCGCCATTTTATCTACCAATTCCTGTACAAAATCTCTTCCAGATGCCGGTGGTGTATCACGTCCATCCAAGAAGCAATGTACATAGACCTTCTCAATTCCTTGTTTTTTCGCCAATTCTAACAATCCGTAGATATGTGTATTATGGCTATGAACACCTCCATCTGATACAAGACCAAACAAATGAAGTGCAGAATCATTGTCTTTGACATTTTTGCAAGCTGCTAACAAGGCTTCATTTTCAAAGAAATCTCCGTCTTGAATAGACTTTGTAATCTTTGTTAAATCCTGATATACGATACGTCCTGCTCCCATGTTAAGGTGTCCTACCTCTGAATTACCCATTTGCCCTTCCGGAAGACCAACTGACATACCACTTGCATTTCCTTTTACAAACGGACACTCACTCATCAATTTATCCATAACAGGTGTTTTTGCTTCGCACACCGCGTTTGCTTCACACTTGTCATTCAATCCATAACCATCAAGAATCATTAAAACTGTAGGTTTCTTGCTCATTCTCATTCTCCTTTATGTGATTTTCTCTTTTTCATACCATAATGTCCTCGAACATTATACCTCGTATATTCTACATGATTTTCTATCCTCTTGCAAGATGAACATACAAAAAAACGCCACTCTTTATAGAGCGACGCCTTTTTGTCATAGATTATTTCCAATTTACAATTTTACCAAAATCCGGTTTTAATGCAGCACCACCAACAAGACCTCCGTCGATGTCTGGTTGTGCAAACAACTCCGGTGCACTTGCTGCGGAAACAGATCCACCGTATTGAATACGGATTGCTTCTGCTGTTGCTTCGTCGTAGATTTCTCCGATGCAAGCACGGATAGCCGCACAAACTTCTTGCGCTTGTTCTGTTGTAGCTACTTTACCTGTTCCGATAGCCCAGATTGGTTCGTAAGCAATAACAGCTGTTTTAGCTTGTTCTGCTGTTACATCCAAGAATGCAATCTTGATTTGTTGACGAATAAAGTCAATCGTAACACCTTGTTCTCTCTGTGTTAATGTTTCCCCACAGCAAACGATTGGTGTGATGCCATGTTCGAAAGCTTTTTTCACTTTTTTGTTTACTGTTTCATCTGTTTCTGCAAAGTATTCTCTTCTTTCAGAATGTCCGATGATTACATATTTCACGCCTACATCTGTAAGCATATTTGGAGCGATTTCTCCTGTGTATGCTCCACTTTCTTCGTAGTACATATTTTCAGCACCGATGCAGATGTTGCTACCTTTTGCAGCTTCCATAGCCGGAATAATGCAGATAGCTGGTACGCAGAATACTACATCAGCATCTTCTGTTGCTACTAATGGTTTCAATTCGTTGATTAATTCTACTGCCTGGCTTGGAGTTTTGTTCATTTTCCAGTTACCAGCAATAATTTTTCTTCTTGCCATTTTTAATTTCCTCCTAAATAATACGGGTATGTTCGCTAAACCTAGAGCTACGCTCTCGCCAAGCTTCCTATTTATCATTCGCTGCTGCTACACCTGGTAACTCTTTTCCTTCCAAGAATTCCAATGAAGCTCCACCACCTGTAGAGATGTGTGTCATTTTATCGCCATATCCCAATTGGTTAACTGCTGCAGCCGAATCACCACCACCAATGATCGTTACAGCATCTGTATCAGCCAATGCTTTTGCTACTGCTTCTGTACCAGCTGCAAAATTTGGCATTTCGAAGCATCCCATTGGTCCGTTCCATACAACTGTTTTTGCAGTTTTTACTGTTTCTGCATAAAGAGCTGCTGTTTTAGGTCCAATATCAAGACCTTCCCAACCTTCTGGAATCTGTCCTGTTGCAACTACTTGTGTGTTTGCATCATTAGAGAAATCATCTGCAATTACATTATCTAATGGGAGTAATAATTTCACACCTTTTTCTTCTGCTTTCTTTAGCATGTTAAGAGCGTATTCACAGTAATCTTCTTCTAATAAAGATTTTCCTACGTTTCCGCCCAAAGCTTTTGCAAATGTATATGCCATACCACCACCAATGATAAGCGTATCTACTTTATCTAATAAGTTCTCAATAACAGAGATCTTACTTGAAACCTTAGAACCACCTAAAATTGCAACGAATGGTCTTTCTGGGTTATTTACTGCATTTCCCAAGAAATCGATTTCTTTTTGCATCAAGTATCCAACTGCTGCTGTGTCAACATATTCTGTTACACCAACATTTGAGCAGTGTGCTCTGTGAGCGGTACCAAATGCATCGTTTACGAATACATCACATAAAGAAGCTAATTCTTTGCTGAACGCTTCTCCATTCTTTGTTTCTTCTGCTCTATAGCGAGTATTTTCAAGAAGAACTACTTCTCCATCGTTCATAGCTGCAACTGCTGCTTTTGCATTCTCACCAACAACTGTTGCATCTGCTGCAAACTTCACTTCTTGTCCTAATAATTCTGACAATCTAGCTGCCACTGGGGCCAAGCTGAGTTCCGGCTTTGGTTCTCCCTTTGGTTTACCCATGTGTGAGCAAAGGATTACCTTTCCGCCGTCTGCAATTAATTTTTTGATTGTTGGAAGAGCTGCCACAAGACGGTTTTCGTCTGTGATTTTTCCATCTACCATTGGTACGTTAAAGTCACATCTCACAAGAACTTTAAGACCTTTTACATTAATATCATCTACTGATTTTTTGTTAAGCATGATAATTATGCCTCCTTGCTTTTTTATAAAAAGAGGTCCGACCCCTTAAGACCGGACCCCTCTGGATCGTTAATTAAAACTCAAATTATGCTAATTCTGCAAAGTATTTGATTGTTCTTACCATTTGGCTTGTATATGAGTTTTCGTTGTCATACCAAGATACTACTTGAACTTCTGTTGTTCCATTGTCTAATGGAAGAGCCATTGTTTGTGTAGCATCAAATAATGAACCATATCTCATACCAATGATATCGCTAGATACGATTTCATCTGTGTTGTATCCAAATGATTCTGTAGCTGCTGCTTTCATAGCTGCGTTGATTTCATCAACTGTTACGTTTCCTTCAACAACTGCTGTTAAGATTGTTGTAGAACCTGTAGGAGTTGGAACACGTTGAGCAGCTCCGATTAATTTACCATTTAATTCTGGAATAACAAGTCCGATAGCTTTAGCTGCACCTGTGCTATTTGGCACGATATTGCAAGCTGCTGCACGAGAACGTCTCTTGTCACCTTTTCTTTGTGGTCCATCAAGAGTCATTTGATCTCCTGTGTAAGCATGGATTGTGCACATGATACCAGATTTGATTGGTGCTAATTTATTCAATGCATCAGCCATTGGTGCCAAACAGTTTGTTGTACAAGAAGCTGCTGAAATAACAGTATCTTCCGGTTTCAATGTTTCGTGGTTTACATTGTAAACGATTGTTGGAAGATCGTTTCCAGCTGGAGCTGAGATAACAACTTTCTTAGCGCCTGCTTTGATGTGAGCTTCTGCTTTTGCTTTTGATGTATAGAAACCTGTACATTCTAATACTACATCAACACCGATTTCTCCCCATGGAAGTTCTTCAGCGTTAGCTTTTGCATAAATTTTAATTTCTTTTCCATCAACAATGATAGAATCTTCTGTTGCTGAAACTTTATCGCAAAGAGCATATCTTCCTTGTGATGAATCATATTTCAACAAGTGTGCTAACATTTCCGGAGATGTTAAGTCGTTGATTGCAACTACTTCATATCCTTCTGCTCCAAACATTTGTCTGAATGCAAGACGTCCGATACGTCCAAAACCATTAATCGCAACTTTTACTGCCATGATTAATTCCTCCTAAATTATAAATTTTAAATAATCTATGATGATATCCTTTAACTTTATCAAAGGATAATCAACTCCGCATATAATTGTACTAAATACAGTACAAAATTTCAAGTGCTTTTTCATTTTTATTAAATTGCACAAAAATATGGCTTTCTTTGTCGAAATTCTGTGTAATATTCAAACCCACAGGCCTCTAAATAGGCTTTTACACGTTCAAATCCATAGGCTACATCTTCTGGTTTATGGGCATCCGAACCAATGGTGATAATTTCCCCTCCAAGTTCTCGATATCTTTTCAAAATATCCTGATGAGGATGCGCAAAATCAAATCCAAAGTTCCATCCACCAGTATTCATTTCCAGACCTTTTCCATTCTGAATCAAATGTTTTAAAACTTCATCTATATAGTCCGCATTTTCCTTATAAGAATACGTCTTATCCTTGTGCTTCCCATATCTGACAATATAATCCAAATGGCCCAACGTGTCATATTCTTTCATTTTTTTTACATTTTCCAATGTAATCTCAAACGCTCTTCTATATCCATCTTCATCCGTTCTTCCTTCAAAATATCCCGGATAATAAGGATCAAATCCATCAAACAAATGAACCGAACCAATGACGAATTCAAAAGGATACCTTCGTGCAAGCTTCTCATACTCCTCATTCAAGTGTGGTTGCATACCAAACTCAATCCCGATAAGAACTTGTATTTGCCCTCGATATTTATCTTGCAATCGCTGTAACGTTTCAAAATACTGCGAAAAATCCACTTCCCATCCTGGTTCTATATACTCCAAATCGTGATGGTCTGTAATGCAGATTGTCTCAATTCCTTTTTGGATTGCTCCTTCTATCATTTTCTCCGGTGCACTGTCCGAATCATATGAAAAACTCGTATGCACATGATAATCTGCTTTCATTTACTTATCTCCTATAATAGTCCCTCCGCCAAGCACACAATCCCCGTCATAAAATACGACTGCCTGTCCAGGAGTAATGGCCCGTTGCTTTTCTTCAAAAGTACAGAGAACTTCATCCTCTCCCACTTTTTCTATAGTACACCATGCACCTTTATGATTGTATCGAATCTTCGCAAACACACGCAAAGGTTCTGTTATTTCCTCTATCGACATAAAGTTCAACTGATTTGCCCTAACATAGAAGGACATAGAATCTTCATTTGTTCCAATCACTACTTCATTGGTCTCCGGTCGAATTTCCACTACAAATGCCGGATATCCAAGCGCCAATCCCAAGCCTTTCCGTTGCCCTACTGTATAATGCGTAATCCCCTTATGAGGTCCAAGTATCTCGCCGGTCGTTAAAACAAAGTTCCCAGTCGGCAATTCTCCTTCCAACGACTTCTCGATAAATCCCGCATAATCGCCATCCGGAACAAAACAGATATCCTGGCTATCCGGCTTATTTGCTACTCGCAGGCAAATCTTTTCTGCGATTTCCCTCACTTCTTCTTTGGTATACTCTCCTACCGGCATTAAGGTGCGAGAAAGTTGCTCTTGTGTAAGATTGTACAATGCATAGGTTTGGTCTTTTTCCAAGGTTGCAGAACGCTTCAACGTGTATCGACCATTCTCTAATTTTTCAATCCTTGCATAGTGACCGGTAGCAATATAGTCTGCCCCGATGTCTAAACTTCTTTTTAGCAAGGACTCCCATTTCACATAACGATTGCAGGCAATACATGGATTTGGTGTTCTGCCATGCAAATATTCATCAATAAAGTAATCGATCACATGTTGCTTGAATTCCTTTTTGAAATTCATAACATAATAAGGTATTTCCAAATCTGCAGCAACCCTTCTAGCATCGTCTACAGCCGTCAGACCGCAGCATCCTCCATTTTCCTCTTCCACAACACGTTCTTCATCCTGCCATATCTGCATGGTCACTCCTATGACCTCGTATCCCTGTTCTTTCAGAAGATATGCTGCCACAGAGGAGTCCACCCCTCCAGACATTCCCACTACTACTGTTTTAGTATTCTTCACTTTCTTCTTCCTCATCTTCATGAATATCAGACTTCGGTTTTTCTAATCCTTCTATCTCTATTCCATGCTTCTCTGCATAATCCCAAAGTGCCGCATGGATAGCTTCTTCTGCCAAAAGGGAGCAATGAACTTTTACCGGTGGAAGTCCGTCTAACGCTTCCATTACTGCACTATTTGTCACTTTCAATGCTTCGTAAACTGTTTTTCCCTTCACCAGTTCCGTTGCCATGCTACTGGTAGCCACAGCTGCTCCACATCCAAATGTTTTAAACTTCACATCTCGAATAACTCGATTTTCATCAATATCAAGATAGATTCTCATAATATCTCCACACTTGGCATTTCCGACAGTTCCAACGCCGCTTGCGTTTTCTATTTCTCCCATATTTCTTGGATTCTGAAAATGATCCATTACTTTTTCTGTATACATATCTATTCTCCTTATTTCTCGTTTTTCTTCAAAAAGTCTTCGTACAACGGAGACATGTTTCTCAAATTTGATACGATTTCTTTGAGGCATTCTACCACATAATCAATATCTTCTTTTGTAGTCTCTTCACTCAATGTCAAACGCAAAGAACCGTGTGCAATTTCATGGGGAAGTCCAATTGCCAAAAGCACATGTGATGGATCCAACGATCCAGATGTGCAAGCCGAACCACTAGATGCACAGATTCCCTTCATGTCCAGCATGATAAGCAAAGATTCTCCTTCAATAAAACGAAAACTAAAATTCGCATTGTTTGGTAATCGTTTTTCCGGATGCCCGTTCAATTTAGTATATGGGATCTCATTCAAAACTCGTCCTATCAGATAATCGCGCAATTCTGCTTCCTTCGCGGTTCGTTCTTTCATCGTTTCAACGGCACGCGTAGTTGCCGCACCCATTCCTACAATACCCGGAACATTCTCCGTTCCTGCACGGCGTTTTCTTTCTTGTCCTCCTCCATGTACAAAGGAGCGAATTTTCACACCTTTCCGAATATATAAAAATCCAATTCCCTTCGGTCCATTCAATTTGTGACCGCTGGCACTCAACATATCAATATGACATTCATCCACATTAATCGGAACTTGCCCAAAAGCTTGTACTGCATCTGTATGGAATAAAATATGATGCTCTTTCGCAATCTCTCCTATCTCTTGAATTGGCTGTATGGTTCCAATCTCATTATTGGCAAACATTACAGAAATCAAAATAGTAGTCGGTCGAATTGCCGCTTTTAAATCGTCCAGTTTTACAACTCCATTTTTATCTACATCCAGGTAAGTAACTTCAAACCCTTGTTTCTCCAAATACTCTCCTGTATGCAAAATTGCATGATGTTCTATCTTGGTCGTAATAATGTGATTTCCTTTTTCTTTATACGCCTCGGCAGTCGCTTTTAATGCCCAATTGTCAGATTCCGACCCACCTGCAGTAAAATAAATTTCATTTGCTTTTGCACCAAGTGCTTCAGCAATGATTTCTCGTTGCATTGTAAGTGCCTCTTTATTCTTTGCCGCAAAACTATATACACTAGATGGATTTCCAAAGTTTTCCACAAAGTATGGCAACATCGCTTCTACTACTTCCGGTGCTGTCTTTGTCGTTGCTGCATTATCCAAATAGATTAACTTTTTCATTCTCTCATCTCCTTTAATTTTTACATTTCATCTGCGCTGATGATGTTGTATTTTGTACCGATTTACTCTCTTCTACCAATTGTTTTAAACTGATTTCGTCAACGGTTCTATTGATACTCTCGTTAATACGCTGCCACACATATTTTGTGACGCAGGCTCCTGCCGCCTCACAAGAATCTCCACCACTAAAAGCTGCACATTCTACTGGTTCCAAGCTTCCCTCTAACGCACGAAGTACATCGCCCACTGAAACATCCGCCATCTCTTTTGCAAGCACATATCCCCCTGCAGCTCCTCGAATACTTTTTATAATCCCCGCTTTTTTGAGCAATGTCATCAATTGCTCTAAATAACGTTCCGATATTCCCTGTCTGGTTGCAATACTATTTATGGAAACCGGTTCAATTTCGCTATACTGCGCCAAATCAATCAACGCTCTTAATCCATATCTTCCTTTTGTTGAAATTTTCAAGGTTTCACCTTCTTTTTTGTTTAATTCCTAGCATTTTACTAGGGTTTACCACGAGTAGAATATCACTCTCTTTTTGTTCTGTCAAGGTTATCTGATGAATATCTTAAAATGACAATCTTTATAGGTGAAATCATGTCTAAAAATACAATTATAAAAGGAGCTTTTATCCTAACTGCTACTAGCGTTTTAACCCGCCTTATCGGATTCTTTTTTCGAATTTTTTTGAGTCACAGTTTTGGTGAAGAACAAATGGGGCTCTATCAATTAATTTTCCCTTTGTACGCACTCTGCTTTTCTCTTGCTTCTGCCGGCATAGAAACTGCGCTGTGTCGATGTGTTGCGGGAAAAATCGCCCGTAGCAAGAGAAATGAAGCAGATATATTGCTATATTACGCCTTATGCATTTCTGTTTCTATTTCCCTTCTTCTAACATTTTTTTTAAGAAAATTTGCAACTTTTCTTTCCATCTATTTATTAGGCGATTTAAGATGTGAAGAATTGATTCGTATCATGGCGTTTGCATTGCCTTTTGCATCAATTCACAGTTGTATTTGCGGTTACTATCTCGGTCAAAAACAAACCAAGCTTCCTGCTTTTTCTCAATTTGCGGAACAAATATTCCGCGTGGGAGCTGTCTATTTTATCTATCAACTATTTATAACAAATGGATTATCTGTATCTATATGGCTTGCGGTTCTTGGCTTGGTATTGGGTGAACTTGTCTCTGCATTTTTTTGTATTCGGTATTATAGTATTCAAAAGCATACGCGCCTTTCTCCAATTTCACTCTACCGAAACTTGAGTTTAGGAAGAGAGTTGTGTATTCTTGCACTTCCTCTTACTTCTACGCGGATATTAACAAACCTTCTCCAAAGTATCGAGACCATCTCGATTCCTTTGTTCTTACAAAAATATGGCTACACAGCTACAGAAGCATTAAGCACCTATGGAGTATTAACCGGAATGGCACTGCCATGTATCCTATTCCCTACTGCCATCACAAATTCCTTATCTACCATGTTACTTCCTACCGTTGCAGAAATCGAGACCGAAGACAATCTATCCCGTCTCAAAACGCTCATCCAGCGGGTTATATTCTTTGGTTTTGGACTAGGAACACTGTGCGGCATCTTTTTTCTACTACTTGGACCTCTCATCGGTTCACTGCTTTTCAACAGTGAATTAACCGGTGACTTTTTACGTACACTTGCCTGGCTCTGTCCTTTCCTTTATATGAACACCACTTTAATCAGCATCTTAAACGGACTGGGGAAAGCCAATCAATCATTTCTCATAAACATTCTCGGTTTAGCCATTCGGATCTCCGGTGTTTGGTGGGGGATTTCCTTCCGAGGGATGAATGGATATCTTTGGGGACTGTTGTTTAGCCAACTTCTTGTAAGTTTACTATGTATCCTAAATCTAAATTCTTACATCAGTTCCCGAGAATTGTATTAAAAAAGAATCGGTCACAAGACCGATTCTTTTTTTTACATATTAACATATTGATTTTATCATCCACTTTATTAAAATCGGGTTTACATATGCCTCCATGACAATACCAATCCCATACATCATCAGAACAAAAATCATTTTTACACGATTCCATTTCTGTTCGGGATATTGGTACCAATAGAGAATCAATATGTAATACGCAATTCCATAAAAAAGTCCTTGCGGAAGCAAGCCTAGAACACATAGACCCAAACCTTTTATTCCTAATTGCAAAATTGCGGATACCGTCAAGGCACCGGTCAAAATGCCGACCGCTAATAAAAGTAATGTAACAAATGCTTTTTTCCATTTCATACAAGCACAAATGCAAATTACCAACAGAAATAAAATTCTTTCTTTGGCAACATACCAAAAATATTTTTGGGTAATAACATTCATTTGCAAGTAACGTTGCAAATTACTTTTTAAAAACAAGTCGGATGTTGTGACCTGTTTTCCTGCAACTATATTTTCGTATATAATACCTACAAAAAAGCCAACTACTAATGCTATCGTTAGTAATTGGCTTTTCTTTCTTAAAACCCTCATATATATACCTCCATAAGATTTCTTATTTCAGTATATGCTTGGACTTCTTCTTTATTCTTGTTCACATTTCACAGCGTATGCCATGAGACCTGCAACTGTTTTGGAATCTTTTATTTCGCCCCGGAAAATAAGTGCTACTAATTCCTCAATTGTATGCTCTTCCAACTCAATAGACTCTTCCTCATCGAAATTTTGTACAGATGGAATCAAATCTCTCGCAACAAAAATTTCTACCTGCTCATTTGTGAATGGTGGCCAGCTATTGATGGTAATTAGCCATTCTATATTTTCAGAACGGTATCCCGTCTCTTCTTCCAATTCCCTAGCTACACATGTAAGTCCACCTTCTTCCGCGTAATTCAGTGCACCTGCAGGAATCTCCAAAGTAAAACGATCAACAGCATTTCGATATTGGCGTACCATTATAATTTTACCTTCCTCTGTAACAGGGATAACGGCCGCTCCTCCATTATGATGTATAAAATCCCAATTAGAATCTTGACCATTCACTTTTACATGGTCCGAATATACCTTTAACACTTTTCCCTGGTATGCTAAAGTTCTGTCTAATCGTTTAAATTCACCCATACATAGCCCCACACTTCTATATCATTTTCAAAATTTCCCCGGCATCCTTTAATACCATTGTTGGTTTTCTCTCAAGCGCATCTACCATTTCCTGCGTCGATTCGCCCGTCATTACTAACAACATGGTAACGCCTGCATTTAATCCACATGGTAAATCTGTATCCATTTGATCACCAACAAAAACGGTTTCTTCTTTTGTACAGCCACATTTCTTCATAGCAAGCTCTGGTATTAATGATTCTGGTTTTCCAATAATAATTGGACGTTTCTTCGTTGGATAGTAAATCATTTCTATCATACCGCCTATGTCAGGTACACTTCCGAATTCAGTAATACATTTGTAGTCCGGATGTGTTGCAATATACGGAATATCCGGTTTCGTAAACAACAATTCACACACATCTTCCAATTTTTTATATGTAAGTTCTGTGTCATATCCCAACACAATACAGTCCACTTCATCCAATTTTTCTGTAAGTTCAAAACCGCCCTTGCGAAGTTCTGCTTTTAGGGATTCTGTTCCGCACACATACAACTTGCTATTTGGATGGTTTTTCTGTAAATAGTATGCTGTTGCTTGTGAAGATGTTACAAAATCATCTTCCGTTGCTTCAATTCCAAAATTCGCAAGTTTCTCAATATAAGCATCTACACTCTTGGATGAATTATTTGTTACAAAAAGATATCTGTTTCCATTCTTCTTAATTGTAGCAAGTAACTCCTTCGTGAAATCAAACAATTCACTCCCGATATAAAGTGTTCCATCCATATCAAATAAAAATAACTTGTGGTTTTTTAACATTGCTTTTCCCTTCCTTTTCATGCTTTTCAATAAAAGAACCCCTGCTCTTGCAAGGGTTCTATTTTGTTGTTTGTAACTACTTTGCGTAATCTGTGACACGTGATTCACGAATTACATTTACTTTAACTTGACCTGGATATTCCAATTCAAATTCAATCTGTTTCGAAATATTTCTAGCCATTAGTACCATGTCTGCATCAGACACTTGTTCCGGAACTACCATGATACGAATCTCTCTACCTGCTTGAATAGCAAAAGACTTATCGACACCCTTATATTGGTTGGCGATTTCTTCTAATTGTTTTAATCTGTTTGTATATGTTTCCAATGTTTCTCGTCTTGCACCCGGTCTTGCAGCAGAAATTGTATCTGCTGCCTGCACGATGCAAGCAATCAATGAAGTTGGCTCTACATCACCGTGATGTGATTCCACTGCATTAATAACAGTTGCTGACTCTTTATATTTTCTACAAAGATCTACACCAATCTGTATATGCGATCCTTCCACATCATGGTCGATTGATTTACCAATATCATGTAAAAGACCTGCTCTTTTTGCCACTCTGACATCAAGTCCAATTTCACTTGCTAGTAAACCAGCCAATTGAGCAACTTCAATGGAATGTTTTAAAGCATTTTGACCATAGCTCGTTCTGAATTTCATTCTTCCTAACAGTCGAACTAATTCCGGATGAATACCATGCACACCTACTTCTAAAGTTGCCGCTTCACCTTCTTCACGAATCATTGTTTCAACATCTTTTTGTGCCTTCTCTACTGTCTCTTCAATTCTTGCCGGATGGATACGACCATCAACAATCAATCTTTCAAGAGCAATTCTTGCAACTTCTCTTCTTATCGGATCAAATCCTGATAAAACAACGGCTTCCGGTGTATCATCAATGATGAGTTCCACACCAGTCATTGTTTCAAGAGTACGAATGTTACGTCCTTCTCGACCAATGATTCTACCTTTCATTTCATCACTTGGAAGTTGCACAACTGAAATTGTAGTTTCTGCAACATGGTCTGCCGCACATTTTTGAATTGCTGTTACGACATACTCTTTTGCCTTTTTACCGGCTTCTTCCTTGGCCTGCGTTTCCAATTCTTTAATTAGTTTCGCAGTATCATGTTTCACATCTTCTTCAACAGTTTTTAACAAATAATCCTTTGCTTGTTCGGAGGTTAACCCAGAGATTCTTTCTAGTTCCTGTACTCTTTGTCGACTCAATTCTTCAACTTTTGCTTCTCGCTGCTTCATTTCTTCTTCTCTTGTTGCAAAAATTGCTTCACGTTGTTCAACAGCTTCCATTCTCTTGTCAATGACTTCCTCTTTAGATAACACTCTTTTTTCATAGCGTTGCAACTCAGCTCGTCTTTCTTTCGTTTCTTTTTCGAGCTCGTTCTTTGTTCTAATAGATTCTTCTTTCACTTCCAAGAGGGCTTCTTTCTTTGTTGTTTCAGCTGTCTTTAACGCATCATCGATGATTTCTCTCGCTCTGCTTTCTGCATTTCCTATTTTGGATTCTGCATCATTTTTGAGTTTAGAAACTGTTACAAAATATGTAACAACCGATGCCACAACAAGTGCAACAATCACAGCAATAATTGGGATAATAATTGATTGCACAGGAGCACCTCCTTATTTAATTTTCATTGTACTTCTACAACAGTTAAATTTTATACTCTTTTACTGCTAATGTCAAGCATTCCAAAAAGAAACTTGCATGACCTTGCGGATATTTTCATAACGAAAGCCCTTTCTCAACAAATAGTCACACAATTTCTTCTTTTCCATTTCGGTGCTCTCTTCCAACGAAAAGTGTTTCTTTTTTATCAATGAAGATATGGCTTTTATTTCATCTTCTTGAGCGTAGCACTCTTCTAACGCTTTGTCTATTAATGCGTGTTCTATTCCCTTTTGGGACAAAGCCGCATAAATTTCCCGCCTACTTTTATTCGCTTTTTTAGTCGTTACAAAGCGTTTTGCATATTTATCATCATCTATGTATCCAAATGACTTCACATATGCAATTGCTGCCTCTACAATTTCCCCCGGATAATTTTTTTGCTCCAATTTTTGACGCAGTTGAGCCTCTGTACGATCCATATCTGTAAGCAACTTTAGTGCCTTAAGTTTGGCCTGCTTTAGCAATTCATCCATGTGATTATTCCTCGGCCCCTACCTCTTGTAATCCATAATAGGCTCTGACCTGTTTTTCAATTTCCTCTAAAACATTCGGATTCTGACTCAAATACATTTTGGCATTTTCTCTACCCTGACCAATCTTATCACCTTTGTACGCATACCATGCACCACTCTTATTAATTACATCGATGCTCGCTGCAAGGTCTAGTATATCTCCTTCTTTTGAAATACCTTTGCCGAACATAATATCAAATTCCGCTTCTTTAAACGGAGGTGCAATCTTATTTTTTACAATCTTAATACGTGTACGGTTACCAACCATCTCACCATTTTGTTTCAGTGTCTCAATTTTTCTCACATCCATACGAACAGATGCATAGAATTTCAACGCGCGTCCACCAGTCGTGGTCTCTGGATTTCCAAACATGATGCCTACTTTTTCACGTAATTGATTAATAAATACAACCACGCAATTTGATTTGCTAATTACAGGTGTCAGTTTACGAAGAGCTTGGGACATCAATCTAGCCTGAAGTCCTACATGTGAATCTCCCATATCTCCTTCAATCTCTTGTCTTGGAACCAATGCTGCGACAGAGTCAATAACAATAATATCCATTGCTCCCGAACGCACCATGGTTTCCGCAATCTCTAACGCTTGATCTCCACTATCCGGTTGGGAAATATACAACTCGTCAATATTGACACCAATATTCTTTGCGTATACTGGATCCAACGCATGCTCGGCATCAATAAATCCTGCAATGCCACCTCTCTTTTGTACTTCGGCAATCATATGTAGCGTGACTGTCGTTTTACCACTGGATTCCGGTCCGTAAACTTCAATCACTCTTCCTTTCGGCACGCCACCAAGACCCAACGCAATATCCAAACTCAAAGAACCGGTAGGTACTGTCTCAACCGAAACGTTCGTTCCTGCATCTCCCAATTTCATAACCGTTCCTTTTCCGAAGTCTTTCTCCAATTTGGAAATGGCCGCATCTAATGCTCTTTTTTTATCTTCATTTACCATATTACTATATCTCCTTCTTTAGCGAACTTATGTTCGCTTTTCTATTAACATACTATTATACTTGTTTCAAATTGTCAACACTTTTTTCTTCATGGGATAAAAAGGGGATTTGTCGAGCGAATGCTCAATAGAAAGTGTATGTCTATCATAACAAAAAAACGGAAGATGCACAATCGCATCTTCCATTTTCATTAATACTTTTCTACAACTTCTCCTCGTTTTTTATATATACTGTTGGCCGGCACAAATTCACGTACCATAGAAAGTGGATAGATATTACTGTTTCTTCCTACAACTACTCCAGGGTTAAACACAGTGCCACATCCGGCATCTGCGCCATCTCCCAACATAGCACCGCACTTCCTTAATCCGGTTTCTATCTTACCCTCCGGAGTGTTCACGGTTGCTAACGTTTTATCCGACTTTACATTAGAAGTAATTGCCCCAGCTCCCATATGTGCTCTATATCCGAGAATCGAGTCTCCTACATAATTATAGTGCGGCACCTGTACACGATTAAAAAGAATGACATTCTTTAACTCGGTAGAATTACCAACGACCGCATTCTTTCCGACAATCGCGCTCCCTCTAATAAATGCACAATGTCGAACATCTGCCTCATGATCAATGATAGCAGGACCTGTAATGGATGCTGTCGGTGCCACTTTTGCACTTTTGGAAATCCAAATGTTCTCTCCTTTTTTCTCGTACTCATCTGCCGATAAAGTACTACCCAGCTTCAGGATAAATTCACTAATCTTCGGAAGCACCTCCCATGGATAAGTAGCGCCTTCAAAAATATCCTTTGCAATGGTTTCATCTAAATTGTAAAGTTCTTGAATGGTTAATTCTTTCATATCCCACCTCACTTTATGATTTATAATATTGAGACACTTTCTCATAACATTGTCTTAATTGTCTCTGATTATGCAATCCCAGGACACCATCTGTACGACTTTGAATAAAATGTTCCAACTTTACCATGTATTCTTCGGATGTAATCTGCCCTTCCGAAACATATGTCAGACCCTTTTCCCAACTTGCCGTCAAATCAGGATTCAACAGAGAACGAATCGAATTCTCTACTACATCAAAAACCATCTCACCTAATAAGGTTGGTGTGATAATCTGTGTTTTCTGATTTAATTTCAGATATTTGATATAAAATAACTTCTTTAGGATTTCTGCCCGTGTCGCACTGGTTCCGATACCACTGCCTTTGATCTGCGCACGCAGTTCCTCATCTTCGATGAGTTGCCCCGCATTCTCCATGGCAAGAATGATAGACCCCGAATTATACCGCTTCGGAGGCGTAGTCTCACCTTCCTTGATGGTTACTCCTTGTACCGGTAACGCAGAACCCTTTTTCACTTCTTTCAGAAGTTCAAACAAACCTGCATCTACTTCATTATCATTCCCTACGCCAACCACTTTCAAATATCCAGGTTCTGCCAGAACTTTGAAATTTGAAAAGAACGATTCTTCCTTCATCCTCGTAGTAATGCTCATCTTTTGATAAATTGCTGGTGGATAAAAAATACTCAGGAACCTCCGTACAATTGTATCATACACTTCCTTGGCCGTTTGCGACACACTCTGCAGCGCTAAAAGTCCCTGCCCCGTCGGTATAATCGCATAATGATCCGTGATTTGTTTATCGTTTACATATTTCGTTTTTTCCAAACCCTTATGGCTGCCAAACTGTAGGATATCTTGCAAATAAGGCTTTGCCACATCGTATTTTGAGAGTCCATTTAAATTCTTACTGATTTCCTTCGCAACTGCACTTGAAAGTACACGCGCATCTGTTCTTGGATAAGTGACTAATTTTTTTTCATATAACTCTTGAACAATTTTAAGCGTTTCATCCGGACTTATTTTAAACTTTTTGGAACACTCATTTTGCAGTTCCGCCAAATTGTACAGTAAAGGCGGTGCCTTCTTTTCTTGCTTCCTTTCCATGTCCGTCACAACACATTGTAATGGACTCGTATCACTTAAATATGCAATCAGTTGCTCTGCTGTTTTTTTCTTTTTAAACCCATTTTCCTTATATAATTCAAAACTCTCAAAATAACGTGATCCTTTGACACTCTTCCACTCGCCTTCAAAAGTCTTATCTCCTACTTGTATGGTATTAATTACACGGTAAAATGGCGTTTTAACAAAATCCCGAATCTCCCGTTCTCTTCGAACCACCATACCGAGCACGCAAGTCATCACACGTCCCACAGAGAGGACTGTTCGATTTGTTTTCATAAAAGAAGAAATGGTATTCCCATATTTGAGCGTCAACAACCTCGAGAAATTAATGCCCATCAAATAGTCTTCTTTCGCACGCAGATACGCTGAATCAGAAAGATTATCATATTCCTCCAAATCTTTGGCCTCTCGAATTCCTCTTAAAATTTCCTCTTCCGTCTGCGAATCAATCCAAACACGCTTTCTCTGTTTGTTTTTTACACCTGTCATTTGTTCCACAAGACGATAGATGTATTCACCTTCTCGTCCCGAGTCGGTGCAGACATAAATAACATCTACATCATCCCTGTTCAATATACCGCTTACAATACGAAATTGTTTCTCCACATTCGGAATCACTTCATATTTAAATTCCTTTGGCATAAACGGCAGTGTTTCTAAAGTCCATCTTTTATATTTCTCGTCGTATACTTCCGGATAACTCATGGTTACCAAGTGACCCACACACCAAGTTACAATCGCATTCTCCGCTTCCAGATATCCATCTTTTCTGCTCGTATTCAATTTTAACGCTTTTGCGAATTCCTGCGCCACACTTGGCTTTTCCGCAATATATACTGCTTTTCCCATATATGTTCCTTATTTTGCTTGAATATATCCTTTGGCAGTCAATGTTTCTGCGCAAAGAATCGCTCCACCTGCCGCACCGCGAACAGTGTTGTGTGACAGACCGACAAATTTGAAATCGTAAACTTTATCCTCTCTCAAACGTCCTACTGAAACACCCATTCCATTTTCATAGTCGACATCCAAATTTACTTGTGGACGATTGTCTTCCTCCAAATATTGAATAAATTGTTTCGGTGCACTTGGAAGTTCCAATTCCTGCGGAAGCCCTTTGAAGTTCACTAACTTCTCAATCAATTGTTCTTTTGTAGGCTTCTTCGCAAACTTCACGAATACAGCTGCTGTATGTCCATTGAGCACTGGAACACGGATACATTGCGTTGTAATAACCGGCCCTTCTGCTTTCACAATTTCACCATCAACCACTTTACCCCAGATACGAAGTGGTTCCTGCTCGCTTTTTTCTTCTTCTCCGCCGATAAAAGGAATAATGTTTTCCACCATTTCCGGCCAATCTTTAAACGTCTTACCTGCCCCTGAAATAGCCTGATATGTAGTCGCTACTACTTCTGTCGGTTCAAACTCTTTCCACGCAGTCAGTACCGGTGCATAACTTTGAATGGAACAGTTTGGTTTTACTGCCACAAATCCTCTCGTTGTGCCAAGACGTTTCTTTTGTGCCTCGATCACTTCAAAATGTTCCGGATTGATTTCCGGCACTACCATCGGCACATCCTTTGTCCAACGGTGGGCACTATTATTAGAAACAACCGGTGTTTCTGTTTTTGCATATGCATCCTCGATAGCTTTAATTTCATCCTTTGTCATATCTACTGCACTGAATACAAAATCCACACTTGATGCTACTTTTTCTACTTCATTCACATTCGCAACAACAAGTTTCTTTACACCTTCCGGCATGGGTGTGCTCATTTTCCAACGACCACCAACTGCCTCCTCATATGTTTTTCCAGCCGAACGTGGACTGGCTGCTACCGTTACAACTTCATACCAAGGATGATTTTCCAACAATGCAATAAAGCGTTGCCCAACCATACCTGTCGCTCCTAGAATACCAACCCTTAACTTCTTTTCCATAATTATCATTCATTCCTCTCTCGTTTATTATTCTGAAAATGTTATCTTATTTTGCTTCCTAATGCAAGTAATTCTCATAAATTTTAATGACCTTTTCCATGGATTCCTTACTAGGTGCACCAATGGTTGTACGCTTTTCCACACAGGTTCTCATACTGATTGCCTCATAGATGTCTTCCTCGAACACTGGGGATATTGCTTTGTATTCCTCCAACGTCATATCATCTAATGCAATGTTTTTGTCAATGCAATACAATACCAATTGTCCTACAATGCCATGTGCATCACGGAAAGCCACTCCATGATTCACGAGGTAATCTGCTGCGTCCGTTGCATTTGTAAATCCATTTTTCGCGCTATTTTCCATAACATCCTTATTAAACTTCATGGTACGAAGCATACCCGTAAACAAGGCCAGGCAACCTTTCGTCGTGTCAATTGCATCGAAAACAAATTCTTTATCTTCCTGCATATCTTTATTGTACGCCAAAGGAATCCCCTTCATAGTTGTCAAAAGTGACATTAATGCGCCGTAAACACGTCCGGTTTTACCACGTACTAGTTCTGCAATATCCGGATTTTTCTTTTGCGGCATAATACTGCTTCCGGTACTGTATCCATCATCAATTTCCACAAAACGATACTCATTTGAATTCCAAATAATGACTTCTTCCGAAAAGCGACTAAGATGCATCATCATGGTCGCCATCGCAGAAAGTAATTCAATCAAATAATCGCGATCAGCCACAGAGTCCATACTATTCAATGTCGGTCCATAGAATCCCAATAAATCTGCTGTATAGTTGCGATCCAAAGGATATGTTGTTCCTGCCAAAGCTCCGGAACCAAGTGGGCAATAATTCATACGATCATAAATATCGGTAAGACGTGAGCGATCTCTGGAAAACATCTCGAAATACGCCCCCATGTGGTGTGCCAGTGTAATCGGTTGTGCTTTTTGCAAGTGCGTAAATCCAGGCATAAAAGTTTCTGTATTCTCTTTCATAATCTGAAGTAATACCGTTAACAATTCTTTCAACAAATCATCCAACGCATCAATCTCATCTCTCGTATATAGTTTCATATCAAGAGCCACCTGATCGTTACGGCTTCTACCCGTATGTAACTTCTTTCCGGCATCTCCGATGCGTTCAATCAGATTTGCTTCCACAAAGCTATGAATATCTTCATATTCATCTGAGATTACCAATTTCCCTTCTTCAACATCAGCCAATATGTCCTGAAGTCCATTTACAATCTGAAACTTCTCTTCCTCTGTCAGAATTCCTTGTTTTGCAAGCATGGTTACGTGGGCGATGCTACCTCGAATGTCCTGCTCATAAAATTTTTGATCAAAAGAAATGGATGCATTAAAATTATAAACCAGTTTATCCGTTTCTTTCGTAAATCTTCCACCCCAAAGTTGTGCCATAATTATCTTCCTTCCTTTTGCTTTTGTCTGTCGCGGTACGAATACTCACATCCACAGTAATCCTGCCTGTACAAACCATATTCTCCCGACAATTCTATCGAACGTTTATATCCGTTCTTTTTTTTGAAATCAGATTGCAAGTAAGCTACTTTGTATTGCTCTCCGATTTGCTTCCCTATTTCATTTAACTTGTCCGCATTTTTCATTGGACTAATAGTAAGCGTCGTTGTAAAATAGTCAAACTCTGCTTCTCTGGCAACACGTGCCGCCTCTTCTAATCGAAGTCTATAACACTGAAAGCACCTTTCCCCTCCTTCTTTGAGATGCTCCATTCCCTCCGCCATTTCAAAGAAACGCGCTCGGTCATATCGCCCTGCAAGAAACGATACCGGATGTTCAAACTCCATATCATGTATCAGACTCTGCTGTTCCAAAATTCGTTTTGTATATTCCTGCTCTGGAAAAATATTCGGATTATAATAAAAGACAGTAATCTCAAAATAATTCGACAAATACTCAAGAACATAACTGCTACATGGCGCGCAACAACTATGAAGCAGTAACCTCGGCACCCTATTCTCGTTTTGCAACTGAACAATCATTTTCTCCAGTTCTTTTTGATAATTCATGCAATCTCTCCAAAATTAAAAATCTCTCCGTCAAATTATACTCTTTTCTTCCTTTTCATTCAAGCACCGATTCCGTATTTCTACATAAAATAATATATATTTCAAAGGAGGTGTGTCATGGAAAACATCCTAGAACTTCAAGATATCAGCCATTCTTATCATGGCACGGACGGTGAAACGCAGGCTCTTTCTCATTTGTCGCTCTCTTTAAAGCAAGGCGATTTCGTAAGTATTGTAGGGCCTTCCGGTTGTGGTAAATCCACGTTACTATCGATTATTTCCGGTCTAATTCCTCCCGAATACGGAAAGGTAATACTCCACGGAAGTCACATCGGATACATGCTGCAAAAGGATCATCTTTTAGAATGGAGAAACGTTTATCGCAACATTATCCTTGGTCTGGAAATCCAGCATAAAATCACGGACGGAACTCGTGGCAATGCACACGGATTACTAGAACAATATGGTTTGGCAGATTTTACTAACGCAAAACCTTCCGAGTTATCAGGTGGGATGCGGCAAAGGGTTGCCCTCATTCGCACCTTAATTCTAGAGCCAGATTTACTCCTTCTTGACGAACCATTTTCTGCATTGGACTATCAGACACGTCTATCCGTGGGCGATGACATTGGGCAGATTATTCGGAAAGAAAACAAAACTGCTATTTTGGTGACGCATGATTTGGCAGAGGCTATCAGTCTTGCCGACCGCGTAATTGTACTTACGGAGCGTCCCGCCTCTGTAAAGACAATTGTTCCAATCTCTTTCCCGGCTGAAAAAAACACACCACTCCTTCGCAGAAATACACCGGAATTCAACGAATATTTTCACAATATATGGAAGGAGTTGCATGTGGATGAATAACATTTCTCAAAATCAACTTTTATTTTTAAAAAAGCAACGACAGCATCGTAGAATCGTCTCATTTAGTCGGCTCTTTTTATTCATTGCCTTTCTGATGACTTGGGAACTTGCTTCCTTTTTTGGACTCATTGACTCTTTCATTTTCAGCAGTCCCAGCCAAGTGTTGCTCTGTTTTTGGAAAATGGTACTTGATAAAAGTATTTTCTTACACATCGGCGTCACTTTATATGAGACCATTATCAGCTTTGTTTTAGTTACGATTTTTAGCATTCTATTTGCTACAATTCTTTGGTTTAGCCGCAAGCTTTTGGAGATAACAGAGCCGTTCCTTGTAGTACTGAATAGTTTGCCGAAATCTGCATTAGCACCACTTCTGATTGTATGGCTTGGTGCCACACCGACTACCATTATCGTGGCGGGCATGTCAGTAGCTCTATTTGGCAGCATCTTAAATATGACCACCAGCTTTCAAGAGGTAGACCCGGACAAAATCAAACTCATCTATACCTTGCGTGGAACCAAATTGCAGGCACTTACGAAGGTTGTCATTCCAAGCAGTATTCCGGCCATTGTCAGCAACATGAAAGTAAATATCGGATTATGCCTAGTAGGGGTTATTATCGGTGAATTTCTAGCCGCAAGAAATGGATTGGGATATTTAATCATTTATTCCAGTCAAGTGTTTAAACTGGATTGGCTCCTCATGTCGATTGTGATACTGTGTGTGCTAGCGATGGGGTTGTATGCACTCATTAATTTGGTGGAGAAACTGTATCAAAAATACTTTTAGACATAAAAAAGAGTTTGCAAGCAAACTCTCGCGCGAGACGCGATTGCGTAGCAATGCATTCCTTGTACGCGTCTCTGCGCATCCTGCGCGGAGCGTTTTTTGCTTTATGGAAACGAAGTTTCTATAAAGCAAAAAAAGGAATCTCTTAATGAGATTCCTTTGCCTGCCTTTATGAATTCACTTCAATTCCTGCAACACGGACATTGACATCTGCAACTGTAAGCCCTGTCATGTTCTCAATTGCAGTTTTTACTTTGTCCTGCACTTTTGTGGACACTTCTTTAATATTGTATCCATATTTCAAATTGACTGCCGCATCTACTTTCACAACGTCTTCGACTACTTCCACGGTAACACCTTTCGACAGTGATTTAATGCCCAACTTACTAATCAACTCTCTCGTTGCATTTCCCACCATAGATGCCACACCTTCAACTTCCATTGCTGCTAATCCGGTGATAATTGCAATGACTTCATCTGCAATAATAATTTCACCTTGTTCGTTTGCTAATTGTATTGTATATCCATTGTTTGTTTCTTTTCCCATAATTTTAAAACCTCCCAGTTTGGCTTGTTACTGTTCTTATTATAACAAATTAATGCTATTTTGCAAATAGAAACTTACACCAGTTTATGAACGTCCAAACTCGGATAAAATCAGGCCTTCGTTGCGTTCTTCCGTCATACGCACACTCCAACTGTTTACAAACAATAACAATGGTCTTTCTTTTAAATCTTTGATCTTCTTCATATCGGATGTTCCGACCAGTTTATCCAGGTCAATATCTTCATTTTCAATCCAACGAATATGTTCATACGGAAGTGATTCTAACTTGATTTCTACGTTGTACTCGTTCTCCAGACGATATTTCAACACATCAAACTGGAGCACTCCAACTACGCCTACAATAATCTCTTCCATACCAGTATTATATTCTTGGAAAATTTGAATAGCACCCTCTTGTGCAATCTGATTGATTCCCTTTACAAACTGCTTTCTCTTCATCGTATCCATCTGACGCACTCTTGCAAAATGCTCCGGTGCAAAGGTTGGAATTCCTTCATATGCAAATTTATCCGGAGATGTGGTCAATGTATCACCAATGGAAAAAATACCCGGATCAAAAATACCAATCACATCACCTGCATATGCTTTTTCAATCATCTTCCTTTCACTTGCCATCATCTGTTGTGGCTGTGAAAGTCTGACCTTTTTGCCCCCTTGAATATGGAACACATCCATGCCGGCTTCAAATTCACCGGAACAAATCCGCATAAAAGCGATTCGATCTCGATGGGCTTTATTCATATTTGCCTGAATCTTGAACACAAATGCCGAAAAGTCTTTCTCTTTCATCGGATCAATGCTGCCAAGATTGGACATTCGAGGAAGTGGAGAGCTTGTCATCTGCAAAAAGTGTTGCAGAAATGTCTCCACCCCAAAGTTTGTAAGTGCTGACCCAAAAAATACCGGAGATAATTCTCCCTTGCTTACCAGAGCCAAATCAAATTCCGCACTGGCACCATCCAGAAGTTCAATTTCATCATTTAACTGTGCTTTCTGTTCTGCACTGATTAATGTACCCACTTCCGGGTCATCTAATGCAATTTTTCGAACTTCTCCCATAGCAGTACCTTTGTGCGTTTCGGAAAAAAACTCTATTTCTCTATGTTCACGGTCAAATACGCCTCGGAATTCTTTGCCACATCCAATCGGCCAATTAATCGGACAAGTTGCAATTCCCAGTTCTTTCTCAATATCGTCTAGCAACTCAAAAGTATCCAATGCCTCTCGATCCATCTTATTGATAAAAGTAAAAATAGGAATATGACGCATCACACAAACTTTAAACAATTTTCTTGTCTGTGCCTCGACACCCTTTGATGCATCAATAACCATTACCGCCGAATCTGCTGCCATTAACGTACGATATGTATCTTCTGAAAAATCCTGATGTCCAGGGGTGTCCAAAATATTAATACAGTATCCGTCATAGTTAAACTGAAGAACTGAAGACGTAACGGAAATACCTCTCTCTTTCTCTATTTCCATCCAGTCCGAAACAGCATGCTTTGCTGTTGCCTTCCCTTTTACCGATCCTGCCTGATTGATGGCTCCTCCGTATAACAAAAACTTCTCCGTAAGCGTGGTCTTTCCCGCATCCGGATGCGATATAATCGCAAATGTTCTTCTTTTCTTTATCTCGTCTGTAAAATGTGACATAACACTCTCCTAATCTACTCAATCAACATACTTGTCTAGTTTATCACATCTATTATTTCTCTGCAAACAGAATCTATTCATGCATCGGTACAATCACGATATTTTCCGGCAAGACACCCGTTTTTCTTGTCACAATATCTTCAATCTGTGCTCGTTTTGCATCGGTCAACTCTGCACTATTCACCACAATATCTGCACCTTGTTCTGTCAATGTCACAACAACCTCCGAAAATCCCTTTGATGTCAACATTGTCTCAACCGCTGCTTCTTGCTCTGCTATTTTTGTCATTGCCACCATTTCTGAAACTGCTTCTTCCTTTTGTTTTTCACTTAAATCTTTGTTGTTAATAATCTCCAGTAATGTCTCCTTATTTTGTGCACGAACCTGTTCTCTTGTCACTTTTGCCTCTGCCACAATACCGCTTGTTAAAACAGCTTCTCCCGGTGTCCCATCCACTTCACTTTCCAAGGAATCGATTTCTCCGGATTCCTCCAAACTAATATCAAGCAATTCTTGATTTGCAACCTCGTTGTTGGTCTTTTCCGTCTGCTCTCCAAAGAGGCTCCCGGAATAATTCAGATATCCTGCAATTGCAATCATAACTGCCAATGCTGTAATCATAATCTGATTTTTCTTAAACATTCGTTTCAAACTATCTCCTCCTAATTATTGATATTACTTCTTATCACCTTAATTTTATGCGCGTCCACATCAAATAATGCTTGCACAACTTCGGTTATATTACGTATTACGACTGCATTTCCTGCACCTTCTGCAAGAACTACAATTCCCTCTACTTGTTCATCTTCCTGAAATGTAATCATCACCTGTACTGTTCCCACGTCCTGCATATTCGTGAGCAAATTTTCCAGTTTCTCCTCTATATCTGAAGATGCAACTGATATATGCTTGTCTCCCACGTCCGTTGCCGAATCTGTCTTTGTGGGTATCGCAATAACAACCAATAGAATTCCTACTAACAGAACAAGCACCCACTGATTCTTCTTTGGTAGCAACTTACTCCATCTACCTTCCAATAATAACCTCCTCTATTCTTTCTAATTCCTTTTTATATGTAAGTTCCTGATATCCCTGTATATGAAATATTTTTAAAATCGGTCCCGCCATCATTAGAATCAAAATCATACCCACAAAAAATCGAATGTATTTTTTATAACTCTCTCCTGGCACCATTTGTATAATGGCAACAATAATCACCAAATAAAAAGCAATATTTTCAATCCATTGATAAATATAATCCAGCATTCTATCCTCCCGTAGTCGTTGCCACAATAGCTATAGTCAACAAAAACAATATCCCTGTTGTAATTACAATTTTCAGCAATAATCCTGTCCCATCTGCAATACTACTGACACAATTTACCATACGTTTATCAGAGATTGGTTGTATCAATGCGGCCAAAAATTTATAGAGTAACACCGTCACAGCCATCTGAATGGTAGGCACTAAACAAATCATAAGACAGATCAGCATTCCAGCTACTCCTATTCCATTCTTAATAAGCACAGCCGTACCCAGTACAATTTCCGTAGCACCACCTACAATATTTCCAATAATCGGCAGTGCTTCTCCGCCCTTTAGCATTAGGCTTCGTTTCACCGTATCGATAGCAGGGTGTATCAATCCCTGAATGACATTAAAACCAATCACTCCTGCCGTCAAAGTCTTTAGAGACCACTTGACAATTGTTTCCAAAAATTCAGCAAATTTAGAAAGTGGGATATCTGTCGAAAAATTACCTAGAATACGCATCATTAGATAAATTTGTGTTATGGGTACCAGAAAGCTCATAATCAAAATTTCCACTAAAAGTATGATCAGTAACACCAACTGATAAAACACAAGCGACGTACTACTGCCGGTAGCCATACCAACTGCTAAAAAGTAAATCGGTCCTAACAGTTTCATAAACTCCACTAGCTTTTCAAGATTTACCAAAACCGAATCTGTCAAAACCCGAAAATTGTCTAGACATATGGTGATAAGCAACATATAGAGCATAAAAAAACTAATTTCTGATACTTGGGTACTTTTAAAAACACTGGAGAAATTAGAAAATACAGCTGCCACAATTACCAAAATCAAAATATGTATCAATCCTGCCTTACTGTACTCTAATTCGTAGATGAATTGTTGCCTTATAAAATTCTTGACCAAAGTAAAAGAAAATTCCAAATCTCCGGAAATCAATCCCATCACAGTATCTAAAAATCCCATTTTCTCATTTGGGAAAATATCACTTAGAGTCTTGTCTATCTCCGAAAATTCAAACTGCTTAAATAATTCTGCCTGAATTTCTTCTTGAGGTACTTCTTCTGCCGCTACTTCCATGGGCAATAAAAACAAAAGGAGAATGAAACAAACGAGTACCTTCCTCATGCCAGAAACTCCCTTATGGTCCTTAGTAATGCCAAAAGAATTGGAAGGCTCAAAACTAAAATTGTGATTTTCCCGAACATTTCTATTTGTACCGCAATGCTTTGATATCCTGCATCTTTACAAATCCCGGAAGAAAATTCAGACAAATATGTAATACCAAGCATTTTAATGAGTGTCATAACATAACCTCCATCTATCTGAATAAAATCACCAATTTCCCTTATAGTGGCAACTATCAATTCTAATTTTTCTAAAATCCCAAAAAATAAAAAGAGACTTAGTACAATACAAAGATATACTGAAACTTCTGCCTTCTCCTGTTTTAGTTTTACTGCAAACAGAACCCCTATGACACCTAATATTCCTACTTGAATAATACTCATATTTTTACCCCTAAAATTCAAACAAACGTTGGATTTGTTCAAACAATTCTATGATGTATGGCAATATCCAAAACAACACCAGCAAAAGCCCTGCAAAACTGGTCAAAAACGCCTGTTCCTCTCTTCCGCTATGCTTAAGGACCTGGCTTAAGATTGACACCAAGATTCCAACTGCCGCAATTTTAAATATCAGACTGATTCCCATACTTCCTCCTATTTATAAAAGCAAAATTACAAGAAAAATTCCTCCCATAATTCCCATACTTCTATATAACTTTCTTTTTGTCTCATACGCTTTTCGCGTGTGCGTTATCCGATACTCCATTTGTTCCATATACAATTCCAAACTTTCTGTGTATTCCAAACTTTTTCCAACATTCTTCAATTCTTCCAATTCCTCTTTTTTTAGATACAGCACTTGCATATCCTCTGCAATGGAAAGACACCAGATTTCCCAAAAGGAACCTGTCCCCTTTTCCCTTAACCGACGACTTAAATTTAGTAACCAAACACTGTATGGTTTTTCCATCTTATTTCCTATTTTTTCAAAAAGTTCTGCAAACGGAGCTCTTGTGTATTGCAATTCGCTTTTTAACATGTAGAACAACTTTTGTAATGCCTCTAGCTCATCCAAATGTTTTTTTAGTTCTTGGCTTTGACAGATTCCAAGTCCACTACTAGCCACAAGAATCAAAATACTTCCAATCCATTTAGTCATAATCTTTTTCCCTATAAATTAATTGTACGTTTTCATCATAAATGCCTGCTATCTCACCAACACTTCTTCCGTTTTTCAGCACCACATATCTCTCAAAAGCCTGTTCCTGAATTAATTGTCCGAAAAGTGGTTTTCGCTTTATCTCATCTACAGAATCTCCATGTACCGTCGCTAGCATTTTACATCCGCAGTTCATGGCATATCGGATAGCCTGTACATCTTCAAGCACACCGATTTCATCCACTGCTATCACCTGTGGTGCCATAGAGCGAATGAGCATTAGCATGCCTTCTGCCTTCGGACATCCATCCAACACATCTGTCCGCATGCCCATATGGTTTTGTGGTATGCCTTGATAACACCCGGCTAGTTCTGAACGCTCATCTACAACTCCCACATTGCATCCTTTTACCCATCTGTTTCCGTCTGAAATTTGCCGAATTAAATCTCTTAAGAGTGTTGTTTTTCCACACCTTGGAGGAGAAATGATCATGGTATGGTAGAGGCACCGTTCCTTCGTTATATATGGAAATAGAGCATTTGAGCAGTTTAAAATCTCATGAGAAATTCGGATATTTAGCGATGCTATCTGCTTCAGATTTTTAACATGTCCATTTTCAAGAATTACCTGACCGGCCATCCCTACTCGATGTCCTCCCTCCACCGTAATAAATCCTTGCCTTAACTCGTTTTCATAAGCATATAATGAATAATTACTGACAAAATCCAGTGTTTCTCTCACCATGTCTTGTGTTACAATCTCCTTTTGTACACGCTCCTTCCCCCCGTAACATAAGATGATAGGATGTCCGATTCTCAAGCGAATTTCCTGTAGTAAAGCATAATCCAATCTTTCCTTTGCTAAAATCTCACGCACTTCATGGGAAAGAATATTCATAACTTGTAGTTTTTTCATTCCTCTCCACCTCTTTAGACAATATATGTACAAGTTTTGGTAATATGCAAAAACGCAAAAAAAGAGTAAGGAAACAAATCCTTACTCTGCTTTTCTACCGCTGTTTAATTGATACTATCAATATCCAAACTGTAACCTAAAACTTCACCTACATCCGTAATCTGACCTTTTAAAGTCACCGTATCTCCCACAGTCATATCTGCAACCTGTGCCTTCTGGTCATCATTCTGAATATAACATTGAATACCTATAATTGCCCATTCATCATCTGCCGGTAAGATGGAAATATATTTCCCATCACTATCAATATTTCCCAATCTTCCTGTTAATTCCACGTATTTGTCTTGATATGTAGATTCTGCCTTCAACGCATTGCTTTCAAGTGTTTGCATCATTTCTGAAGCAGTGCATGGCATATATTCTATTGCTTGTTCCTGCTTTTCTTCCTGTTTTCCACCTGTAGATGCTGTTTTCTTACCTTCATCGTCTCCGCCAGAAACAGCGCTGATAATTGCAATGACTATTACACCAATAACAATCCACTTTACAATACCACCCTGTTTTTTCTTACAATTCGGGCACACTTTTGCTTTCTTTGAGATTTCTGTTTGGCAATACTTACATACCTTTGTTTCATTTCCGTTTTGCATTGTTCTTCCTCCTGATTTATACTACTTTATACTATTTTATGCGATTTTATAGCATAAGTCAACCTTCGTTCGCATAAATTGATATATTATACGCGAAAGAGGTGATTGTATGAAACCGTTAAAAAATAAAGTCAGTATTACTCTTGACACTGAAGTGATTGAGCGAATCAAAAAACTTGCCGAAAACGATGATCGCTCATTTTCACAATATATAAACTTAATACTGAAGGAATATCTTAAAAATTCCAATAAATAAGAGACACGGTCTTCATCCATGTCTCTTATTTTATTCCATATATTTACATTTTGGTATGCTGTAAGCATACACTTTAAAGATTCAGTATTCGCTCAACAAATTGTGAAAGCGCAACTGCCACAACAATAAAAACAAACCAGGTACCTATATAGGATGCCACACGAACTAGTAAAGAATGATGTCGATACCATTTGATTTCTTTTGAAATCCCTCGATAATTACATGAAAACAAGATGGTTCCCCAAAAACTAAATAGCATAAGAATTCGATTCACCCATTTTACAGCCCCTGTGTACTCAATTCCTGCTTCATTTACAAAATCCATATCCAGGGATAAATAAGTGAAAAAGAAATAACCCAGAACTGCCAAAATCATTTTCCACGGTACTTTGCTTCTAAAACCGGGTATCGTCCATGACTGCCGATTTGCATCATTTCCCATCGCAACAAACTCTTCTTTTGGTTCCAATATATATAATATCTCTTCTATCCTCTGATATCTTTTAGAAGGTTCCAATTCGATACATTTCTCAATCAATTTCTTGAATTTCCCCGTTGTAACTTGCTCAATCGGAAATCTCGCTGTAAGCATATAATTAAATAGCACTCCAAATGCATAGATATCGGTTCGATTGTCCGTTTGAAAATACCCGAACTGCTCCGGTGCTGCATATTCTGCAGTGCCCATTAAAACAGTATCTCGCTTCTTCCCTTCATGAAAGGATCGGGAAATATCAAAATCGACCAATTTTACATTGCCAACTTTGGTAATTACCACATTCTCCGTTTTTAAATCCCGATAAACAATCATGGGTGTTGCTTGATGCAGTTCCAAAAGTGCCTCACAGATTTGTTTCGCAATCCGAACTGCTTCCTCCTCTGCCAAAGGCTCTCCCATCATATACTCCTCTAACGTGATACCATTGATGTACTCCTCAATGACTATACTTTTATTATCTTCCTCAATCACTTCATATAATTCCGGAAAATAGGAACTATGATTTTTTTGTCGAAATGCAATCACATCCTGCTGGGTGCTGTCCACTTCTTTCTTTACACATATTTGTCCATTCTCTTGATTACGTACTAATCTAACATGCTCTTTCGTTCCAAGAGGCCCATAATCCTGATATAAGGACATTCTATATGCTTGTGCAACTTCCATCTTGTACTCCATCCTTGCTTTTGTAATGAAAAAATTATATAATACAACCAGTTTTTATGCAAGAAGAAGACACACATGACTGACATACAAAGGAAAAATCTAACTACCGAAGAATTATTAAAAATTTTACAGAAATCTCGTACCAGGGCCGAACTGGATACCTATACCAGTCAACTACCAGAACAGGGCGGTTTCTCTTCCTTTGCAGAATATCTTTTCTCATATCTGCGCGAACACGATATTGTGGAAAGCGATTTGATTCGTGCTTCACAGATTCAAAGAAATTATGCATATCAAGTCTTGAACGGAACGAAAAATCCCGGTCGAGACAAAGTATTGGCACTTTGCCTAGCTGCCCAGATGAATTACGAAGAAACACAACGCGCACTTGCACTTGCTAATTTAGGAAAACTCTATCCTCGAAAGCACAAAGATTCTATTATCATCTTTGCATTAAAACAAAAGCTTTCCGTTCAACAAACGAACGAACTCTTATTTGAATCCGGAGAAGAAATACTGGCATAAAAATACTGCTCATATCAATATGATATGAGCAGTATTTTTGTTCACAATTCTATTTAAAATATTGTACACCGGATTCGAAAATCTTAAGGTCTTGTTCTCCGTAAATATTAATGGCAACAGAATCGCCTCTACGTTCTGAATGCGCCATCTTACCAAGTACACGGCCATCCGGACTTGTAATACCTTCAATACTTCTGTATGAACCGTTTGGATTCCATTCTTCGTCCATTGTAATATTTCCATCCAAATCACAATACTGTGTAGCTACTTGTCCGTTTGCAAAGAGTTCGTCCAGTACTGCTTCCGGTGCTACAAAGCGGCCTTCTCCATGGGATGCCGGGTTTGTATAAACACCTCCAAGCTGTGCTTGTTGCAACCATGGCGATTTATTAGTCACCACTTTCGTGTACACCATTTTAGAAATATGACGTCCGATCGTATTGTAAGTAAGGGTAGGCGAACCTTCTGTCTGTCCACAAATCTTACCATATGGAACCAAACCTAATTTGATCAGTGCTTGGAAGCCATTACAGATACCAAGCGCAAGTCCGTCTCGCTCATTGAGCAACTTTTCTACTGCTTCTTTGATTTTTGCATTTTGGAATGCAGTTGCAAAGAATTTTGCAGAACCATCCGGTTCATCACCTGCACTAAATCCACCTGGGAACATAATAATCTGTGCTTCATTGATTGCATTTTCAAATTCTGCTACAGATTCACGAATATCGTCTGCAGTCAAGTTTTTGAATACTTTTGTAATCACATTTGCACCTGCACGTTCAAATGCTTTGCGGCTATCATATTCACAGTTTGTTCCTGGGAACACTGGAATGAATACCGTCGGTTTTGCTACTTTATTCTTACATACATAGATGCTGTCTGCTTTGTACAATTTTTCTTCCACCGGTGTCGGTGCATCCACACCTGCCACAGACGCAAATACTTTCTCTAACGGAGCTTTCCATGTCTCTACTGCCTCTGACAAATCAATCTTCACATCTCCATATGAAAGCACTCCATTGTCCGTCACTTCACCGATTACAACATGTTCAATGTTAAGTTCACTAACCTTATCTGCAGGAACTTCTGCCACCATATCACCAAATGCCGGTGCAAACAAATCCTTCTTATCTACACAACCACAAATGGCAACTCCCATACCGTTACCAAACGCCATCTTGCTGACTGCTGCTGCAATACCATGTCTGTCTAACGTATAAGCAGATACGATGTTTCCTTTTTGAATATCCTCATGGAATTTACCGTATTGCTCCATAACTTGGCTATATACCGGCAAATCATAAGCATCTTTTGCAATCTTCAGCCATACCAACTTATTGCCGGCTTTCTTAAATTCCGGTGTGATGATATCCTTCTGCGTCGCCACATCTACTGCAAAAGATACCAATGTTGGTGGTACATCAATGTCTTGGAATGTTCCTGACATACTGTCTTTTCCACCAATGGATGGAAGTCCCAATCCAAGTTGTACATCATATGCACCGAGAAGTGCTGCAAATGGTTGACTCCATCTAGATGGTTCCTCTGACATACGTCTGAAATATTCCTGGAATGTCAAACGGATTTTGCGATAGTCTCCACCATTTGCCACAATCTTTGCAACAGATTCTAACACGGCATAAACTGCACCGTGATATGGGCTCCAGCTTGAAAGGTATGGATCAAATCCATAACTCATCATCGTTACCGTATCACATTTACCTGTAAGCACAGGCAAGTTTGCTACCATAGCCTGTGTTTCTGTCATCTGATATTTTCCACCGTGCGGCATAAATACAGAACCTGCACCAATAGAACCATCAAACATTTCTACAAGGCCTTTTTGAGAACATACATTTAAATCCGATAAAGTAGCCATCCATTTTTCTTTCACATCTTCCACTTGTGGTTTTACTAAAATGCTATCCTCTTTATTCGGAATATCTACCGCTACCTTCGTTTCCTGATGTGCCCCGTTCGTATCAAGGAATGCACGAGAAATATTAACAATCTCTTTTCCTCTCCAAGAAAGCACTAATCTTGGTTCTTCTGTTACCTCTGCAACCGCAACCGCTTCCAAATTTTCTTCCTTCGCATATGTCATGAATTCATCCACATCTTTTGGATCAATTACTACTGCCATACGTTCTTGTGATTCAGAAATTGCAATTTCAGTCCCGTCAAGACCTGCATATTTCTTTGGAACCTTATCCAAATTGATTTGAAGTCCGTCTGCCAATTCTCCGATCGCAACAGAAACACCACCGGCACCAAAGTCGTTACACTTCTTAATCAATTTACTTACTTCTTCTCTTCTAAATAAACGTTGAATCTTACGCTCAGTCGGCGGATTCCCTTTCTGTACTTCTGCACCACAGGTTTCGATTGATTCCTCTGTGTGAACTTTTGAAGAACCTGTCGCACCACCACATCCGTCACGTCCGGTACGTCCACCAAGTAAGATGATAATATCACCCGGGTCCGAAGTTTCACGGATAACTGCTCTTCTAGGGGCAGCTCCAAGAACCGCACCAATCTCCATACGCTTTGCTACATAATTCGGATGATAGATTTCCTTAACCGCACCGGTTGCAAGACCAATCTGGTTACCATATGAACTATATCCATGTGCAGCTTCACGTACCAATTTCTTTTGCGGAAGTTTTCCCTTCAATGTATCTTTTACGGATACAGTCGGGTCTGCTGCACCTGTTACACGCATTGCCTGATATACGTATGTACGGCCTGACAATGGGTCACGGATACATCCTCCAAGACAGGTTGCTGCACCACCAAATGGTTCGATTTCTGTCGGGTGGTTGTGTGTTTCATTCTTGAAGTTTACAAGCCATTCTTCCTCTACTCCATCAACTTCTACTGGTACAACGATACTACATGCGTTAATCTCATCTGATTTTTCTTGGTCTTCTAATTTCCCTTCCAGTTTCAATCTTCGCATTGCCATAAGCGCAAGATCCATGAGGCAAACAAATTTATCTTCTCTACCTGCAAAGATTTCGCTATGATCTTTCAAATATTGTTTATATGCATTTACAATCGGTTCTTTATAATCCCCTTCGCCAAATGTAATATCTGTAAGCTCTGTCGCAAACGTTGTATGACGGCAATGGTCAGACCAATAGGTGTCAAGCACACGAATTTCTGTCATAGAAGGGTCTCTGTTTTCCTCATTCTTAAAATAGTTCTGAATATGCAAGAAATCCTTAAATGTCATTGCCATTCCAAGGGAATTGTATAATTCCTTCAATGCATCCTCTGCCATGTCTTTGAATCCGTCAAAAATCTTCACATCTGCCGGCTCGTCAAACACAGTAATCAAGGTGTCCGGTTTTTCCATACCAGTCTCTCTGGAGTCTACCGGATTGATACAATGCGCTTTTACTGCTTCAAATTCCTCATCTGTAAGATTTCCTTCAATTACATACGTTGTAGCAGACTTAATAACAGGAAGTTCATCTTCTTTGATAAACTGCACACACTGAACAGCCGAATCTGCTCTTTGGTCAAACTGACCAGGAAGATATTCCACAGAAAACACGCGGCTTCCTTCCTTCATATCAAAGGTCTCTTTATACAACGTATCTACCGGCGGTTCTGAAAAAATTCCGTTACATGCGGTTTCAAATGTCGCATTGGAAATATTCTCAATATCATAACGAATCAAAACTCGAACATTCTCTACATTTTTGATTCCCAAATAACTTTTCATCTCGCTTTTCAATGCTTTTGCCTGAACAGCATACTCTGGTTTCTTTTCCACATAAACGCGTCTTACACTACTCATAGTATCCTCCATTTACGATTGTCTTTTTTGTATATAACGTATCATATCACATTTTTCTTCATTCGTACATTTTTTTTCCTTGTTTTTACAAACTTTAGCACCAAAATACTGATTCCTAGCATGAGTCCCGCTAAAACAAAAAAAATGGTGCCGATTCTTACCACCATATCCAAGAAAAAGCCTTCCGGCAGCATCCGAATCAGCAAATCTGTACGTGGATCCAGCAGCCACAAATCATTGTCAAAGAAGACTTCATGAAACAAGGTGAAATACCTTGTAAAGTCCGTCATAAACAACACGCCTGCCCCAATCGCAAATACTATAAAACTACCTATACTGATTAGACACGCTTTCGGCAAAATTTGTTTCCAATCCCCTTTTGTTTTCCATAAAATTTCGATTGTCAAAAGCAACAAAAGCACAGCGCTACGACGGAGCCACAAACCACCAACAAAAAGTTTTTGCACATCTATCATGTGCGCTTTTTCCCGTGCATTAAAAAACTCGCGATTTCTGCCATCCACTCTGGTCTCTACCACTAAATCTTCACGGTTTCCTCGAAGATATGCCATCATTTCCTGCGTAACATCCATGACATCTTCCATCTCCATCTCCAAATCCGCAAGTACATCGTATTTTATGTATGCTCTTTCATACCACCCATAATCACTATAGGCACCTATCTCAAATGCCGAAATAAGTAATATGATTAGCATCGATATCCCCGCTAAACTTCCCACTATTCGATGCAATGTTTTCATTGTATTCCTCTTTTCTCTGTATTAACATATTGATTATAACATACTGATCCTCCATTTTGTTCCTGAAATTCCGTCATATGACTCCGAAATAATAACGGTAAATTTTGTCTCTGCCTTTCATGGCTTTCCCGCTCCTTGATCGAGATGCTCCGAAAAAAGACTTGCCAAAGTTCTACATACAAGGATTCACAAGTAGCAAACTGCCCCTTGATTTCCCCAACTTTCTGAATGTCATGCACTAGTGTCCACTTTTTCCCTTTTTCATGTACAAGTGCCATATCATGTGTTCTATCATATATCATCCAATTTTCTAATGGAAATCGATTAGAAAAATGTTCTCCTAAACACGATAAAATTCGATTCCTAGGTTCAATTTCAGAAAAAAGTATCCCGTTTTCCAGTTCTGAAAATCGGACAAACTCATGATAATAATGTGCTTCGTTGGCTACCTTCCTGCCAAGAGAAAATACCTTTTCTACCTTGGGATGCGTCAAATGTTCCATAATACGCTTACTATCAGGAATTTTTCTTGCCGCTAGCATCATTCCAAGAATCGCATCCCCCTTCTTTTCATCATGAGATAATAATGCATGATAAATGTTCCAATAAGCATATTCTCCCAAATGCTTCCGTATCATTTTCTCCACGGCAAGCATCTTTTTTTCCTCCTCTTGCACTTCCAAATACTCACAAAAAAGAGCCTGATCCACCATACCACAAAGAGCAATTCCTACTCCATCTTCCTCTAATTTTGTTTTCCATGCTTCATAAATAGCAGAGAAAATGCCTATCTGTGTGTCACTGCAAACATAAATTTTTTTCATTGATTTATCACTCCCAGTTGTTCCTGCCTAAACTTTACATCATCAAACAAAGACAGTTGCTGATATCCCATCTCCTGAACGGAAATCGGTATCCTTTCATCTGTACTTAAAAGATTACGCAAAATATAGTCTTGCTCTATTTTCGTCGGATACATCATTTTCCCATTACAAGTAATAAAATAAAGAGCCCGTTTTAATACTACTCCCATCTTCTTCAAATCCGAAAAACCTAATTTCCCCATTCTTCTCGCTCTTACAATTCGCTCTGCAGACTTATATCCTATTCCCGGAACACGCAGCAACGTGCGATAATCTGCCCGATTCACTTCTACCGGAAAAAACTCCAAATGTTCCAAGGCCCAATTGCATTTCGGATCGATGAGTACATTAAAATTTGGATTCTGTTCAGACAATAATTCCTTCGCTTCAAAATGATAATATCGTAATAACCAATCCGCCTGATAAAGCCGATGTTCTCGCAGAAGCGGCGGACCATCATCTGTCCTTGCGGGCAAACTGGAATCTTCATTTACATGAATAAATGCCGAATAAAAGACTCTCTTTAAATCAAAATTCTTATACAGAGCCTCTGCCACATTCAAAATCTGATAATCACTTTCCGGTGTAGCTCCTACAATCATCTGCGTACTTTGTCCTGCCGGAACAAATCGCGGTGCATGTCGATAAACCATAATTTCCTGCCGGTTCTCTTCCATACCATTTTGTACCAAACGCATGGGTGTCAGAATGGTCTTTCTTGTCTTATGTGGTGCTAATCTTTGCAGGCTTTCCGGTGTAGGAAGTTCCAGGTTTACGCTCATTCTGTCTGCTAGAAATCCAACCTTACGAATCAATTCCTTGGGCGCTCCCGGGATGGCTTTTACATGAATATAGCCTTGAAAATGATACTCTGTTCGTAACTTATAC
>CAMFVG010000101.1 GCA_945992055.1 uncultured Clostridia bacterium | reverse complement strand
CAACCAGATTTGAACTGGTGATAGAGGTGTTGCAGACCTTTGCCTTACCACTTGGCTATGGCGCCATATTACTATTATCAATGTATTCCGATAATGTAATTATTATAACAAATTAATCTTTTTTGTCAATCCATATACTTTTCAAAAGGAAAAATGATACCACTCATCCGCATTTTAGTATATAATAGACAAAGATAAAATTTTTCCAAGGGAGACTTGAAAAACGATGAATACATACTCACGTGTAAAATATGCATGCTACACAACAAATATTTCTATGTCAGTTGTTACAAATATATCACCACTTTTATTTTTAACCTTTCGTAACTTGTATCACATTTCTTACACATTGTTAGGACTTTTGATATTAATAAATTTTGTCACACAACTACTTGTAGACCTTATCTTTTCTTTCTTTTCTCATAAATTTAATATTGCAAAAACCGTAATGTTTACCCCTGCATTAACGACTATGGGGCTCCTCGTTTATGCTCTATGGCCTTGTTTTTTTCCGCAGACCGCATATGTTGGAATTATCCTTGGAACTTTAATCTTCTCTGCATCTGCCGGGCTTTGCGAGGTCCTCATTAGCCCTGTTATTGCTGCAATTCCTTCCGAAAACCCAGAAAGAGAAATGAGCAATCTTCACGCATCGTATGCATGGGGTGTTGTATTTGTAGCAATTTTCAGCACACTCTTTCTTTTACTAACTGGAACAAATAACTGGTATTGGTTGGCTCTCATATTGGCACTCATTCCTGCATGTTCATTTCTTTTGTTTTTAGGTGCTGATATTCCAGAACTGCAAACGCCTGGTCGTGTCTCCGGTGTACTGAAACAAATGAAAAGCAAAAAACTTTGGCTTTGTGTTCTCATGATTTTCTTCGGCGGTGCCAGCGAAGTTTCCATGGCTCAATGGAGCTCCAGTTTCATGGAACAAGCTCTTGGTATTCCAAAAGCTTTGGGTGACATTTTCGGTGTTGCACTCTTTTCTGCTATGCTAGGTTTAGGACGCTCTCTATATGGAAAACATGGAAAGCATATCACAAAAATACTGTCACTGGGGATGATTGGTGCCACATCATGCTATCTAATCGTAGCAATCAGCAATCACCCAATCATTGGTCTGCTTGCCTGTTCATTGACCGGACTCTGTGTATCTATGCTATGGCCGGGAAGCCTGATTGTTGCAACAGAGCATTTTCCTCATGCAGGAGTCTTTATCTTTGCTCTAATGGCTGCCGGCGGGGATTTAGGCGCATCGGTTGCTCCACAACTAATTGGTGTTGTAACCGACATCGCCATCAGACATCCTTCTATAACAGAACTTGCCCGACAACTTACCCTGACTCCGGAACAACTGGGAATGAAACTTGGTATGTTAGTGGGAATGGCCTTCCCATTCATGGCAATTCCTCTCTATTTGCATATGCATAAAATCACAAAAAAGTTGCCGAAGATTTAAACATCTTTCGGCAACTCTGTGCGTATTTCTTCCATATGTCCATCATATCCTATTTTCACAAAATTCCATTGTCCATTGTTATACTCTAACTCGCTTACTGAAGCATTAGATACCCATGGAATATCCTTCATTTTTTCCAATCCACCTGTCTGCACTAAACTTTGCATAACGCGTATCGGAGTAGCATGTGTTGCTACTACAACTGTTTTGCCGTCATTTTCAGAAGCAATCCTTGTCAACGTAGTCCAAATACGTTGTCCTAATTCTGCAATAGACTCTCCTTCGGTGCAGCGACACCTTCCAATATCTTCCAACCACAGTCCATACGCTTCTTTATATCGAACTTTTAATTCAGCAAATTTAACTGCTTCCCAAGCGCCTCCATTGACTTCACGCATACCTTTTTCAGGAATCACCTGCATTCCTAGTAAATCTGCAACTGCTTTCCCTGTTTCAAAGGCACGTTTCAAATCACTGGCATACACTTTATCAATCTGATAATTACCGGTAACATATTTTGCCGTTTTCTGTGCCTGCATACGACCTTTTTCTTCCAACTCTACATCCGTATATCCAGAAAATATAGAGGTCCTATTTGCTTTACTTTCTCCATGGCGTATTAAGATTAATCTTGTCATGTTTAGACTCCTTTCATTTGTCCAAGTAATTATATCACAAAGTAGTATATACATCCACCAAAAAGAAAACACCTAGAATTCTTAAGAATTCTAGGTGTTTTCTTTATATTTCTTTTGAAATTACTTCATCTAGACGTTTCTCGCAAAATGTTAAAAACTCGTGCCAAAGATTTTTATCAATAAATTTATTGACTCCTGTTTTTAGAAGCAATTCGCCCTTAACGACGGTGTCGTTATTCCAAACATGGTTGCCAATAAAAACATCCACTTTTTCTTTCTGTAGTCTATGCAAAGAATTGCGGTAATCCTCCCTGCAACCGTCATAATCAAATTGTCCTTTCGCTAGTGTATTCGCACCTGCACCGCCAAACATTGCTACACGATAGATTTTTCCATTATCCTCCGTATTAAAGAAAAATGAAATCGTCCCCTTTGTGTGACCGGGGGTTTCCATAAATGATATAGTTGTATTACCGAGCGAAAGTGTATCACCGTCACCAATTAAAATATCGGGTTCAAAATATCTTTTTGCTTTTTCCACGTCATAGCGACCGATCAACGTCTTTGCACAAGATAAATCAACCATTGCACTTGTTGCTTCCGTGTGATCCCAATGCCAATGGGTGTTTATAATATACTTGATGTCCTTAGGATTGAAGCCCAATTCATAAATGGAACGAGCAACAAGATATAGTGTATTAGAATAGCCGGGGTCAATTAAAATTAGACCGTCACCAGTATCAATCAAATGGCAGGACGCCTGAAAAGTACCCACAAAATAGACGTTTCCAATAATTTTGAAGGGTTCTATTTTACCTTCCCAAGGGTTTATAATATTCCTTCTCTCAAACATATTAACACCTCTTGTTTTCTATTTTTCTGATAATCTCATCACCAACCTCGCAAGTGGAGTTGATTCCGCCCAAATCAGCGGTAAGTACCTTCCCTTCACAAAGCACTTCTTCAATACAATCAATAAGAACCTTTCCCCAATCGGTATATCCAAAGAAATCAAGCAACTGACTTGCTGACCAGACAGTAGCCAATGGGTTTGCTTTTCCCTGCCCTGCAATATCGGGTGCAGAGCCATGGATAGGCTCAAACATAGACGGGAATTTTCTTTCAGGATTTATATTCGCACCTGCTGCAAGACCCATGCCGCCTGCGATAGCTGCGCCAAGGTCGGTAAGAATATCACCAAAAAGATTAGATGTAACAACTACTTGGAATCTTTTTGGGTCTTTTATCATAAACATACTTGCAGCATCTACTAAATAGGAATAAGTTTTAACCTCGGGGTATTCCTTACCGATTTCCTCAAAAATTTGATCCCAAAAAACCATAGAATAATTTAGTGCATTGGCCTTGCTGATACTTGTAAGAGTTTTGTGTTCCTTTTTAGCAAGTTCATAAGCATAACGGATAATTCGCTCACAACCCATTCTTGAAAAAACGCCGTCCTGAATCACTACTTCATTGGGTTTATTCTTAAACAACCAGCTTCCGCTTCCTGCATATTCGCCTTCGCTGTTTTCCCTTATAAACACCATATCAACATCCGACTCACTCACGTTTTTGAGAGGACAAGGCGCGCCTTTCAACAGCTTTACAGGACGAAGATTAACATATTGATCAAAACTTTTACGTATCGTAAGCAAAAGATCCCATAAAGATATATGATCGGGCACCCCAGGTGCTCCAACAGCCCCTAAAAATATTGCATCTACCTTTGAGAGTATCTCGATACCGTTTTTCGGCATCATTTCGCCGTTTTCGAGATAATATTCACAGCCCCACGGAAATTCGGTAAATTCAAATTCAAAACCACCATCAAGCTCGGCAACCTTTTTCAATACCTTAACTCCCTCTGCAATAACTTCGGGGCCAATACCGTCGCCGGCAATTACAGCTATTTTATATCTTTGCATATTTACAACATCCTTTCAAAATTTACACTTGATGCTATAAGTGTAACAAACTATAATGTATATGTAAAATATTTTTATCTTTATAATTCATAGTTTTTTTCTATATAAGGGAGGGCAATATATGACACTAGATCAACTTCGCTATTTTCAAACGGTATGCAAATATAACAGCGTAAGCAGAGCCTCGGAATATTTAAATATATCCCAACCATCTGTTTCGAATGCAATCAATAAATTAGAAGCGGAATTCGGAACAATGCTTTTTACTCGGCAAAACAAGCGACTGATTCTCACTAAAGAAGGCATGCTACTTTTAGAACTTGCCAACGATTTGTTATTAAAAGCTGATTATACACTCCAAGCCATGAAAGAACTGAGTGATAATAAAACCTTGAACCTCGGCGTTCCTCCAATGCTCAGCTCATTTATTCTCCCTATTTTATATGGAGACTTCTTCAAAAACTATCCCGATTTTAAAATCAACATCCTTGAAGACGACCGTACCGGTCTTATTCGGATGCTCGAGGATCATAGAATCAATATGGCCTTCCTACCGCATGATGGTCCAATGGATGCACGGCTTAAATCTCAACCGCTAATTGAATTTGATAATGTGTGTTGTGTAAGCAAATATCATCGATTATCGCAAAAAGAAACTTTGACTATTGAAGATATCAAAGATGAGCATTTAGTTTTATTTAAAAACAGTTTCTTTCAAACCGAGCGGATACTTGAAAGATTTAAACAAAGTGGCTATAACCCTAACATCTTGCTCAATACAGCACAGGTAACCACTATGCAAAATATGGCAGCTAGTGGACTTGCTGTCGGTTTTATCTTCAAATTTCTGCTTGAATCAACGTCAGGCCTTGTTGGTATTCCACTCAACCCACCAATGCGTACTCAAATAAGTCTTGTTTGGAAGCAAGGCGAACATTTGTCAAGCAATATGAATCACCTTATTCAGTTTGTTAAAAAATATTCTCGTAGCAACGCGAGAGAGCTTAATTAAGTAAATTGAATAAAATGAACGTATCAGCAATTTCAGTATAACTAAAAAACTCCTTGAGAAATCTCAAGGAGTTTTTCTGAAGGCGCCAACCAGATTTGAACTGGTGATAGAGGTGTTGCAGACCTTTGCCTTACCACTTGGCTATGGCGCCATATTTAATTATAAATGACTCCTACGGGAATCGCACCCG
>CAMFVG010000100.1 GCA_945992055.1 uncultured Clostridia bacterium | reverse complement strand
GTCCTTATAAGTGACTGCTCAAATCTCCATTTCTCAACATTTTCATGATGTCCGCTCATTAATATGTCAGGAACCTTCTTCCCATGCCATTCATATGGCCTTGAATATTGCGGATATTCGAGTAAACCCTCTGAAAAACTCTCCGTCATGGCAGATTCATCATTACTAAGCACTCCGTCCACAAATCTTGATACAGTATCAATAAGCACCATTGCAGGCAGTTCTCCGCCTGTAAGTACATAATCACCTATTGAAATATAATCAGTGACGACTTCATTTAGTACACGCTCATCAATTCCCTCATAGTGACCACATAAAAGAATAAGTTCCTCTTCGTTTGCCAGTTCCTTTGCGATTTCCTGGTTTAGAACACGTCCCTGGGGAGTAAGATAAACCGTCCTTATTTTTTTACTGCTGTCAATACTGTCAGTTATTGCCTTATGACAAAGATATACAGGTTCTGCCTGCATAAGCATTCCGGCACCGCCGCCATACGTATAATCATCGACTTTATTATGCTTATTAAAAGCAAAATCGCGAATATTAATAGCATCAACGGAAATTATATTGTTTTTAATTGCCCTTCCTAAAATGCTCTGCTTTATTGCATCAAACATTTCAGGAAAAAGAGTCATTACGTGTATATTCAAATTGTTACCCTAAAATCTAGTCCAATAGACCGTCAAGTACATGAACCTTCATTTTTTTGTCAATGATGTTTACGTTAAGTATGCACTGTTTAATTGCAGGAAGAAGTAATTCCCTGCCGTCTGTACATTTAATCACATATACATCATTAGCACCGGTTTCTATTACATCTGTAACAGTCCCGATTTCTATATCGGACTCATTATATACATTAACACCTATAAGGTCTGCTATAAAATACTCATCTTTATCAAGCTTGATTGCATTTTCCCTTGTAACATATATAGGCTTTCCCTTATATTTTTCGATGTCATTTGGATTGTCATATCCTTCGAATTTAACTATAGCGAACTGCTTAAAGAATTTAACGCCTGTAAGCGTCAATTTAATCATGTCGGATTCATTCATTTTATCTTTCGTATCAAGATATACTTCTTTAAGCTTTTTATATCTTTTAACATCAGATGTCGTTGGAAAAACCTTGACTTCTCCGTGAACACCATGCATTGAACTTATTACGCCTACCTGTAATAAATCATTTGTATTAATCGCCAAATGAACCTCCTGTTAAAATAAAAAGTTAGGGCGCCGATTAGCGCCCTTTATCTCTTATTCCTGGACAATATCTACTAAAACTTTCTTAGTTTCCTTAGCAGATGCTGCCTTAACAACTGATCTAATGGCTTTTGCTATTTTACCCTGCTTACCTATTACTTTACCCATATCAGACTGGGCAACCTTAAGTTCAACAATTATAGCTTTGTCATCTTCTGTCTGAGTAACTACTACTTTGTCAGGATTTTCAACTAGAGATTTTGCGATTACCTCAACTAACTCCTTCATCAAAAAACCTCCGTAATATTATTTCTCAATACCAGCTGCCTTGAAAATCTTTGCTACAACTTCTGTTGGCTGAGCACCGTTTGAAAGCCACTTCTTAGCCTTTTCTTCATCAACCTTGTATGTTGAAGGCTCTGTATTTGGATCGTATGTTCCGATTTCATCGATACACTTACCATCTCTTGGTGATCTTGAATCTGCTACTACGATTCTGTAGAAAGGAGCTTTCTTTTGTCCCATTCTTCTTAATCTGATTTTTACTGCCATTTTTCTTTACCTCACAATACTTTTTGTTATTTTATCTATGTGTTAAAAAGGAAGTCTGAACTTTCCTTTCTTACCACCAAAGCCACCCATCATTCCCGGAAGTTGTTTCATCATCTTCTTCATTTGCTCAAACTGCTTCACAAGACGATTCACTTCACTAATATCCACACCTGCACCTTTTGCAATTCTGTGTTTTCGTGATGGATTTAAAATATTTGGATTCCGACGTTCCTGGACTGTCATCGAGTAAATAATAGACTCGATTCTTGCCATCTGCTTCTCGCCTGCATCCATGTCTTCATCCTTAATCTTTGCATTTCCCATGCCCAAGCCTGGCATCATACCCATGACACTGGAAAGGCCGCCCATCTTCTTCATCTGCTGCATACTCATCAGATAATCCTCGAAGTCAAACTGCGCTTTCTTCATTTTTCTTGTCATTTCTTTGGCTTGTTCTTCGTCGATGGTTTCGCCTGCTTTTTCAATCAAGCTCAAAACATCGCCCATGCCTAAGATTCTGGAAGCCATTCTATCCGGATAAAACTGTTCCAAATCGGAAAGTTTTTCTCCCATACCTACATATAAAATCGGTCTTCCGGTAACAGCCTTAATAGAAAGCGCCGCACCGCCTCTGGTATCACCATCCAATTTTGTTACAATAACACCATCTATTCCGATTTTCTCATTAAAACTATTGGCCACGTTGACTGCATCCTGACCGGTCATGGCATCCACAACCAAAATGGTCTGATGCACTTCCACAGTTTCCTTAATTTCCGAAAGTTCAGCCATCATATCTTCATCAATATGAAGTCGACCTGCGGTATCCAGAATCACAATATTATTTCCATTTTTTGCCGCATGTTCCAATGCTGCTTTTGCGATATTGGAAGGTTTGTGTTTTTCCCCCATAGAGAAAACTTCCACACCCTGCTTCTCGCCGTTAATCTGCAATTGTTGAATCGCAGCCGGTCGATACACATCACACGCAACTAATAATGGTTTTTTCCCTTTTAACTTCAATTTTCCGGCAATTTTAGAAGTTGTCGTCGTTTTACAGGCACCTTGTATAACTGACATCATAATGACCGTCGTAGCTTGCCCAGGTTGGAGTTTTATTTCAGTTGTTTCCGAACCCATCAATTTGACTAGTTCTTCATTTACAATCTTAATTACCATTTGCCCCGGATTCAGACCATTCATCACATCCTGACCAATGGCCCTTTCCTGAACCTCTTTTATAAACCCTTTGACGACTCTAAAGTTAACATCTGCTTCTAAAAGAGCCATTTTCACTTCCTTCAGTGCTGCTTTGACATCTTCTTCAGTTAAGCGTCCCTTGCTGCGAAGATGTTTAAACACATTTTGAAGTTTTTCCGACAAACTATCAAATGCCATTCTATAACTCCTCTATAATCTCTCCCGAAATTTCTTTCACTTTTTGTATCAGATTATCTTCCTTTGCATCTGCAAGTAATCCGTTTATCTGATGTATCTTATCCTTGATAGAAAGAAACTTCTCTACCAAATGCAACTTTGCTTCATATTCTTCTAAAATCTTGTTGCATCTTTTTATCAAATCATGAACTCCCTGTCTGCTAATACCTGCATCCTTTGCAATTTCGCTCAAGGACAGGTCGTCTATAATGAATTGTTCATAGATTTCCTTTTGGTGCTCTGTAAGCAGTTCACCATAAAAATCGTACAACAAAGACTGCTTCAAAATTTCATCCATTTTTATCACCTTGGATATCATAACGAATAATCCTTTTGGTGTCAAGTGTTTTTTCTTGACAATATTTATTTATATAATCTTTTAATATTCAAAAGACCACTTCCCTGTCTCATAGGAGGCAAATGCAAATTATCACACGTCTCCTTTAAGCGCTTTTTTATTTCATGATTTGTCAAATTGGGGTTTTTAGATAGCAGTCCTGCCACCGCTCCCGTCACAATAGGAGTCGCCATAGATGTGCCACTCTTTGCAACATACTTTTTCTTTTCATCCCCATTCCAGAAAGCATTGCACGAATAAATATTAGCCCCCGGTGTTACCAAATCCGGCTTGTATATGTTTTTCTCAATTGAGCCTCGCCCCGAATGAATGTTATCATAACACCCCACTGTTATAATCTTTTCGTGAACACCCGGGATAGTGATACTTCCCGTCTTTGGTCCCAAATTTCCAGCCGCTGCCACCACCACAATGCCCATGCTCCACAAAAGATCAACTGCCCCCAAAATATACTTTTCTCCCTGTATGTTAGTATGCGGTGTCATACCCATTGAGATATTTACAATCCGAATATTATATTTTTCCTGATTCTCTAATATCCACCGAAACGCGCGCATACTCTGCTCCACACTTCCATTCCCGGTTTGATCCAGAACTTTCAAAACTATCATTTTACATGCGGGCGCAATTCCGATTCGTCTTCCTCCTATCACCCCACAGACATGTGTCCCATGGCCATTATCATCATACATATCAAACCGCCCATTTATGAAATCACGAAACATCCAAATACGCCCCGAAAGGTCGGGATGCCGTGCAACGCCTGTATCCATAATTACCACCGTACTGCCATTTCCAAGATAATTTTTCTGGTAATGGACTATTTGCTTCACACGATTCATATAATAATAGATTCCTTTTCTATTAAAATATGTATCTTTTTATTTTTTGTTCACATGGATAAGCCTGCCTACATATGATGAAGTGTAAATATAAAATACATGGAGGCTTATTATGAGCGATTTAAGTGCAACAAACTGCGGATGCGGTTGTGGAAACGAAAGATCTAACGGATGTGGATGCGGATTTGGAAACAACTCTTGTATCTGGATTATTTTACTCCTTTTATGCTGTGGCGGTAACAGTTGGGGATCAAACCGTGGTGGATGCGGATGTGGCGATGACTGCTTGTGGATTATCATCTTGTTGTTCTTCTGTGGTGGCTTCGGCGGCAACAACAGAAGTGGCTGCGGATGCGGATGCGACGACAACTGCTACTAAAATAAACCTGTTCTCCAAAAAGCTTCTGTCTCCGTGACAGAAGCTTTACATATTTTCATCTCCTTTTTCATATATTTTTTTAAGTTTGTTTTTGGGAGGCACTATGAATGATAATTTTTCTCACCTGATGACACCCTTTGATCAATACATATCAACACAATCTCTGCAAATGACAAAATTGCTCATCCCTTTTCTTCCTCCCCAAAGCCAACGTATGATGGCCGTATATGTAAAATTTTTTGAATTCAGGCATACCATTGCTTTTTTCCGTAGTATGCAACAAAAGCAACATTCTCCGGATGATATTTTAAACAGTATCAAACCATATATGTCCTCCTCTGATATGGAATCATTTGACCAAATGATGAACATGATGAATATGATGAGTATGATGCAGGAAATGCAAAACATGTCGGATATGGACTTTGACCCATCCACTATGATGATGGGTATGTTTGCACAAGACGACAATAATGAATTTCAGAAAGAAGGTGAATCACTTGATTGATTGGTTAAACGATGAACGTCTCCAAAATATAGACCCTATCAAACTTGAATTAATTAGAAATGCCGCATCCCGAACTTCCGGAAAAACCGGAAATTCACTGGCTCCAGTCTTAATGTCTCTCATTACCTCCGCAAATCGAAAGGGGATTCGTTTTTCATCTGAAGAAGTTTCTCTCATTCTAGATATCTTAAAACAAGGGAAAACACCAAAGGAACAACAACAGATTGACCAAACCATACAAATGGTTTCGAATATGATTTCTAAACAAAAAAAATAGAAGGGTTTTCTAAAACCCTTCCATTTTTCGCTGAGTTCTCATTTCTTTTCTCTTTTGGGCACTCTCCCATTCAGCTTTTTCTTCTTCTGTCTCTAAAATCAGCCTTGGGACAGGGACCGGCTTGTCATTTTCATCCAATGCTACCATCACAAAGTATGCTCGGTTAATTGGTTTACGTACACCGGATTTATTCTCCACATAGGTATCCACTCGCACCTCCATAGAAGTTGTCCCCACATGTGTTAATCTCCCTACAATAACAACCATCTCATTTTGATAGGCTCCTTGTATAAAACGCAAATTATCGATGGATGCCGTTGTCACATTTGTCATGGCATGTCGTTTGGCTACAATTCCTGCAACTTCATCTAACCATTGAATCAAAATCCCACCAAATAAACGATTTGCACCGTTTAGATGATTGGGTCTCACAATGTGTACAGTTTCTACTTTTGAGTCTCTGACTCTTTTTTCTATCTGCATAATAGTTCCTTTCTATTTCATTTTCTTTTCCACTTGCGCAGATATTCCTCCCGCTCTTTTGTAATGCAATAACTCTCTATCGCCTGTATCAACTATCCTCTCACTTGTAAAAACACCCGAGACTTTTTACATCCCGGGTATCCTCAAATTGACAAAAATTTATTCCTCACCTTGTCCATAAAGGGCAATCAACTTATTCAAGTATTCATATCTTTCCTTTGCATATCGTTCAGACTCGGCAAATAATTTTTCTGCTCTCTCCGGATTGGCTCTCATAAGTGCATTGTAACGAACCTCTCCATCGAGGAACTCTCTATAACTTTCTGTAGGTGCTTTACTGTCAAGCGTAAACTTATTACCCTCTGCCGCCGGATTGTAACGGAAGTTATGCCAATAACCGGATTTCACTGCCAGTTCTTCTTCGGTCTGTGCTTTGCTCATGCCCTTCTTAATACCATGATTAATACATGGTGCATATGCAATAATGAGAGAAGGACCCGGGTAGCTTTCCGCCTCTGTAATCGCCTTTACAGTCTGATTAAAGTCTGCACCCATAGCAATCTGTGCCACATACACATAACCATAACTCATGGCAATACTTGCCAAGTCTTTCTTCTTCACTTCCTTGCCGGCTGCTGCAAACTGCGCAGTTGCACCTGTCGGTGTTGCTTTCGAAGACTGCCCTCCTGTATTAGAATAAACTTCGGTATCAAATACCATAATGTTGATATCCTGTCCGGATGCCAAGACATGATCCACGCCACCGAAACCAATGTCGTATGCCCAGCCGTCTCCACCAAAGATCCATTGTGATTTCTTGCCTAGGAAATCTTTGTTCTTCAAAATATCCTTTCTGACTTCACATCCACAACCACAAGCCTCTAATGCTGCCACCAAACGATCCGTTGCTGTGCCATTTGTTGCTCCGCAATTGAAAGTATCTAACCATTCTTTTGCTGCTGCAACTACGTCCGCATTATCGCCATGTTCTGCCAAGTATTCTACTTTTGTTTTTAAGCCGTTACGAAGTGCTTTTTGGGCTAACAACATACCATAGCCAAACTCTGCATTATCTTCAAACAGAGAGTTCGCCCATGCCGGACCTTGTCCTTTGTCATTGACTGTATATGGAGTTGACGGTGATGAATTACCCCAGATTGAAGAACAACCCGTCGCATTTGCAATATACATTCTGTCACCAAATAATTGTGTTACTAATTTTGCATATGGGGTTTCTCCACAACCTGCACATGCACCGGAAAATTCCAATAACGGTTGTTTGAATTGGCTTCCTTTCACTGTGGTTTCTTTATATTTTGCAACCACTTCCGGTTTTACAGGAATCTCACGACCATAATCAAAATATACCTGTCTTCCCGCATTTTCTTCCATATTGCGGAGTTCTAATGCCTTTTCGCCCTTCTTACCAGGACATACATTCACACAAGAACCACAACCTGTACAGTCATAAGCAGATACTGTCATTGCAAATTTCACACCCGGCATACCAATCATATCCAAAGTCTGCATTCCTTCCGGCGCTTTCGAAAGCTCATCCTCTGTCAATGCAATCGGACGGATAACAGCATGCGGACACACATAAGAACAACGGTTACACTGAATACAATTTTCAGCAATCCATACCGGAATATCTACCGCAATACCGCGTTTTTCGTATGCTGATGTTCCGGATGGTGTTGTTCCATCCACATATTTTGTGAATGTAGATACAGGTAAGTCATTTCCTTCTTGGGCGTTCACTTTTGCCTGTACATTCTTTACAAAATCGACAACTTCTTCTCTTCCACCCTTCACAGCCGGTGCAAATAAGCCTTCATCCTCGCACGCCTTCCAACTTTCAGGAACGTCAATTGCAACAATCTTTTGTGCTCCGGCATCAATTGCGTCATAGTTCATCTGAACAATCTTATCACCCTTCTTGCCATAGGAAGCTTTTGCTGCTGCTTTCATAAGTTCAATCGCTTGCTCTTCCGGAATAATATTTGCAAGTTTAAAGAATGCAGATTGAAGTACTGTGTTAATACGTCCTCCGAGTCCGATTTCTTTTCCAATCTTAATACCGTCAATGGTATAGAATTTAATATTATGATTTGCAATAAATGCTTTCACTTGTCCCGGTAAATGTTGTTCCAATCCTTCCATATCCCACGAACAGTTCAAGAGGAATGTACCTCCATCAACCAACTCTTGAACCATGTTATATTTGTTCACATAAGACGGATTGTGGCAAGCAACAAAATCCGCTTGTTTAATCAAATATGTTGACTTAATCGGTTTTTTACCAAAACGAAGATGTGACATGGTAACACCGCCGGACTTCTTTGAATCGTAGTCAAAATATGCCTGCGCATACATGTCTGTATTATCACCGATAATTTTAATGGAGTTCTTATTCGCACCTACGGTACCATCTGCTCCCAATCCCCAGAATTTACAATTAATGGTTCCTTCCGGAGTTGTAACAAGTGGTGCACCCACTTCTAGTGATAAATTTGTCACATCATCCACAATACCTACTGTAAATTTTTGTTTTGCTGTGTTTTCATATACGGCAACGATTTGTGCCGGTGTCGTGTCTTTTGAACCCAATCCATAGCGACCTGTATAAATCGGTACTGCATCAAATTTTGTCCCTTTCAATGCCGCAACAACATCTAAATACAAAGGTTCTCCAAGAGCTCCCGGTTCTTTCGTTCGATCCAACACGGTAATTTGCTTAACAGTTTCCGGAATCGCATCCAACAAAGCAGTTGCACTAAATGGTCTGTAAAGACGTACCTTTACAACACCTACTTTTTTGCCTGCTGCCATTAGATAGTCTACCGTTTCATCAATAGTGTCACATACAGAACCCATGGCAACGATAATATGCTCCGCATCAGTCGCTCCATAATAGTTAAATAACTTATAATCTGTTCCGATTTTTGCATTTACTTTATCCATATATTCCTGTACGATTGCAGGCATTGCATCATAGTATGGATTACATGCTTCTCTTGCTTGGAAGAAGATATCCGGGTTCTGTGCAGAACCTCTCTGGCATGGATGATTCGGATTCAGTGCATTTCTTCGGAATGCATCAATCGCATCCATATCTGCCATCTCTTTCAAATCCTCGTAGTCCCATGTCTCAATTTTTTGTATTTCGTGAGAAGTACGGAATCCGTCAAAGAAATTAATAAACGGCATCTTCCCTTTGATTGCAGCCAAATGTGCCACCGGAGTCAAATCCATCACCTCCTGCACACTGGATTCACAAAGCATTGCACAACCAGTCTGACGACAGGCATATACATCCGAATGATCTCCGAAAATAGATAGCGCATGGCTTGCAATTGCACGCGCTGATACATTAAATACGCCCGGTAATTGCTCCCCTGCAATTTTGTATAAATTCGGAATCATTAATAAAAGTCCCTGTGATGCTGTATATGTTGTAGTTAAAGCTCCTGCCGCCAGTGAGCCATGTACGGTACCTGCCGCACCAGCTTCTGACTGCATTTCTGTCACTTGTACTGTTTGTCCAAAAATATTTTCTCTACCTTGTGTAGCCCATTCATCTGTGGCTTCTGCCATAACAGACGACGGAGTAATTGGGTAAATCGCAGCAACGTCTGTATACGCATAGGAAGCATGCGCTGCTGCATGGTTACCATCCATGGTTTTCATTTTTCTAGCCATTGGTTGTCCTCCTTCAAATAATTTCTTACTTTGATTTCATTATACATAGGATTCCCTTTGAAATCTAGTGTATTTTTATGGTACAATAACATATATTTCTAAATATGGAGGCGATACATATGACACCCAAGCAGGAAGCATATAAAAACTTAGGAAATACCATGATTAAAAATTTTCAAAAACGAAACATGGATGCATACTATTGTGATACATCCGAAGATGCTGTAAGACTTGCGTTGGAATTGATGCAAGACGGCGGCACTGTCGGAATGGGTGGCACTGAAACAGTAAAAGAAATCGGTCTTTTGGATGCTCTAAAAGAATCAGAACACCTTGATTTTTTTGACCGTAACCTTGCTAAAACACCGGAAGAAAAAAGAGAAATTTATATCAAAACCATACAATGCGATTACTTTTTAATGAGTTCCAATGCCATTACCATCGACGGTGAACTTGTAAATATTGATGGTAACGGAAACCGTCTGGCATGCCTCATGTATGGACCAAAGCAGGTCCTTGTGATTGCAGGAATGAATAAAGTCGTAGACGATGTAGATTCCGCCGTCCAACGCGTAGGTACTCATGCAGCACCTCCGAACGCCATGAGACTTGGAGTCCGCACTCCATGCGCAGCACTCGGCCACTGTAATGATTGCCACTCGGATGATTGCATGTGTGCGCATATTGTAGTGACCAGACATTCCAGGGAAAAAGGGAGAATCAAAGTCATTCTGGTCGGAGAAGAATTGGGATTTTAATAGCAAAAAAGGAATCGCACGATGCGATTCCTTTTCTCTTTCATAAACTATTCCTCTATTTGTTCCACCAAAGCAATTGCCAGTTCATCCAATTGTTTCTGTTCCACTCTGGTAGGCGCTTCTGTCATGAGACAAGAAGCATCTTTAATCTTTGGAAATGCGATAACATCACGAATACTATCTTCCTGTGCCATCAACATAATCAAACGGTCCAATCCATAGGCAAGTCCTGCGTGTGGTGGAACACCGTATTTAAACGCATTCAACAAAAATCCAAACTGTGCCTCTGCCTGTTCCGGTGTAAATCCAAGCATCTCAAACATCTTACTTTGAATATCATTGTTAAAGATACGCACGCTACCACCGCCAAGCTCGGTTCCGTTCAATACGATGTCATATGCCTTTGCACGCACTTTACCCGGATCTGTATCAAGAAGCGGCAAGTCCTCGTCCATTGGCATGGTAAACGGATGGTGCATTGCCTGGAATCGTTCCTGCTCGTCATTCCACTCAAGTAATGGGAATTCTGTAATCCACAGGAACTTATAATCACCCTTGTCCAAAATTTCTAATTGGCGCGCAATTTCAAGACGTAAGTTGCCAAGTACATCCCAAACCACTTTATTCTTATCTGCGGCAAAGAGTAGCAAGTCACCATTTTCTCCATCCATGGCTTTTACAAGTGCTGCCAGTTCTTCTTCTGTCATGAATTTAGCAAAAGAAGATTTTACAGTACCGTCATTTTGAATGGCAATATATGCCAATCCTTTAGCACCGAAATCCTTTGCAAAGTCTACCAGTTTGTCAATCTTCTTACGTGGCATTTCCCCTTGCCCTTTGGCGTTGATACCACGTACACTTCCGCCTTTTTCCAATGCGCCTTAGAATACAACAAATTCACAATCTTTTACAACATCAGATACATCTACCAATTCCATGCCAAAACGAATATCCGGCTTGTCAGAACCGAAACGGTCCATCGCTTCCTGCCAAGTCATTCTCGGAATCGGAAGTGGTACCTCAACATCTAAAATCTCTTTAAATAATTTTGCCAACAATCTTTCGTTTACATCAATAACGTCATCCACATCCACAAAAGAAAGCTCCATATCGATTTGTGTGAATTCCGGTTGACGGTCTGCACGTAAATCTTCGTCGCGGAAACATTTTGCAATCTGGAAGTAACGATCATAACCGGAGCACATAAGCAGCTGTTTAAAAAGCTGCGGCGACTGTGGAAGTGCATAAAAAGCACCCTGATGCACACGGCTTGGCACCAAGTAATCTCTCGCTCCTTCCGGAGTACTTCCTACCAAAATCGGGGTTTCAATTTCCAAGAACCCTTCGTCAGCCAAGAACTGACGTGTCAAAGTAGCCGCTTTACTTCTCATAATTAAGTTTTTCTGCAAATCCGGTCTTCTCAAATCCAGATAACGATACTTTAATCGCAATTCTTCTTTCGTTTTGCTGTTTTCCTCAATTGGGAACGGTGGAGTCTCCGATTCTGATAAAATGCGAAGTTCCTTCACACGGATTTCGATCTCGCCTGTCGCAAGATTTTCGTTTACTGCACCGGACCGTGCCTCTACCACGCCCACTGCAGCAATTACAAACTCACTGCGCAGTCTGCCTGCTTTTTCGAAGTCCGCTTCATTTACGCTTCCATTTTCAAAGATCAATTGCAAGATACCGGAACGGTCACGTAAATCCACGAATACAATACCGCCTTTGTTACGGTTCTTTTGTACCCATCCCATAACAGTCACGGTTTCTCCGATGTTCGATTTATTTAATTCTGCACATCTATGGCTTCTTTTTAAGCCTCTCATTGATTCTGCCATTGTTCTTTCCTCTTTCTTATAAGTTATCTCTGTAAAACTCCTGAATATCGGTATATCCTTCTTCTACCAATTGTTCTTTCTGGAATTTCTTATTCTTTTTCATATTTACAATCAGTACTTGCTTGCCCAACGCACGTTCTTCTTTTGCCATGGCCAATACTTTTAAGAGGCCTTCCTGTGGCATATTCTTTTCTAATAAATAAGCTTTCTTTTCTTTTCGATTGCCACACTCATACCCATTTTCCAAAAGGAGCATCGCGATACGTTCGAATCCAATAGAAAATCCACAAGCAGGTGTATCCTGTCCTGTAAACTTACCAATCATTTTATCATAGCGTCCACCACCTGCAACAGAACCTCCGAATTCGTCCATACGGATCTCAAAAATGGTTCCTGTGTAGTAAGACTGTCCTCTTACCAACGTTGGGTCAAACTCCACTTTGAAATCTGCTTCTTTTGCACTTTCTACACTGGAAATAATCATTTCCATGCCATTCGCAATCTCTTCTGCCAAGAATCCTGCAAGCTTTTCTTTACAGAAACGGATGCCTTTAATGTCACCACTAATTTCATCAAAAAGCGCCAAATAGGTGTCGATATTTTCCTGTGTGTATCCACCCAGTTCTTCTAATTCTTTGGCAACACCTTCTGCGCCAATCTTGTCCATCTTATCTAAAATAATGAAGACTTCATCGTAATCCTCTTCACGGAACCCGCTATATGCCGCCATGGCCTTTAGGATATTACGGTCATTGATACATACCGTGAAGTTTTTAAATCCAAGCTTTCCAAGCATGGTCGTGGTTGCTAGGATTAGTTCAATCTCTGCGAGATTGCTTGGTTCACCCAAAATATCAATATCACATTGTACGAATTGGCGAAAACGCCCTCTTTGTGGGCGATCAGCGCGCCATACATTTCCAATCTGCATTGCTTTAAACGGCGACGGCAACTCGTTTGCATGATTTGCATAATATCTCGCAAGTGGTACGGTGAGATCATATCGAAGTCCGCCATCTACCAAATCTGCTTCAGTCTGGGCCTCTGCCAACTTCAACTTCTCTCCACGTTTTAAAATCTTGAAGATTAATTTCTCATTATCTCCACCCTGCTTACTGCAGAGATTTTCAATATGTTCTACACATGGAGTTTCCATAGAAGAAAATCCAAACGTCTTATACGTATCTTTAATCATCTGAATGACATAATCACGAATTTCCATCTCTACCGGAAGCATGTCCTTCATACCGGTAACCGGTTTTTTCTTTAATGCCATAGTAATTCTCCTTTTCGTTCTATCATCTCGTCAATGCGATTGATATATTGCTCTATATCTTTAACATTTTCCGAACGCACAATCTTCTTTGGATTGCCCGTTTTTTCATCAATCACAACACTTTCATCCGGAATCACAATCTTGGTCGATGCTCCTGCACCCACTGCTACAATGGATTGTTTTTCCTCCATAATAAGTATATTGTATATTCCGGCTTTGTCAACCTTTGCATAACCAACATTTTCAAAATTTCCCGCAATATTTTTCTGTCTATAAAGGTAATATGGCTCCAATTCCATTTCCTTTGCAAATCCACTTGCAAGTTCAATCATTTCCGATAAAGTACTTGCAATTTCAGCTTCCTCATTTTTGTCCCAGTTTGTTCCTTTTCGCTCCTTGGTCATCCTGGATGCGCGTTTCATTGCCAACGCATGAACCGTCAGGCTATCCGGTGCCAACTGCTTGATTTTCTCTAGGGTATCCTTCATATCCTCCGCAGTCTCCCCTGGTAGCCCTGCGATTAGATCCATGTTGATATTATCAAAGCCCAATTTTCTTGCTTCTTCATATACTCGGTAAATATCCTCTACCGTGTGTTTTCTTCCAATAATATCTAGCGTCTTCTGTTGCATCGTTTGAGGATTAATAGAAATTCTTCCTATACGATGCTTTTTGAGTACTTGTAGCTTTTCCTTTGTAATACTATCCGGACGTCCTGCCTCTACTGTTATCTCCTTCAAATCCGAAAAAGAAAAACTGGTTTCCAAATGGGTCAGTAAGCGGTCCATTTGCTCTGCCTCCAGCGTTGTAGGAGTCCCTCCTCCTATATAAATAGTATTCAATTTCTTATGTTTAGACCTTTCTGCAATAAAGGAAAGTTCCTTGCACACTGCATCCAAATACGCATCTACACGTTGCTTCCACTCGCCAATTGGATAAGAAGTAAACGAACAATACGAACAAATAGTAGGGCAAAAAGGAATGCCAATATATAAACTATAGCCGTCCTCATAATCCAATTGCTCTAACAGCGCTTTTTCTTTTTTGGTAACCATCAGTCCCAACTTGGATTTTTCTTCCGTCACCCGATAGTTTGTCTGCATCCACTCCATCACTTCTTCGTCAGACATCCCGTTCTCTAGCAATTGCATCATTGGTTTTGTGGGGCGAACTCCGGTCATGATACCCCATGCCAATTCTTTTCCCGCAATCTCGGAAATCCAATTGTAAACTTTCAAATTTACATAGCGTTTTTTTAATTTCCTATCTTGAATATTCTGCGTCTCACAACTATGAATGACTAACTCGTACTGGTCTAATTCAATTTTCACAGCATCCTCGCAAGAGATGTCTACTGTCTGTTCTATTCCCCTCCCGGGATAAAAAGCTTTCATAATATGATACGTATCATAAGCGAACATCTCATCCTTCATTCGAATTCGAATCATATCCTACCTCTTAAATAAACGGATTGTTTTGTTTTTCATCTGCAATGCAGGTATATTCCTCATGTCCCGGATAAACCATCACATTATCCGGTAGGCAAAACAGTTTCTCTTTAATGGAACGAACCAATGTTGCCATACTTCCTGTAGGGAAATCACTTCGCCCTACACTTTGGCAAAACAAGGTATCTCCACTAAATAGCACTTCCTCTGTAGCACAATAGTAGCAACACCCTCCACACGTATGCCCTGGTGTATGAATTACTTGAAACTCATATCCAGCCACTCGAATCTTATCACCGTCCCTTAATTCTTGCCCTTTGCAATAAGAATAACTCGGCCCAAATGCGGACGACAAATTCATGGCAGGGTCTTCAATGATACGTTTTTCTTCCTCGTGGAGATAGACCGGAATTTCAAATTCTTTTACCCAGCGATCAATCCCCATAATATGGTCAAAATGTCCATGGGTGATGAAAATGGCTTTTGGCATATAACCATTGGTTTTTACATGACTCACCAAATAATCCGGACATGTTGCCGGGTCTACGATTATTACTTCTTTCGTTTCTTCATTCATAATCAAATAACTATTCGTACCAAATGAACCAAGTACAAATTTTTCTATTTTCATCTCTTTAGCCTCCCGCATTTCCTATCTCTTTTTCAAAAAAACCTATCACATAATTTAAAATCATGCGATAGGTCCTTTTTAACCTGTTGTACGCTCGATATCAATAACACCTGGAATTTGATGCAATTTCTCGACTATATGGTTGAGTTCATCACGTCCACTAACTACAAAGCTAATATCTAAAGTAGCGACATCCTGCTTGCTGGTATGTGTATTGATACTATTAATATCTATTTTACTTTCTGTAAATACCTTTGAAATTTCCATGAGCATACCTTGGCGATTGCTTGCAAAGACCTTGATGCTGGACAAGTATTGTCCTCTATCTTCCGTGAGGCTTGCTTCCCATTCTGCATCAATCAAACGAATGCGTTCGCCTTCTGAAAGATTCAAAATATTAATACAGTCCGTTCTGTGTATGGACATACCACGTCCTCTGGTAACAAATCCTACAATCTCATCTCCCGGAACCGGATTACAGCATCTGGAGAAACGCACTGCCATATCATCAATACCTTTTACTACAATACCACTTTTAGATCGTGTGACATGCGCTTTATTCTTCGTCGCCTCGTTGACACGTTCTAAAATAGTCTCATCCGTAATCTCTTCCTTATGGTCTTTCGTGTATTCTTCTAAGAGTCGATTAATAACTTGACCTTCCTTCAAACCACCATGACCAACTGTTGCAAGGATCCCTTCCCATTCACGGAATCCATATTTCGCCTGTACGATCTGCATGTATTTCGGTTTCGTCAAATCCGAATAAACCAATGATTTTGCTCTGCAATATGACTGCAGCAATTCTTTGCCTCGTAAAATATTCTCCTCTTTTAGTTCTTTCTTAAACCACTGATTAATCTTATTACGGGCTTGTGTGCTCTTGACAATATTGAGCCAGTCACGGCTCGGTCCTTTCGAATTTTGAGAAGTCAAAATTTCGATTCGGTCACCATTTTGTATCTGGTAATCAATATTTACCAGTTTCCCGTTCACTCGGGCTCCCACCATTTTGTTTCCGACAGCACTGTGAATCGAATATGCAAAATCCACCGGTGTAGAACCATTCGGCAAATTTTTCACATCTCCGTTTGGTGTAAAGCAATACACATCTTCCGCAAATAAGTCCAAGCCACCCTTTAGAAGGCTTAAGAATTCACGGTTATCTGTATCCTGCTGCCATTCCAAAATCTGGCGTAACCAACTTAATTTTTCTTCTTCCTGTGTCTCCACACTCTTCTTTCCATCATTGGACTCTTTGTACTTCCAATGAGCTGCGATACCGTATTCTGCCGTTTTATGCATTTCCTTTGTACGAATCTGAATCTCAAACGGCTGTCCCACCGTACTCATCAGAGTCGTATGTAAAGACTGATACATATTTGGCTTCGGCATGGCAATATAGTCCTTAAAACGTCCCGGAATCGGCGTATACATCTCATGAATAACACCCAATGCAGCATAGCAGTCTTTTACGGATTCCACGATAATACGCACGGCAAATAAGTCATAAATCTGATCCACCGTTTTATCCTGATTGACCATCTTTTTGTAAATACTGAAGAAGTGCTTCACTCTTCCTTTTACTTCACACTCAATATGAGCGTTTTCCATATGCGTAGACACTTCTTCCACGATATGTTGTACAAACTCTTCACGCTCTGTTTTACGCTCATTGATTTGGTGTACCAAATCTTCGAACGTTTCCGGTTTCGAATAACGCAGCGCGAGATCGTCCAATTCCGTCTTGATTTTAGAAATACCAAGGCGTTGTGCCAGCGGCGCGTAAATATCTAACGTTTCCTTAGCAATATCCAACTGCTTCTCCGGACGCATAAACTGGAGCGTTCGCATATTGTGAAGGCGGTCTGCCAATTTAATCAAAATCACGCGAATGTCTTTTGCCATCGCAAGAAACATCTTTCGTAAATTTTCCGCCTGCACTTCTAACTTATCCGAAGAATAGGACAATTTACCAAGCTTGGTTACTCCATCTACTAAAAGGGCTACTTCTTCGCCAAACTGCCCTTTGATTTCCTCGTCTGTCATGATAGTATCTTCTACCACATCATGTAGGATCCCGGCCACAATGGTCTCCTTATCGAGTTCTAATTCTGCAAGGATAATCGCCACCCAAAGAGGGTGAATAATATATGGTTCTCCAGACTTGCGGCACTGTCCTTCATGTGCCTGATAAGCAATCTGAAATGCTCGTTCAATCAATGAAATATCATCGGAAGGGTGATACTTTTGAACACGATGTATTAACTTTTCATACAATTCCTTCGGATCCTGATAATCTTCCGGAGCTTTTACCGCATGCCCGTCAATGATTTCAAGTCCTCTATATGGATTTTCCATTACTCTCTCTTCAGACATTGTTAAATGCCCCCTCTAAGTTGCTATTTTCCAGGATAAGCAATCACCGTATCTACATCATATCCTTCTAATTTCTTTCTTCCTTCTAATCCTTCTAACTCCATCAAGAACGCAATCTTAACCACAATTCCGCCCAGTCTTTCAATGAGCTTCACAATCGCTTCAATGGTTCCACCCGTAGCCATAAGGTCATCAATAATGACTACTTTCTGACCCGGCTTAATAGAATCCTTGTGCATCTCAATCACTGCACTTCCATATTCCAAGTCATATTCTATCTCTACTGTCTCGCAAGGAAGTTTACCTTTCTTACGGACCGGTATAAACGCTTTATGCATGTTATAAGCAATCGGTACCCCAAAAATGAAACCTCGAGATTCCGGACCTACAACCACATCAAAATCCACATCTTTCAATTTTTCCTGAAGCAGATCGATGGCTAAATGTAATCCGTCTGCATCCTCCAAAATACTGGTCACATCTCGGAAAATAATCCCCTCCTCCGGAAAATCCGGTATACTTCTTACATAATCTTCAATTGCTTTTTTCATCTCTAACACCTCTAGATTTAAAAAATATACGCTATTATAGCATTTTCCTGTCGATTTTTCAAACTTTTTACGGTTCTTTATCGATAATTTTGTATCACAATCTGTAGACTTTTTCTTCCCTGATACTCATTCACAGAAGGATAATAGGTAAATGCAGCTTTTGCATCCCTTTTCTGCTCAAAATATGCAAGAAACTCTGCGACGTTACCAAAATACACAGCATCCATAATTTTGCCATTCACATCTCTCACCTGCATCTTAAGCACATTTTGATTCTTCCCCATAACTCTGGTATGTAAAACCTCTAAATCCTTTTCGACAAAAACCGGTTTTTGATTTCCCTTTCCAAAAGGTTCCAGTAGCTCCAACTGTTCCACCAAAGTCTCATCAATGTAAGAAAACGGCAGTTGCATATCGATTGCTATTTTCGGAATCATATCCTCCTCGGATAATCCTGCATTTTCATTTAACAATATACGGAAAGCCGCCAGTTCTTTTTCCTCCAAAGAGATACCTGCTGCCAATTTATGTCCCCCAAATTTTGAAAGCAAATGTTTACACTTATTCAGTTCCTCATACATGTGATAGGCCTCGATAGAACGTCCCGAACCTTTCAGTCCTTCCTCCGCCCGTGTGATCACAAATGTAGGTTTGTAATAGCGTTCACGAATTCTTCCTGCCACAATGCCGGCAAGGCTTTCATGACAATTCGGCAAAAAGACAACCAACACGCGATCATTTTTCAAATCCGTTTCTTCAATGCTTGTGATTGCTTCCTCGACTGCTTGCATGGTCAAATCCTTGCGACTATCATTCAATGCCTTTAAATCTCCTGCCAGAATATCGGCTTCTCTTTTATTTTTTGCACACAAAAGTTCTATGGCTCTTTTTGCCGTATCCAATCGTCCACTGGCATTTAAGCATGGGCCTATGACGAATCCGATATGATATGCTGATAACTGTTCGACATTTACCCTGGTGCATTCTATCAGAGCCTTCAAACCGGGATTATTGGTGCGTTTAAGCATGTCCAATCCTTGCTTCACAAAGATACGATTTTCCCCAACCAGGTCCATCACATCCCCTACCGTAGCAATTGCCACATTTTCCATCAGATAATCAACATCTTCTATATCTTTTCCTGAAACTTCAAACAGAGCCTCTATGACCTTATACGCAACGGCCGCACCACACAATTCCTTGAAGGGATATGCACAATCCTGTTGTTTTGGGTCTACTACTGCATCGGCTGGTGGTAAAATATATCTTTTCTCTTCCTCATTCTCTTCATAAGGAACTTCATGATGATCCGTCACAACAATGGTCATACCAAGTCGCTTACCATAACCAATTTCTTCACATGCAGCAATCCCATTATCACAAGTAATAATCGTATCTACTCCTGCTTGAAAAGCATTGTCAATCAATGTCTGGTTTAATCCATATCCGTCTTTCATGCGATCCGGAATATCAATATCCACTTCTCCACCAAGTCTGCGGAGCCCTTCCAGTAAAATGTAAGTGGCATTAATCCCATCAATATCGTAATCTCCGATAATGCGAATCTTTTTTCCTTCGTTGATTTTTTCCAAAAGAATATCAACTGCCTTGTCCATATCTTTCATCAACATGCCATCATGCAAATCGGTAATTGTTCCATGCAAGTAGGTCTGAATATTGTCATCCCCAATAATCTCCCGATTGCGTATGATTCTCGCAATGACCGGGTGAATATGAAATTTTTCTGCAATTTCTTGAAAAGGCGCACCTTTTCGCATTACCATCCATTTTTCCATAAAGACCTCTTATTCTAAATTAAAATAAAGGACAGAAGAATCTATCTTCTATCCTTTTTTATTATGACGTTGATTTGATTTTCTGTAAAGACTTTTTTCATTTGCAAATCAGGAAACCATACCACCCAACATGCCACCTCCCACACACAATAGAATAGTGGTTAATGCGTGTAATCCATTGGTATCAATTTCTCTGTACACACCATAAGAAATCAGAAACAACAATGCTACGTATATGGTTCCTATCGCAATACCCCAAAGAAATCTCCGTGTTTTTGTCAGTTTTCCTAAAATCAATCCTCCCACAAAGGTTGAAGCCACATAAATCCCAACAATTCCCGCAACCACACTTTGCTCGTCCAACTTAAATTTATACACCAAAAAGGTTAATCCCAGGAGCAATAGTCCTGTTACTATGTACGAAGCCAATAAAGATTTTAATACCCACATTACTTTTTCAATGATGTTACTTTTGCGCATAAAATATCCCTCCTATTTACCTCAATTTATGAGGTGGAGGGATGATTTATGCTTATTGTTCCATTTGTCGTCCAAGAAAGTTCGAAGCACAGGTCACTACCCGCTGCTCTGTCTCACCTAGTTTCTTTTTCTCCTGCCTATCTAACAGAATAACTGCTCCCAGTACATCTCCTTCACAGATTACCGGACTAATAATCTGACCCGCAAAACTATCCTGCATGTCCTCTGTCACCGGCACAAACTTCTTTTCACCATGATATGCCGTCACTTGCTCCCTATCTGCAATCGTACTCTCCATACGCTTGGTAATATACTTATCCTGTAATTCTTTTTTTCCATAGCCGGCTGCTGCAATAATCTGATCGTGGTCTGTGATGCAAATGGTACATCCCAATGTAGTAGCCAAACTTTCTGCATAATCCTTTGCAAAATTTGACATCTCACCGATTGGGGAATATTTTTTCAAAATAATCTCACCCTCTCGGTCCGTGAAAATTTCTAATGAATCACCCTCACGAATTCGAAGTGTTCTTCTGATTTCTTTTGGAATGACGACTCTTCCCAAATCATCTATTCTACGAACTATTCCTGTTGCTTTCATATATAAATCTCCTCTTTTTACAATTTTAGTGTGATATTAGTATCACACTTTTTGTAGAAATTATGAGCAGATTTTCCAGTTGTTTTTAAAATTTCAAATCGTGATGTGAAAATCGCGATGACTTTTTCGAGTCGCCGCCCTTTCGAAAATATATCTTGATTTTTGTTGATCTAAAAATAAATTATTTTTCAATAAATTTAACTGCCGTACCGTATGAAATTACTTCGGCGGCTCCCTGCATAATAGCGGAGGAAGCATAACGAATATTAACTATAGCATCTGCGCCGAGAGCTTCTGCCTCCGCAACCATTCTCTTGGTAGCAAGAGCACGAGCTTCATTCATCATTTCGTTGTATGACTTAAGTTCTCCGCCGACCAAGGTTTTAAAGCTTTGGGAAATATCTTTTCCTATATGTTTTGACTGGATGGTGCTTCCCTTTACAAGCCCTAACATTTCTAATTCTTTACCGCTGATGTAATCAGTATTTACTAAGATCATCTTCTTCACCTTTCTTGATTTCTTTTATTCGTTCTATGCAAACTTTGAGCATGACAGCAGAAAGAGCAAGCGGGATAATGCCTAACAACCATTTCCAAACGCCATATAACAACGCTATCAAAATGCCAAAGTAAACAACGTAATAGAGTATTATTATGACCGAAATTACGATCGGTGCTATCATTTTATTCTTATACAACTTCACTCTTGTTCCCTCATCAAGCAACTATTTATTATTCCACGCGCATCATACGGTAGCCAACACCGATATGTGTTTGAATATACTGCGGAGAGTTGGGTGCGGATTCTATTTTCTTTCTGAGTGTTGCCATGAACACACGAAGCGATGCTACATCATTATCCCAACTGCTTCCCCAAACTTTTTGTGTAATGAAAGTGTGTGTCAATACTTTGCCTATGTTTTGAGCCAATAAACAAAGCAACTTATATTCAATAGGGGTTAAATGTAGTTCGTTATCCTCTAAATATGCACAACCTGCCGCAAAATCAATCTTTAATTTTCCGTTAGTGAAAACCGACTCATTTCCTTCACCGTTAGCCATCATTACGGCAAGTCTTCTTCCTGTCACTCGAATTCTTGCTAAAAGTTCCTCAACGGAGAAGGGCTTTGTGAGATAATCATCTGCGCCATTGTCAAGTGCCTCAATTTTATCTGCATCTTCGCTTCGAGCACTGATAACGATAATAGGCACATTTGACCATGTGCGTATTTTCTTTATAACATCAACGCCATCAATATCGGGCAATCCAAGATCAAGTAAAATAATATCCGGATTATAGGTGGATGCCTGTCTAATGGCATCTTCTCCTGTTTCGGCAACTATATATTTATAATCGTGTGCTTTTAATGTGGTGGTCATAAGGTTTTTAACCGAACTATCATCTTCCACAATTAATATTTGTAGTTTATTCATCTATTTTTACCTCTCCTAACGGTAGCGTGAAAGTAAAGATGCATCCTTGTGGTTGGTTATCTGTCAAGGTCAGTTCGCCGCCATGCGCACCGATAATTGACTTACAAAGAGCGAGACCTAAACCAAGACTGCGGCGGCTGTCTGCTATTCTATTATCTCCGGTATAGAACATCTCGAACACACGGGGCTTCATATGCTCGGGAATCCCATCTCCGTTATCGGCAACGCTCACCGAAACATAGCAGTTCTTTTTCTCTGCGATTATCTCGATATCAGAACCGGCAGGCGTATATTTGATGGCATTATCCACAAGGTTGATGATGACCTGAATAATGAGCTTGACATCCATACGGGCAAGGAGCAGTTCATCTTTACAATCAACGGTTATATTATGCTCGGCACCCTTGCGGTTGATATGCTTTATTGCCTCGTCAATGACCTCGTCCATCAATTGCACCGACATATTAAAATTCATTCTGCCTTCTTCAATTCGGGTTACAGAGAGCAGATTTTCCACAAGGCTTATGAGCCACTGGGAGTCATCAAATATATCGGTAAAAACCTGTATTCTCGATTCTTCATCCAGCTTATCGTAGTTAGAAAGCAAATTGCCTGCATTACCCGATATAGATGTCAGCGGTGTACGCAGATCGTGGGAGATAGCACGGAGCAGATTTGCGCGAAGCTGTTCGTTTTTGGCAAGCACTGCTGCAAGTTCCTTTTCCTTGGCATTACGGTTATTATCCAGAGCCAGAGCACACTCACCCAAAATAGAGAGCAAAATACTTGTTTCAAAGGAATCGAGAGGTTTATCGTTAATATGAATACCGACAACACCGTATACGTTATTGTTTATACGGATCGCCATATACAGACATTTTGCCCTGTTCAGCGTATCGGTAGTTGCTCCTGCGCGATGATGGTTCTTAAGCACCCAACAAGCAGCAGTATGCTCATCTGATGTAAACAGGTAATCGCTGATACCGTCCGGATCTACAGGGAAAAGCGCGCCTTTAGAGAGTTTGTCTCCTTTTGCCGAATACATCACAACCGAACGGTTGAGGAGCTTCATTAACTGTGTTGCCGTGATGTTGAAAATATCATCTTTGTCCTGTGCTTTCTGCAAAAGCTGGTTGGTATCCAAAAGTACCTTGGTTCTGAATGCCGCCTGAGCTGACAGCTTTGCATGAGATTTTAACTTGGATGCTAAGGTTCCGGTAATAATGGATGCCGCCAGCATAATGGCAAAGGTAACGGCGTACTTGGAATCATATGCGTGAAAGGTCAGACGCGGCTCGGTAAAGAAGAAGTTAAAGAGCATAACGCTCAATAGTGAACCGATAATACCGCAGAAATATCCTCTCGTAAACAGCGAGGTTAGAAGTACACCGAGAATATATACCGGAATGATATTGGAATCGGTAAAACCGAAATGATACAACGCAACGCCCAACAACGTACTGAGAACAAGCACCAATAATGTTATCAATAGATCCTTTGGATAAGGAATGAAATTTTGCAGAAAGTTTGGTGTCTTTTCTCTGTATTTCGAATCTGCCGTGCTGTCGAGAATAATATGAATATCAATATTGGGGACGATCTCTGTCAGCTTTTCGGTAAGAGTAGGCTTGCTCCAGAAATGTCTGCGCCTTACATTGCTTCTGCCGATGACGATCTTGGTAACACCGGAAATACGAGCAAACTCTGCGATCTGAAAGGAGACGTCCTCGCCGTAAACGGTGGTTATATTAGCTCCCATTTGCTCGGCTAAACGGATATGGTATTGCAAGCGGCGTTTACTTGCATCATCCGTTTTATCCGAATCGGGAGTCTGCACGTAAAGCGCGGTAAAGTTGCCGCCAAAGGCAGTAGCCATCTTAGCGGCAGTCTTTACGATCTTAGCGTTAGTGGGAGAAGCGGACAGACAGACAAGAGTATGCTCCGTTTCCGCATTCCCTTTGCTCGTTGTATTTTTCATCTGCATCACCGCCCTACGCTTTTTTAATGTTTTATTATATCACAGATTTGTGAAAATTTCTACTGTTTCCGGTCAGCATAGTAATCCATACTTTCTGACAATTCTGTGTCCGAGCTATCGTAAAGGACGATTTGGGCACCTGCGTGCCTATCCCGAAACCGTTTAACTTCCATTGCAATCTCTTCATCCGACATTTCTTCGGTAAGCATAACACAGGAAGGCTCTCTCTTTTCGTTCTCTTTTTCAATAGCCTTACGGTTTTCATCCAAGAATTTATCCAGCCTTGCCATCAGAAAATATCCGAATACAAAGACACCGAGAACCGATATACCTAATGCAATATCTCGCCATACCTCCACTATGCTCACCTCCTAACTATTCGAATAGCGGCGATTATATATGAAAGCACTTCTGTAGTGCTTTATCTTCTCCGATAACCAACAGGGTTTTATTGTTAGACAACAGGGTGTCCGGTGTAACCGTCACGTTGGTTTTTCCACTCTGCTTTACGCCGATAATGTTGATGTTGTATTTCCTACGAACATCAAGCTCCAAAACAGTCTTACCAACCCAGGACCTGGGAATGGCAACCTCAAAGATAGAATGTGTCTCGTCCAGCTCGATATAGTTGAGGATGTGATCCGAACTGTAACGGATGGCCGCCCATTTTGCCACCTGCTTTTCTGGATATACCACTTCATCCGCGCCGTTTCTAAGTAGGAATTTTGCTTGTCCGTCGCGCTCAGCACGGGATACTACCATCTTAGCGCCCAATTCCTTGAGTGAGCAGGTGGTTTCAAGGGAGCTTTGAAAATCACCGCTGATGGCAACGATACAGACATCGTAGTTATCAATACCGAGAGAACGTAGGAACTCTACATTGGTGCTGTCACCAATCTGTGCATTGGTTACGATGTCCATAGCATCGTTCACGCGGTCTTCATTATGATCTACAGCCATTACCTGATGCCCAAGCTGATTGAGTTGCAAGGCAATGTGCTTTCCGAAATTTCCAAGTCCGATAAGTAATACAGATTTCATAGTGTTTTCTCCTTTAACCTACTGTGATTCTTTCCTGTGGCAGCTTAGACAGCTTCTTGCCGGTTCCGGACAATGCTGCATAAATGAGTGTCAGACCGCCAACTCTACCGAAGAACATCAATGCCATCAGCACGCATTGGGACAGCATTCCCAGCTGCGGTGTAATTCCCAACGTCAGACCGACCGTACCGATTGCCGAGGCCGTTTCATAAAGGCAGGTGCCAAACGGAAGTCCTTCCGCAACGCTGATCACCACGGCACCGCCGAAGAACAGGACAATATACATCATCAAAATGGTAGCGGCATTTCGCACCACGCTGTAATCCACTCTGCGTTTGAATATCTGGGTATCCTCCTTACGGTGGAAGGTTGAAAACGCAGTAGCCAGCAACACGGCAAAGGTTGTGGTCTTCATACCGCCTGCGGTAGAGCCGGGCGAGCCGCCAATCAGCATCAGCACGATTATGATTGCCTGTCCGTCACCAGTCATGGTGGTTAGATTTGCGGTGTTAAAGCCTGCCGTTCTCGGAGTCACCGCCTGGAACAGAGAACCAAGCATCCGTTCCTTCATCGGCATATCCGCAAAATCCACGAAGAAAAAGAATATTGCCGGAAGCAGGATCAGCAATGCCGACGTAACAATAATGACCTTACTTTGCATACGGTAACGATTAAAGTGGTGCTTGTTGGTACAGATGTCTTCCCAGGTGAGGAAGCCTATGCCTCCAATCACGATAAGCAGCATCACGGTGACGTTGATGACCGGATTTCCAAGATAGGAGGTGATCGATGCGAACTTCGCTCCCTCCGTTCCCATTACGTCAAAGCCGGCATTACAAAAAGCCGATATGGAATGGAAGAAGGACATCCAAATTCCTTTTACACCGAAGTCATGAATAAACGTCGGCATCATAACCAAGGCACCGAGCAGTTCAAACAGAAAGGTGACCTTTAATACGAAGAAGGTCAGTCTTACGATACCACCTACCTTCGGTGCGGCAATGGCTTCCTGCATCGTGCTTCGTTGCATCAGGGATATTTTTCTTCCCGAAAGTAAGGCAAAGGACGCCGCAACAGTAATGACACCAAGACCGCCGATCTGAATAAGCACCAAAATTACGCTCTGACCAAAC
>CAMFVG010000099.1 GCA_945992055.1 uncultured Clostridia bacterium | reverse complement strand
ACCCAGCTGTATGGCAAAAGTATCGGCCACTTGTGTAGCCACGGAAACATGGACTGCATATTTTTAAGATTTGGAAATAAGGTTTGTATCAAGAACCCATTCCTTCCCTTTTTTGCAACCGATAGGGCCGCCTGATTTCTAATTGTTCCAAATGTACCATTGGAGATAATATAGGAGGTCATTTGCTCTAAAGTCTCATGTTCGCCATTATTTTTTATTGTATCCTTACCAAACCACATTTCTGCCAACATAGAAATTTTTTGATAAAACTCCCATAGCTTCAACTCTTGCAGTTCTGTCTGGATATAGTCCCAATCCATATGCTCCTTATGATTATAGACATAAACATCCATGACAAATCGAATACCAACCCCGCCATTTCGAAAATGTTCTACCAGATGAATCAAGTTGAATATATACTCATCTTCAATGCCCATTTCGTAAGTATACCGGCACCCTTCTCTTGGCTGTGCTTTGCTCCACACATCTTCATAATACATGCCGTACTCTGAATCTGTCGCCACCAATTCACGATGCATCTCCAAATTGATATAAGGTTTGCGGTGGTAATGGTCGTGTTTTCTTCCTTCTGATTCGTACTCGTATCCCAGACCAATCAGCATCCTTCGCACCTTGTCCTGCTGGCTTTCGTGGCACAAAATATCAATGTCACCCATAGAGCGCACTTCTGATTTTGCATATCGTTGTTTCGTGCAAACACCTTTTACTGCCAACACATACAATTCCTCTTTTTCGAAGGTATCAAAAATTTCTTCCATTGCCTCCGTCTGGTTACAGGACCTTACCAATTCCTGCATGGCATATTGATAAAGTATCTGACACGCTTTTTCGCTCGGTCTGTATGCCAAAGGCAAATGTTCTACTCCATAGTAAAGGAGATGCGCAAGGCTATGGCGTTTAGCAAACCGAACGAGCCAATCCCAGTCAAGCTCCTGCTTAAAAATCCACGACTCACCTTCTCCATCATGTAGCATATATTTAATTGTCTCTAACAAAAAGCGAACTTCTTGTTTCATGCTTTTATGCTTCCTTCATCTGCTTTCTCTGTGCTTCGTATGCTGCACCCTTTTCCTCGCTTCCATGCTTTCCTGCCGGATGATAAGTTGGTACGATTGCCTCTACCAATTCACGGATATTATCTCGGTTTTCATAGCATGCTACCATAAGTTCTTTTAATTGAACTACAAACTCATCCACATCAAACGGGATCGGACAACCGATATGTATCAAATGATTCGGTGTATTCTTAAGTCCTTCTTCCGCCATCAGTTTTTCTTCATAGAGTTTTTCGCCCGGTCTAAGTCCCGTATACTCCACTTTGATATCCACATCCGGTTTGAATCCGGATAGTTTAATCAAGTTTCTTGCTAACGTATCAATGCGAACCGGTGACCCCATATCCAAAACAAAGATTTCCCCGCCATCTGCATAAGTTCCAGCCAAAAGGACCAGACTCACCGCCTCCGGTATGGTCATAAAGTAACGAATGATATCCGGGTGGGTTACCGTTACCGGACCACCTTTTTCAATCTGCTTCTTAAATACCGGTATTACAGAGCCATTGCTTCCAAGTACATTTCCAAATCGTACTGCCACAAATTCTGTTTTTATGCCTTCCACTTGCTCCGTTTCTGTAAGCACCTCATCATCTTCTGCATGTGCGAAGATTTGCGGCAATTCATGTGCTTTTTCCTCTTTAATCTTTTGGTCAAAGGTCTGAATAATCATTTCGCAGAGACGTTTACTTGCCCCCATGATATTCGTTGGATTTACCGCTTTATCGGTAGAAATAAGGACAAATCTCTTACATCCGTTCATCATGGCTGCATAAGCGGTCTTATAAGTACCGATTGCATTGTTCTTAATGGCTTCGTTTGGACTACTTTCCATAAGCGGCACATGTTTGTGTGCAGCTGCATGATACACTACCTCCGGTTTATAGGTTTCAAATACTTGACTGATTCTTCTGCTGTCACGCACCGAGCCGATTAGCACTACAAGATCTAATTCCGGATACTGTTCTTTTAGTTCCTGTTCTACTTCATATACACTGTTTTCGTACACATCAAAAAGAACTAATTGCTTTGGATGGTGGGATGCAACCTGCGCTGCTGCCACACTTCCGATACTGCCACCGGCTCCCGTAATCAACACTTTTTTACCATGTAAGAATTCATATACCTGTTCCATATCCGCCTTGATAGGTGGACGTCCAAGTAAATCGTCAATGGTAACATTCTTCATCGCTGCTACATTGACATCTCCGTTTACCAACTGATAAATTCCCGGAAGTGTCTTTAGTTCACACCCGGTTTCCTTACAGATATTTAAAATATCTCTTTTGTTTTCTGCGGTTGCAGTCGGTATAGCAAATAAAATACGATCGATATGATATTTTTTCGCCGCCGTTAAAATCTCATCCCGATTGCCCACAACCGGAACCCCTTCTATGTATCGGTTCCACTTATTTGGGTTATCATCAATAAAACAGCATACCTTGGTATTAATCTCATTGCTCTTACTTAATTCCTGCAAAATCATACGCCCCGCTGCTCCGGCACCGATAATCATCACATTGGTAGCACTGGATTCTGACATTTTCCGTTCCTGCATGTTGCGTAAGAGAAGAATTAAACGATATGAGAAGCGAATTCCGAGTACTGCAAAAAATTGCAAAATAATTCCAAACAAATAATAAGACCAAGGCATTCGTCTAATACCAAATTCCACTCCAAATCCAAGCCATTGGTTCGTATTTAGCATAAGTACGGTACCCACACCTTGTATCAAACAGGTGATAACGGTCGCTGCAATTACACGAAGCAGTTCACTATAACTTGCAAAACGCCAAATACTACGGTACAGTCTAGCTCTCCAAAAGACCAAAATACATGCCACTGTATAGAATGGTGCAAACCATTTGTATGCTTCCAAGAAATATTCCGGTATTTCAGAAAATCTACAATCAAATCGCAGCCACAATGCCAGAAAAAATGCAGCATTCACTACCAGTACGTCATAACATAGCAATCCGAGATTTACGATCTGCCAATGTCCCATTTTCGGTTTTTGATATTTTTGTGTTTTCTTTTCTTTCATATAACTATTTCCCTACACTTTCATATTACCATACGAACATTATATCTTTTTTTGGGGAGCAATTCAATGGTATTTTTTCGACATCCTTCCCCTTGACACTCTTCTTCTAAAATGATAAGGTGTGAATATATTTTTACTAAAGTAAAGGAGGTAGCTTATGAGCAACAAAGAAATACCATACAAAATCTATTTAGACGAAAAAGAGATGCCAAAGCAGTGGTATAACCTGCGTGCGGACATGAAGAACAAACCAGCTCCTCTTTTAAACCCTGTAACACTCCAGCCAATTACAGCAGAGGAATTAAGCGAAGTCTTCTGTGAAGAGCTTGTAAAGCAGGAATTGGATGAGACGACTCCATATATAGACATTCCGGAAAAAATCTTGAATTTCTATAAGATGTATCGTCCTGCGCCTCTGACAAGAGCTTATTGTCTGGAAGAGAAATTACAAACACCTGCCAAAATTTATTACAAATTTGAAGGGAATAATACCAGCGGCAGCCACAAGTTGAATTCTGCTATCGCACAAGCTTATTATGCGAAAGATCAAGGTTTAAAAGGAGTTACAACAGAAACGGGTGCCGGCCAATGGGGAACTGCTCTTTCTATGGCATGTTCTTATTTGGATTTAGATTGTAAAGTATACATGGTGAAATGTTCTTACGAACAAAAGCCATTCCGTCGCGAAGTAATGCGTACATATGGTGCCAGTGTTACCCCTTCCCCTTCTATGGATACGGAAGTTGGAAGAAAAATTTTAGAAAAACATCCTGGTACCGGTGGAAGCCTTGGATGCGCCATCTCTGAAGCAGTGGAAACCGCCGGAAACTTGGAGGGTTATCGCTATGTTTTAGGTAGCGTACTAAACCAAGTACTGCTCCATCAAACCATTATCGGTATGGAAGCAAAGGTTGCAATGGACAAATTTGATATTAAACCGGATATTATCATCGGTTGTGCCGGTGGTGGTTCAAACCTAGGCGGATTGATTGCACCTTTCATGGGCGAAAAATTGCGTGGCGAGGCAGATTATCAATTTATTGCTGTAGAGCCTGCATCCTGCCCTTCTCTTACACGCGGTGTGTATGCTTATGATTACTGCGATACCGGAGCTGTGTGTCCACTTCAAAAAATGTACACATTGGGAAGTAACTTCATTCCGGCTTCTACACATTCCGGTGGACTTCGCTACCATGGTATGAGTTCCATTCTTTCACAACTCTATCATGATGGCTATATGGAAGCCCGTGCTGTAGAACAAACATCCGTATTTGCAGCGGCAGAACAGTTTGCCCGTGTGGAAGGTATCTTACCTGCACCGGAAAGCAGCCATGCGATTAAAGTAGCTATCGACGAAGCATTGAAATGCAAGGAAACAGGAGAAGAAAAGACGATTCTCTTTGGTCTTACAGGAACCGGATATTTCGATATGTATGCATACGAAAAATTCCACAACGGACAAATGCAAGATTACATCCCTTCGGATGAGGAATTGCAAAAGAGTTTCGCAACACTGCCAAAGATTCCGGAATAAAAAATGCAACATAAAAGCACTTCAGATTTTTCTTCTGAAGTGCTTATTTTTATCTCCTCTTACATTTCTTTCATCTTTGGTCTGTCTGCATCATAAATCTCTTTTGCATCAAACAAATCAGAAAGTTCATTTTCTGTCTTCTTGGTTGCTTTATAAATCGCAAGACCATCCAAATTTATTCTTCCAAAACGTAGATAACCATCTCCTATGAAAACTTCCGTATGCTCTGTTACGATATTGCTAAAAATCTTAAATCCTTCTTCTTTGAAGAATTCGAATTTCTCATTGGACGCCGCATAAGCGCCTGCCTTTGTGGCAATATCCTGGCCATATGCAAAAGTAATCACATCTGTCTCACCCACGATAGGTTCTACATTTTCTTTCCACTTTCTGATATCTGTTTTGAGACTGTCAATACCACGGTCTGCTACTCTAGCATGTCCCCATGTATGGCTGGCAAATTCCCAACCATTGGCTTTCAATGCATCTGCTACCTTCTTTGCTTCCTCACACTCTTTATCCAAGTCAAAATTCGGATGTTCTGCCATCCATGCTTTCTGCTCCGAATCGCAGTCTGGATTTGAGGTATCATATGTAACATCTGTGCGGTAACCAAACACACCGTTATAACCGGTTAAAGAAATAAGACCTTTTGCGCCCTTATAAGATGCATCCGGATGTTCCGCCACAAACTGGTCAATAATCGGTATGCATTCATATGCTCCAACCTGGGTTTCCCCTTCTGCATCTACATATTCACTCACTACCATTCCATCTTGATCTACGACCAACTTCTCGTTCAATCCATAGTCTTCACTCGCGTGATAATAATTCAAATCATCGATGGTTAGCACGAATGCTTTTTTGCCTTCCGGAAGGAAGATTTTCCCCTCTTTCCAAACTTCATTTCCTTCTTTATCTTCTGTTACTTCATAGAGGTCATGGATACTAACCATAACATATCCACGCTGATACATTTCTTCTGTAATGGCCTTAAACTCATCAATGGTAGTCATCTTTTGATTATTAGAAACTTCCTTGCCATTGGCACCGGTTCCAAATGCCTTCTCTTCATCTACTACCAATGGCTGATAACAAATATGCACAATATCTTCCAATTTTACTGGAACACAAGCCGCCTTTTTTGCTTCAATCTCTGCAATCTTTGCCTTAATCTCTTTCTGTTTCTGATATCCATCGATGCTCTTTAAAGTCTCAATGGCTTCATCATAGGCATAACACAGAACTAGTCCCTCTGCTTCTGCCATCATTTCCTTACGAATCTCTTCCTTGGATTTCTTCTTGTTACTCTCATCCGTCTGATTGGTCACAGATGTTCCCCATGAGTAACGTTTCCACGGTTTCCAAAATACGCACACAAACACTGTCACCAATAGAATAAGTCCGCATGTAGTAGCAATGCGAATTCTACTTTTTCTTCTTCTGACTGAACGCTCGTATTTCTTCCGTTCCAATAATCCCATGTTTTTTTCTTCTTTCATTTTTTCTCCCCCATTTGTATCTTACTATTTTATAATCATTGCATCTCCAAAAGAAAAGAATCGGTATCTCTCCTTAATCGCCTCCCCATATGCTGCGAGTACCTGTTCTCTTCCTGCCAACGCGGACACTAACATGACTAATGTAGATTCCGGTAAATGGAAATTTGTAATCAAACAATCTAATACTTTGAACTGATATCCCGGATAAATAAAAATATCGGTCCACCCACTTGTTTCCTTAAGTCGCCCATTTTCATCCGCTGCCGATTCCACTGTACGGCAACTGGTAGTTCCCACACAGATAACCTTCTTTCCGTTTTCTTTCGCCAGGTTTATCTTATCAGCCGCATCTTGACTAACCTGGTAGAACTCCGAGTGCATATGATGTTCCAAGATATTCTCCACCTTAACCGGTCGGAACGTCCCAAGACCTACATGTAAGGTGACTCTCGCAATCTCAATCCCTTTATCCTCAATCTCCTGCAATAATTCCGGTGTAAAATGTAAACCTGCCGTCGGAGCAGCTGCGGAGCCCGAATGCTTTGCATATACCGTCTGATATCGGTTTTTATCCTCCAACTGATGGGTAATATAAGGCGGAAGTGGCATCTGTCCCAATTGGTCCAATATTTCTTCGAAAATCCCTTCATATTCAAAACGAATTAGGCGATTTCCTTCCTCCACAACATCTACAACTTCTCCTACTAACAGACCATCACCAAAACTGATTCTCGTACCTACTTTCGCTTTTTTTCCAGGTCTTACCAACGTTTCCCAAGTATCATTTTCTCCCCGTTTTAAAAGTAATACTTCAATCTTGGCATCGGTTCCTACTTTTGCACCGAAGAGTCTGGCAGGAATTACCTTGGTCTCATTAATCACCAGGCAATCTCCCTTTTCCAGATAATCAATCACATTCTTAAAGATACGATGCTCGACGTTTCCCGTCTCTTTATCTAACACAAGAAGTTTTGACCCCGATCGGTCCACAAGCGGGTCCTGGGCAATCAATTCTTCCGGCAACTCAAAATAAAAGTCTTCTTTTCTCATGCTTCTCATCCGTTTCAACTCTATTTCTTATATTATAACATTTTCTAACACAATAAAAAAGTGGAACTTTTATTTTTTCAAGTTCCACTTTCCATTTCTTTAACCTCTCATCTGTGCACCAAACTGTTCGCTAAGTATAGCTACTACTTTTTCGATAACAGCATCTGTCATCTCATCCGTAACATCTTCCTTATCAGAAGCCAATTGAATATTAAATGCCATACTCTTCTTATCTGCTCCGAGTTTTTCACTTTCGAAAATATCAAAAAGCGTCACCTTTTGAATCAAGGAGTCAGAACCCATGATTGCATCGATGGTTGTTCCGCATTCTATCTTTTTATCAATCAACATAGAAATGTCTCGGCTGTTTCCTTTATATCCGCTTTCCGGCGTATATTTAATTGCTGTTTTAAACAATTCAGAAAGCAAGCTATAGTTAATTTCCGCAATGAAAATCTTCGTATCTGCCTTTTTTCCGCCTGCAATATTCATATTGTCAACGACTTCATAGCGAAGTTGTCCGAAGTGACCGATTTTTTCACCCTTACAGTAAACATCTGCCGTTCTTCCCGGATGCAAATATGGAACATCCCCTCTCTTATAAGAGAATGTCAAATCGTTGTAGAAGGCAAATCTTTCCAATGTTTCTTTCATTGCGAAGAAATCCTCCTCCACACCACAAGTTCCAAGGCAGAGCATCTTTCTTTCTACCGGTGGCTGTGTAAGTGGCAATTCTTTTGGAAGATATACATTTGCCATTTCAAAGAATCGCATTGCTTCATTTCCGTTTTTAATATTATTTTCAATGACTTTTACCATGGACGGTGCCATAAGCGTTCTCATAATGCTTAAGTTTTCCGTGATTGGATTCAAAAGTTCTACCACGTTTCTTTCCTTGGCATCTTCTGCGATTAAGAACATGTCAAAGTCTGTTTTGGCCGTCATGGCAATGGTCTGAATCTCATAGTATCCTTGTGAGCAAAGGTATTCTTTTACCGCAAGTTCTTTGGATTGATATCTGTTCAATCCACCGTTTGTTACTTTCGCATCATCAAGGAAGGTTGGAATCACCTTGTCATATCCATACTCACGAATGACTTCCTCTGCAATATCCTGATATGTTTCCACATCATCACGATATCTTGGAATAGCCAATGTCAATGTTCCGTCCTTAAGTTCTACTTCAAACTGAAGTGCGGATAAAATTTTGACCATCTCTTCTGCCGGAACTTCGATACCAAGCACGTTGTTTACTTGCTCTGTGGTAACAGTGATGACACGTTTTTCTGTAGAAGCTCCTCCTGAAACATCAAAGTGTGTAGAACTTACCTTTGCTACCCCCAGACTCTGTGCAAGATTGAGGGCTCTTGCCATACCACATTCTACGGTGTATTCATCAATTCCTTTTTCAAATCTTGCTGCCGCATCTGAACGAAGTCCTAGACTTCTGGATGTCTTGCGTACACTGTCTTTTAGGAATTTAGCAGATTCAAATACAACTTCCTTTGTATTTTCCGTAATCTCACTGTTCAGTCCTCCCATAACTCCGGCAAGACCGACTGCTTTTACTTTGTCACAAATCAAAAGATTGTTCGATGTAAGTACTCTTTCTTTTTCATCCAGAGTAACTAGCGTTTCACCATCGTTTGCTCTTCTGACTACGATAGAAGAACCTTCTAATGTATCCAAATCAAAAGCATGCATCGGTTGACCGATTTCCACAAGTACATAGTTTGTGATGTCTACCATTGCATTGATTGCATTATGTCCTACTGCAATCAATCTACGTTTCATCCATAGTGGAGACTCCATATATTTTACATCATAAATATAATGTCCCAAGTATCTCGGACAAGTTTCTTTATCCACCACTTCAATGCTGATGCTTTCATTGACTGTTCCATCTTCCGTGTAGCTATAATCCGGTGCTTTAAATGGCTTATTTAAAAATGCCGCTACTTCTCTTGCGATACCAATCACAGACTGGCAATCCGGACGATTGGCTGTAATAGCAATATCAAACAGATAATCATCCAATTCCAGATATTCTTTCATCTCCATACCAAGAGGTGCATCTTCTGCAAGAATCATAATTCCATTCACATCTGCTCCAGGATACCAATTTGCATCCAAACACATTTCCTCTCCGGAGCAAAGCATACCATAAGACATCATATCTACCATTTTTCTCGGTTGAATATCTAGCCCGCAAGGAAGTTTTGCGCCAACCAAAGCTGCCGGAACCTTTGCTCCTACAAACACGTTGTCTGCACCTGTCAAAATCAAGTGATCGTTTCCCTTATCCCCACAATCCACATGACAGATTTGCAGATGGGTTCCTTCGTAATGCTCCATGGCTGTAATCTGTCCAACTACAACTTTCTCTAAATTTTCTCCCAGATACTCGATACCTTCCACTTCAAAACCTGCCGAGAAGAGTTTTGTTTCCAGCTCTTTTGGTTCGATATCAATATCCACATATTCTTTTAACCAACTATATAAAACTTTCATAATGCCCTCCTCTTTATGCCTTGAACTGTTTCAAGAATTCGATATCATTTTCAAACAACTTGCCCATGTGGTTGATACCATATTTGAGCATTGCAATACGCTCAATACCGATACCAAATGCAAGTCCTGAATATTTTGACGAATCGATACCACAGTTTTCCAAAACTTTGTTATTTACAACTCCACCGCCTAATACTTCAATCCAGCCGGTTCCTTTGCAGAGTGAACAACCTTCTCCTCCACATTTAAAGCAACTTACATCCACTTCTACTGAAGGCTCTGTGAATGGGAAGTAAGACGGACGCAATCTTGTCTTTGCTGCATCCGAAAATAACGCTTTTACAAACTGATCCAACATGCCTTGCAAGTCACAAAGTGTAATATGCTTATCTACAACCAATCCTTCCATCTGGCTAAACATCGGCGAATGTGTCGCATCGCTGTCAGAACGGAATACTTTTCCAGGTACGAGCACCTTAATCGGTGGTTTTTGTGCATCCATCACACGAATCTGTCCCGGCGAGGTGTGAGTACGAAGAAGCAGGTCCTCTGTCAACCAGAAAGTATCCTGCATATCTCTTGACGGATGGTCTTTTAATACATTTAATCTAGTGAAATTGTGGTCATCATCCTCGATCTCCGGACCTTCAAATACGTCAAATCCCATACCTACAAAGACATCTATAATCTCATTTTTAATACAGGTAAGAGGATGCAGATTTCCTGCTGCCACCTCTTTTACCGGAAGTGTCACATCTATAACCTCTTCGTCATAACGTGCCATCATTGCCTTTTTGTCAATCTCAACCTTCTTTTCATCATACAGACTCTGCACCCAGACTTTGATTTCATTCACTGCCTGTCCATATGCCTTCTTTTCCTCGTTTGGCACACTTTTAATACCTGCCATCAGTTTCTGTACTTCGCCACCTTTTCCAAGGTACTTTGCCCAAAATGCCGCTAATTGGTCTGCATTTTCTACTACTGCCAATGCTTCCTGACATTCTGTTTTGATTGTTTCCATGCTCATGTTCATTTCTCCTTTTATATTTGTTTGAGTAACTATTTCAAAAAAAGTGTTTGCTTGCAAACTCTCGCGCGGGGCGCGATTGCGTAG
>CAMFVG010000098.1 GCA_945992055.1 uncultured Clostridia bacterium | reverse complement strand
GGAGGAATGCCGGATGGTTCCATGATTCAGGACAGAGATCCTCTTACAGTCCCTTCAACCAGAAGAAATCCGGTTCTTGCTGATGTATTTAATCGGCTTGGATATATGGAACGTAAAGGTAGTGGATTTGGAAAGATTATCAGTGGATATGAATTTCAAATAAATTATAATGAGAGCAAAAAACCATCATTCCGCTCAGACAGATATCAGTTTACTGTAGTAATGCCGAACCTGAACTACGATGTCCCTCAAGATTTTGAAGGAAATGAGACAATGTCTGAATCAATGTCCGAATCAATGTCCGAATCGATGTCCGAATTGGAAAGGACAAGAATGCAGATTATTTTGCACTATCTCGATACAAATAAAGAAATAAATAGCTCTATTGCAGCAAAATTATTGAAAGTGGAAATAAAGACATCAAGTCGACTGTTATCGAAGGCTGCAAAATTAAATATTCTTAAAAGTTACGGAAAAACAAAGAATAAAGTATATTTTAGAGAATAATACAAATGGATGGTAAAATGTTCCCCAGGTTGGGGAACAGATTAAAAGGAACATGAAAAAGGATAAAAGATGAAAGTGAAATTAGAAGACATAATCGAGGCAATGGAATTTGCCGGTATGGAAACAGAATATTATTATGATACCCAAAGCGAAAAAGTTCTGATGCTGTTTGACGGAATGGTAGATGGTGAGGACAATCCGGAACTTTTCGAAGATATCAAAGAGGGATTTGTCGAGGATTATATACCGTTACCGGGACAATACGATATCAACGAGTATCGAATAATGGAAGAGTTCATATACGAGCTTCCGGCGGGAAAGAATCAGGATGTATTGGCAAGGGCAATCCAGGGAAGAGGCGCTTTTAGAAGATTTAAGGATAAATTGTATGACTTGAATCTGGAGAAACAGTGGTACCAATATCGTGATGAAGCCTATGAAAAAATAGCAAGGCAATGGTGTGAAAAACATAAGATTGATATTGTTGAATAAAAGAAAGAGGTGCTGCTATGATACCCACAGAAGATATTATACCAATAGTGAAAAATACAATCGCTGCATCAATTAAATTTAACACCCATCGCGGATACATTGGTTGGAGCAACTGCGATAATATTTGTATGGATATGCATGACTGCCTTGATATGTGTGCTGAGACTTTAGAAATGCGTGGTTATATGGTTGCACTTGAGGCGGCTACATATATTTTGGTATCTGGTGTTAAGTTAGCATCTCATGCAGATAGTAGTTCGGGAATGCTTACTGATGTTATCATGTGTACATACGAATTAATAGAAAAATGCACAAAAGAAATCGGAAAACAGGACAAACAAATGCGTGATCAAGCACTTGCATTGATTATAAAAGAGGCAAAAAAGAGTGTGTTTGATGGTTGGACTGACTGGCGTTATGAACTGCTGAAAAGTGGGATTTGCCTATGCGATGAAAAGAGCGCAAAGAAACTTGAAAAGATTTTGGATACCCTGTTGGAAAATTCACAGGAGGATTATTTCCCGGAATACACGAAAAAAGAAGATTTGATTGTAAGATATCTTTTACATCGACATTTATATGGCAAAAAGAATACGCAGAAGGAACTATATCAGAATATTTCGATAAATGAACTCCGTATTATCGCTATCAATGATGCTATGGAAGAGAAGAATTATGATGAAGCAGAGAAACTTTGTTTAGAGAAAGCAAATGCGGAAAATACATGGCATTATCATAGTGGTGATCCGGAAGATTGGAATAACATGCTATATGACATATACAAGACAGCAAACAATACGGAAAAGCAAATCGCACAGGCAAAAAAGCTGCTATTAATGGGAAATGAGAAGTTCTGGGATGTTTTGAAACAGATTTATAATGAGCGCGGTGCATGGAATGAGAATTACGAGAGCTTATTGGATGAATTAAAGAATGGCAAGCGAACTGTTTGCTATCGTAGTATTCTTATTTCTGAAAATGAAAAGAAGAGATTGCTTGAAGATGTAATGAAGAATCCGTATGATTTGTTTTATTATGGGAAATATTTGGTGAAGGAATATCCGGAGCAGATATATGAGTTGTGTTATAAGGATATAAGTGAGAGTTGCGCTCGGGCAAAGGATAGACGAGAATATAAGAAGATAACGAAGAATATTGCACAGCTGATAAAATGGAAGGGTAATGATACTGCTAAGTCGTTAATTGAGGAATTGAAGCAGAGATATCCAAGAAAACCGGCATTGTTGGATGAATTGGAGAAGGTGGAGAAGAAATCGTTTTCTGTTTGATACCCCAAGGAACAGATTCGGAGTTTGAGATGATAAAGGCTTATTTTGAAATAGTGATGTAGAGACTTTGTGGTAAGGAGTTGTCGTATTGAATTGAGAGTACGACAACTTTTCGCTTATTAATATGATACTATAAAATTTGAAAAACATAAAATATTATGCTATAATCAACATATGTCGGAAACAAGAGGTGATATAATGCCAAGACCTAAAAGATGCAGAAGGGTCTGTAGTGAACCGGAATATTCCTGTTTTGAACCGGAAGGAGTTACAAATCCTGAAAGTGTGGTTCTTTCTGTCGATGAATATGAAGTGATAAGGCTTGTAGACTTTGAAAAACAGAATCATGAACAATGCGCTGCAGTTATGGATATATCACGCACGACAGTCACAGAAATATATGAAAGAGCAAGATATAAAATTTCGGACTGTATTGTGAATGGAAAACAATTAGTGATATCCGGCGGAAATTATAGAATCTGTAGCGGAAAACATAAAGCTTGTTGTGAAAGACCATGCCGGAGATATGCAGAAAATTCAGAAAAAAAATATAATAACGAAGGGACAGAAAGATATGAAGATAGCAGTAACTTATGAAAACGGAGAAATTTTTCAGCACTTTGGACATACAGAACAGTTTAAGGTATATGAAGTAGAAAATGGTGAGATTGTAAAAGCAGAAGTAATGGATTCTAATGGAAGCGGTCATGGAGCACTGGCGGGCTTGCTTTCGGATTCAGGCATTGAGGTTCTGATTTGTGGTGGAATCGGAGGCGGAGCACAGATGGCTCTTGCGGAAGCTGGCATCAAGCTTTATGGTGGAGTGTCCGGTAATGCAGATGAAGCAGTTCTTGCTTTGATTAATGGAACACTTGGATATAATCCGGATGTACGTTGTGACCATCATGACCATGAGCATGGAGAAGGTGGACATACCTGTGGCAGTCATGGTTGTGGAAATAACTGTCATTAATCTATGTTGATGCTGGATGGAATGAAGGATGGATATTAATGAACTAGTAAAGCAAATACCTTTTTGGAATAATCTTGTGGATGAAGAGAAAACACAGCTGTTAAGTGGTGTTGTTTTACGCGTGTATAATAAAGATTCCTATATTTATGGAACAACCGATGCATGTCTTGGAATGATTTATGTACAAAAAGGGTCTATACGAGTTTATATCACAAATGAAGAAGGACGAGAGATTACATTGTTTCATATCGGAAGCGGAGAATGTTGCATTATGTCAGCTTCCTGCGTGATTACAGGAATATCGTTGGATGTTCAGCTACTAGCGGAAGAAGAGACTGAGATTTTGGCAATTCATTCCGGCATGATTCAAAAACTGATGG
>CAMFVG010000097.1 GCA_945992055.1 uncultured Clostridia bacterium | reverse complement strand
AATGATATTGATTTTAAAAATAACGGAATCACCGTCACACGCAAAGGCGGGAACCAAATGGTTGTTTATTTCGGAGATGAAGTCCGTGATGCATTGGAAAACTATCTGGAAACAACAAGAGCAGCCACTACTCCCCTGCCTGACCATGAAAACGCTTTATTCTTATCTACCCAGCGAAAACGTATCGGTGTCCAAGCGGTAGAAAATATGGTGAAAAAGTATGCTCGCCAGGTGACTCCGAACAAGAAAATTACGCCACACAAACTGCGAAGTACTTACGGCACTAACTTATACAAAGAAACTGGTGATATCTACCTTGTAGCTGATGTTTTGGGCCACAAAGATGTAAATACCACCAGAAAACATTACGCTGCTATAGACGAAGAACGTCGCAGACAAGCGGCATCTGCCGTCAAATTAAGGGAATCTTAATATTATTACGTAAAATAGGTGCGTCCTATAATTCGAATGATCCCAAAAAAATTCCGGAATGCCATGCGCAAATTATTGTGTTCGAAATACTGTTCATCGGTATCTTCACAGCACATATACTCACGCAGATCACCTTCGAATATAACATACGGAGCAAGAATTTCTAAAAAATCGTCCGGTTTATAACGATATGCAGGTTCCGAAAGCGGGTAATTTAACTTTTTTAATATATGTGCCACAAATTCCGTACAATTAAATGATTTATATGTAGCAAATCCTTTCGTAAAAGGATACGTCAAAACCGAAAACAAGTTATACAAATATTCCGGATCACATGAAATACTTTGAATCATCTCTCTTAGTTCTGTATATTCTTCAGGTTTAATCGGTAGTTTAAATACAACCACCGGTATGGGACGTTCTTTTTTTAACGTGTATCGGTCTAATGTTTCACGCACCAGTCGTCCTAAAAAAATAGCACGATGCTGTGGCCTCGAAAATGCGTACAACTCTTTCAACTCCGCATCCAAACCAATAGAGGAATGATTGTATTGAATTCCTCCAAAATATCGAATACAATGCGCGAAATAAGTTTGTGTTTTTGAAATCATGATATAAATATGTTTATTATCCATGTTTAAATCCTTTGTTTTCTTTTTATAATGTTTCTGAATCAAGAATGATTGTAAATGGTCCGTCGTTTGTAAGGCTTACTTTCATATCTGCGCCAAAGCTTCCCGTTTCAACAACTGGAATGCTTTTTTTACATTCTGAAACAATATATTCATATAGACTTTCAGCCATATCTGGGGCTCCGGAATCCGTGAAGCTCGGTCGAAATCCCTTCTTACAATTTGCATATAAAGTAAACTGCGAAATCAAAAGTAATTCTCCATCTACGTCATTCAAAGAAAGATTTGTTTTGCCGTTTTCATCCTCAAAAATGCGCAGACCAACCAATTTCTTTATTAACTTATCCGCAATCTCCCTTGTGTCATTTTGACCAACTCCGATGAATACCAAAAATCCTTTCCCGATTTTTCCAATCACTTGCTCTTCCACCTCAACAGAGGCCTCTAAAACACGCTGAATCACAAATTTCATATCCTTACTTAATCTCCTTTGTTTTCTTGATTAAATTAAAAATAACCGCCAATACAAGCCATATAACGCATGCTGCAATAAAAGCAGCCAGAAAAATATTTTCATTTGGAATAAATGATGAAGTTCCGTCCTCATTTACAATCATTTCTGCATTCCGTAACACTTGTGATCCAATCCACGGTCCCACAATACCAGGAACAAGAACTTGCCCGACAATACGAAGTCCTTGGAACATTCCGGCACGATTTTCAGGTGTATAATCACGAAGCATTGCTCCGAACACGGCCATTCCCATGAGATATCCGCTCATCATAAACAGTGAACCAACAAAAACCATGGTTGTTGTTCGATAAAAGTATAAAAGAACATATCCTAACATTAAAGTAATGACAGCAGGCATTACAGCTATTTTAAATCCATATTTATCATAAATCCTACCGTATAGCGCCGTAACAATGGCAGCTACAATCACTGCAGGTGCCATAATGAGCACGTAATTATCCATCTGTAACGAAACATTATAATACAAAATTAAATATGGCATAAAAATCTGTATTGATATACAAAACGTTGCAAATGCAATTAAAACCATATAAAATATTGTATTTTTCTTTATAACAGATGGCCGAAATCCATAGAAAATGTTTCCGAAATAGTTTTGATTTAAAGAGGTATCCACAGGAACATCTTTAATTAGAAAGATTCCCAAAATACCAAGCAAAAACACAACTGTACCAATGCTTCGATAAATAATAGCCCAGCTAGTTGCTTGATTTAAGTCAAAACTCATAAATCCACCAAACACGACTAAAATTGCAACCAATGGCATCATGGAATTTATGCCTTCTGCCGCTCCCCTGTTTGTATCATCTGTAACATCTGTCAGCCACGCATTAAAGCAAGCATCATTTGCTGCCGACCCAAAGAATGTCATAACACAGTCCATGATAATTACTAATGAAACACCAATCGTTGCCGCCGATACAGAAAGCGGAATCCACTTCTCGATAACATCTATTTGTATTAAAGAAAAACTCCATATTGAGATTCCCCATAAAATATATCCGCTACATATAAAAATTTTTCGTTTTCCTATCTTGTCGGACAAAGCGCCTATGAGAATAGTCGTTAAAGTAGCTGCAATAGCACTTGCTGAAACCATAGCAGAAATATCTGCAGCACTTGCATGGAACATTTTATAAATAAATACGTTGAAGTACATATTTTCCACAACCCAAGCTACTTGCCCAACTAAACTGAAAATAGTAAGTGCAATCCAAAATTTAGATGAAAGTTTTGCCTTGTTCATATACAAATAGTTTCTCCTTGACATTTTTCTTTATTTTATCACAAAATATCCCAGAAAACAAAAAAAGATATGGCTTTTATAGCCATATCTTTTTTGTATCATACATATTTACTATTTAACAGCACCTGTTGCAACAATATTAATACCTGTATCGCAGATGTTTTCTACCAAAACATCATACATTGCGATTGGTGTTTTTGCTACCTGTTTGCGAATAACCTCCATACAATCCATAACTTTTTCTTTTGGAAGTGGTTTTTCGGAACGAACTGGCACCAATGGTGTTTTTTCATTATCTGTCTTAATAGTTGTTGTTAAAATACGAACCGGATGACAGAACTCTGCTGATGCATAAACTTCACCACGTTTACAGATGTTACCTGTTACTGAAATAATATTCTCGCCTTCACCTTCTACTGTGATGCGGCATCCCATAGGGCATACTGTACAAATAATTTCTTTTTTCATATTCCTATGCCTCCTTTACAACTTCTACTACTACATTGTCGCCTGCAACATCAGAAGTATTAAATTCAATATGTTCCATTTCTCCCGGATTCACACGTTGTGCTTTCTTAGAAGAAATGATTTGGTCTCCTGATTTTACACGAATTGTAACTTTGTTGTCCGGATGAAGCACACGGAAATACAAGCTAACTTTTTCGTTTTCCTCTGCAACACTAAGTGAGTGTGGGCAAAGATATCTTACATTTTCACCACTGATGTTCTGTACGATTTTTTGAGTTTTTGGCAATGTTCCCATCGCGTATTGAGCGGCAAATTTACCTGCTTTCATACTTTCCACACTTACATTATCAACCAAGTCATTTACATGAACTACGTTACCGCAGGCAAATACACCTTCAGCAGATGTTTGCATGTACTGATTTACTTTTGGTCCGTTTGTGATTGGGTTGATTTCGATTCCTGCTTTTCTGGTAAGTTCGTTTTCCGGAAGCAAACCTACAGATAACAACAATGTATCACATTCGATATATTGTTCTGTTTCTTTGATCGGTTTCTTGTTTTCATCAACTTGAGCAAAGTAAATACCTTTCACTCTCTGGTATCCATCAATTTTTGTAATTGTGTGTGATAAGTACAACGGAATATCAAAGTCATCCAAACACTGTACCTTGTTTCTTGTAAGTCCAGCAAGGAAATCCATTAATTCGATAACAGCTAAAACTTCTGCACCTTCTAATGTCATTCTTCTTGCCATAATCATTCCGATATCTCCGGAACCAAGAATAACCACTTTTTTACCTACTAATTGATTTTGACGATTCACTAAACGTTGAGCAGAACCTGCAGTGTAAACACCTGCCGGTCTAGATCCCGGAATCATAATGTTCGCTCTGGTTCTTTCTCTACATCCCATTGCTAATATAACACTGGAAGCCTTAACTTCTGTCATGCCATATTCTTTGTTTACACAAATAACTGTGTTTTCTTTTTCATTTACTTCTAATACCATAGAATTTAATAAAAATTCTACTCCAAGTTCAACAGCTTCAGCCGCAAATCTTCCAGCATATTCTGGACCTGTTAATTCTTCCTTGAAATATGTAAGACCAAATCCCGGATGGATACATTGTTGAAGAATACCACCGATGCTTTCATCTCTTTCAATAACAAGAACTCTTTTTGCGCCTTCTTTTTTTGCAGCAACTGCAGCAGATAAACCTGCCGGTCCACCACCAACGATTGCTACATCACATTCGAAATTATACATAATCCATTCTCCTTTCTACCATTTGCCTATTTGTTTTGTCCAACTATCATGTAAGAACCATCAAGATTCTTATTTACTTGCTCTGTTGGAATGTCAAGTTCTCTCGCGAGAATTTCGATTACCTTTGGACCACAGAAACCACCTTGGCAACGTCCCATACCTGCTCTAACACGTCTCTTAACAGCATCTACTGTACGAGCTCCAAGCGGTCTATGGATTGCTCTCATGATTTCACCTTCTGTGATTGTTTCACAGCGGCAAACAATAGTTCCGTACAACGGATCTTCTTTAATAATTTCTTCTTGTTCTTCCACTGACATTTCATGGAAAATCGGAATACCTTTTCTTGTAGCTTTGAAGTCCTCTTTCAAAGAAACATTCATACCGATTTCTTTTAATTTTTCTACAACATATTTACCCATTGCTACACACAATGTTAAACCTGTAGATCTAACACCTGACAAGTTTACGTAACCTTTCAAATCATCGTAAACGTCTACGTGTAATCCTTCTGGATTTCTGTTTGGACGAAGACCACTGTATTGTGTGATGGTATCACGAATATTAACTCGTGGAATCATCTTACTTACATCTTCGTAAATCATGTTTAAGCCTTCTGTTGTTACAGATGTATCTACTTTATCCGGTAAATCTTCCGCTGTAGGTCCAACTAACATGTTTCCATGGATGGTCGGGCACATCAATTTACCCTTTGTAACCTTTGTAGGAATTGGAAGTACAATATTTTGCACTTTACAACTTGTATTCTTATCCAAAATATAGAACTGTCCTCTTCTTGCAACAACTTTATAATCAGCTTTTCCTACCATTGCCGCAATATCATCACAGTGAAGTGCTGCTGCATTTACAACATATGTTGTTTCAATCGTTCCTGCTGTTGTCACAACAGATTTAATTGCACCATCTTCTACATTAATATCAGTCACTTCTGTGTTTAACATGAATGTAACACCATTCTCATTTGCATTTTCAGCAAGTGCCTGTACAAGAATAAACGGATCAATAATACTTTCTCTAGGAATGAATAAACCACCTTTTACTTCAGGGTTTAATTCCGGCTCTTTCGCAAGAATCTCTTCTTTTGAAAGATATTCCACATCATACACATGGTTTTTAAATGCTTTTTCCTTGATTGCCGGCAATTGTTCAAATTGCTCATCTGTAAAAGCAGGAAGTATCGCACCAATGCGCTTGAAAGGAATTTCTAAATCTTCTGTTAATTGGTCGTACATTGGGTTTGCAGCTACTACAAGTTGTGATTCTAATGTGCCAGGTGCAGCATCGTAACCTGTATGTATAATTGCACTATTGGATTTCGAAGCATCTCCTCCAACATCATCTCTCTTATCTACTACGACTACATTCACATCGTATTTCGATAATTCTCTTGCAATTGCGCAACCAACCGCTCCGGCTCCAATTACAACTACATCAGTTTTAATCATTTCGTTTCCTCCATTCTGCTATGCGTTTTTCACTACAATACAGTATATCATATATTGTTATTTCTTGCAATTGTGCTTTTTGTGTTTTTTTGTGATTCAAAGCACAAATACAAGGTTTTTATGTGGGCAAACGTTCAAACCAACAATTTCTCACATTTTGTTTTATCAATTTTTATGCTATTATAATTTGAACTCCAATCCCTTTAAGTTCCTTTAACATTTTTTTGTCTGTTTTTTCATCTGTAATTAAACAATCCAATTCTTCTGACTTGCATACCTGATTCATTGCTTTAATACCAAATTTACTATAATCAGCCAAAGCAATAACTTGTTTTGCTCTTTTTAAAAAATGGCGTCTAAGATTTGTTTCTTCCATATGATAATCCATAATACCATATTGTGGAATAATTGCTCCTGCCCCTAAAAATAATTTGTCTGCAAAAAATCTATCAATCATCTCTTCTGCCCAACAACCGGAGGTTGTGCCTTCTCCAAAACGCACTTTTCCTCCTAAAAGTAATACTGTAATATCCTTTTCGGTCATTAATTCATATGCAATCTTCAGGGAATTTGTTAATACTGTCAAATCTTTTTTCCCTTTTAGAAATCTTGCAAACTCTAATGTTGTTGTTCCGATATCTAAAATAATACTATCCCCGTCCTTTACCATTTCCGCCGCTTTTTTACCAATCTGATATTTTTCATTGTAATTTTCTGCGGTTCGATACGTGTAATCCGGTTCAATACCATATTCCGTATACAAGACAGCACCACCATGCACACGACGGACCATTTTCATTTCTTCTAACTCATTGAAATCTCGCCGTATGGTCTCCATGGATACTTGAAATCGCTCCGAAAGTCCGGTTGTTGTAACAATACGTTGCTCTGACAGCAAATTAATAATTTCTTCTTTTCTTGTAAGTTTCATACTTCACCTCTTTACATTGTTGTTTTTCTAAAAAAACACCACACAAAACAAACAGCATATTTTAGTGATTTTGTACAAAATATTTTCAATATTTTGTCGATTTTTTTATTTTATAAGTATTTATTATCTGTATTTTAACACAGCAATTCCCTTGACTCAACTTTATTATAAAACTATACTGTAAATGAAAAAGTAAAGGAAGGGTTTCTAGAAGACATGAAATTACAACAACTATTGAGCTATACCAGAAAAGCTGTAGATGAATATAATATGATTGAAGAAGGTGATCACATTGCGGTTGGAATCTCCGGCGGAAAAGATAGCTTGACTTTACTATATGCTTTGCAAGGATTACAACGATTCTATCCCAAATGCTTCAAGATCAGTGCTATTACGGTTGATTTGGGCTATGAAAAATTTGATGTTGCACCATTGCAAACACTCTGCCAGAAAATGAATATACCATATCATATTGTGAAAACGGATATTGCACATATTCTATTTGAAGAGCGAAAAGAAAGTAATCCCTGCTCCCTCTGTGCAAAAATGAGAAAAGGTGCCTTAAACGAAGCCGCAAAAAATATGGGTTGTAACAAAATTGCGTATGCCCATCACAAAGATGATATTATTGAAACCATGCTATTATCCTTGATTTTTGAGGGGCGTTTTCATTCCTTTTCTCCGAAGACTTATCTCGATCGTATGGATTTAACTGTCATTAGACCAATGATGTATGTAGATGAAATGGACGTGATTGGCTTTCAACACAAATACGAATTGCCGGTTGCCAAAAGCCGTTGTCCAATTGACGGATTTACAAAACGTGAATATGCAAAAAATTTAGTCAAACAACTGAACACGGAGCATCCCGGAGCCAGAAATCGTATGTTTACAGCCATTTTAAACGGAAACATTTCCGGTTGGCCGGAGCGTATTATCTGAACAAAAAGCCAAGCGAAATGCTTGGCTTTTATCTCTATATTTTCGGTTTTTCAATTTTTTCTTTTAATTTTACATAATCCATAATTGCTTTTGCAGTGCCACCAATGCCAAGTTTTCCACTGTCGATACAGAGATCATAGCTTTTGGCATCCCCCCACACTTTATTCGTATAATAATTGTAATAACTGGCGCGTTTTTTGTCCTCTTTTACAATAATATTTTTCGCTTCATTATTTGTTAAATTATATATACGAGCAATCCTTTGAATTCG
>CAMFVG010000096.1 GCA_945992055.1 uncultured Clostridia bacterium | reverse complement strand
CTTTAACCCCACAGAGGGAAGAAAGAAAATCAGTTCCCTTTTTATGTGCTGCCACCAAATCTCCTGCAACAGCAAAAATCGGTTCTTTTTCCGAGTTCAAAACCACATTGACGATAAATGCCAGTTTTGCTTTCTTTGCAGCCCATACCATATCTTCGTTAATAGGGTTATTTTCCAAAATACCCGTTCTGGCATTTTTATGATCGATAAATTCCGAACAGTGGTTCGCAAGCACTGTTGTTCGTCCTGCTACACCTGGAAGTACACTTTTTCTTCCACCTGAAAATCCCGCAAAGAAATGTGGTTCAATAAAACCTTCTGCAACAAGCAAATCTGCTTCAATCGCAAGTTTATTAATCTCACACTGTCCACCTGATGGTAATACACCGATGTTCACCAGTTTTTCTCTCTCGTCACAGTCATGAATATATATGTTTTCTCTTTCAACGATTTCTTCGCCAAATTTATCGATTAATTCCTTTTTCGTAGTCCCTCTATGACATCCCGTTGCAATCAGAATCGTAATGTCTGCGTTCGGATTACCTTTTCGGATTTCACTGAGCATTTCCGGCATGATAATCTTACTCGGCACTGGTCTAGTATGGTCACTTGCAATAATCACTACCTTTTCTTTCCCTTTTGCAAGTTCGGAAAGCTTTTCGCTCTTTTCCGGAAATTCAAGTGCTCTTCGTACAAGCTCTCTCCCATCCATTTCCGGAACATACTCTTCAATTGAGGAGGTCAAAACACCTGCGAGTTCCTTTTCATCAAACATATGCTCTAAATAAGTTTTCCCGTAAGGGAACGATATCTTTTTCATCTCATTATCTCCACTTTTGAATAATCCTCATAATTGTCGGAATCAGAATCAGTTGAAGCACAATTCCCGAAAACGCATACCCTGCTCCGCAAAGAAAACCACAAAGCAACACTGGAAAATGCATCGGGAGCAAAGTGTCACCAATTTCCTTTATTCGACTTCTTACAATTGCTCAAATGCTTTTAACCACTCTCTTTTAATCATCTCATGGCCCATGTAGGTTGGATGAACACCATCCACTAACCAATATGTATTCTCTGCAGTTTCAGCTAATTGATCAAAATGCTTTTGCAATTCCACATATACCAAACCATATTTTTCAGCAACAGCTTTTGCCTTTTCTGCCCGTTTTTTCACCTCACTACTGAATATATTCCACTTGTCCGGTTTTTCCTCCGTATTATCAGTAGCCGGTCCTCTTAAACAAAATGGTTCAAGTATCATCAGTTTGACATTCGGTAATGCCGCCTTGATTTCCTCAATCAACATACAATATATGGTTTCAAATTTATCTGCATCCACACCATTCTGTTCTTCAATCTCATGCCAAACATCATTAACACCAATCAGTAAACTCATATAATCTGGTTTCAAGTTAATAATATCAGACTTAATTCTAGCATATACATCCACAATACGATTACCGCTTATACCTCTGTTATAAAACTCATACTCGTTTGGGTTTTCAAACGCCAAGTGCGTTTTTACAAGCATCGCATATCCTTCACCCATGCGAATTCCACCCTGTTTGCTACGTCCGCAGTCCGTAATCGAATCTCCTTGAAATAAAATTGTTTTCATTGCCATTCCTCCTGTATTTTTCAATACACTGACACTTATATTCTAATACTCAATAAGTCTCTAAGTCAACACTAAAACGTCTTTAAACGCAAAGAAGGAGCGCATTCATGATACGATACCTCCAATGCAGACAAGGTAAATAGCCAACTTGCTTTTGCATTAAACTAGATTTTGCTTTTTCCACCTTCCGGTGCGATACCATATATAAGAAATTGCAAAATTTACAAGCCACCCTATAGGAACAATGTACCATACGGTTTCGATTCCCCAAAACGGAGTACCTAATTGGGCCACAGATACCCGTATTGTCAAATTTACAAGATTTGCAATCATATATACATTGGCATCTCCAGAACCACGTAAAATACCGTCTGTTGTAGTCTTTAATCCTAAAACGATATAGAAGCAGCTGATAAATCGTATATATGTGATTCCCGTCTCATAAGCTAAAGCAGACTCTTTGGAATCTACAAACGCGGCGATAAGAGTTGTTCCAAAAATCTGTGTCAACAACCATATTAAAACACCAAATCCAAGTACCATACAAAGCGCAGCCCGATAGCCTTCTGGGATGCGTTCTTTTTTCCCTGCACCAATGTTTTGGGCAGTAAATGTAGACATTGCATTTCCAATCGCAATCATTGGAACAACAGAAATGGACTCCAAGCGTCCTCCTGCAGAATAACCGGCTAATGCAGCGGAACCAAATTGGTTTACAGCTGATTGGGTTAACAAAAGACCGACACTGACAATGGATTGTTGTACGATTGATGGAATCGCAATGCGAACTCCTTTCACAAACATCCATCGGTTAAATAAATGTATATTGTCTTTGTCTGTCTCAAAAGTTGTGAGATGGCGAATCAAAATTGCCAATGAAATCAAGCAAGAGACACCCTGCGCAATCACAGTCGCAATGGCAACTCCTGCTACGCCTAGTTCAAACGAAACGACCAGCCAAAGGTCCAGCACAATATTTAACACGGATGAAAAGACAAGCAAATATAGTGGGATTTTTGATTTCCCTAGTGCATTAAAATTTGCCGCCAATACATTGTACATAAACATAAACGGCAAACCGATAAAATAAATTTGCAAATACAAAACTGCATCCTCATATATATTATCCGGTGTTTTTAATGCCTTTAATATCCACGGATTTACCGCAAATCCTATGCATGCAAGTAAAACACTGAACACCAAAAATGCAACCAAAAAGGTACGAATGGCAGTCCGCATTTCTGCGTACTTCTTCGCACCATAATACTGGCTAACCAACACCGTAGTTCCGAGTCCTCCCCCTATAGCCACCATAATAAACACGGTTGTAAAAGCATAAGAAGCCCCCACCGCTGCTAACGCATCTTCTCCCACAAAATTGCCAACAATCATTGCATCTGCCATATTATAAAATTGTTGAAACAGATTTCCTACTATCATTGGCAACGCAAAAAGAAACATTGCCCGCGTTGGTTTCCCATGAATCAAATCTACGCCTTTTTTCATGTCATGCCCTCCGTTTGTCTACTCCTGTTTGATAGTATACCACATTTTTTCAATTTGCATGTTTGTTTGTTGTATTTATACCTTTCTTATGCTAAAATAAACGCATTATTGATATTAGGAGTAGAAATTTATGAGTCTAAAGATACCAATCGAGACTTCTGCCAGACATATTCATGTCTGCGAAGCTGATTTTAAAAAACTGTTTGGTGATGATGCCAAGTTGACTAATGTACATGAGTTAAGCCAACCTGGACAATATCTTTGCAAAGAACGTATTACCGTTGTAGGTCCAAAAGGCAAATTTGAGAGCGTTGCCATCCTTGGCCCATACCGTAAAGAAACACAAATTGAATTATCCATGACAGACACTCGCAAAATCGGAATTCCCGGTGTCATACGTCAATCCGGAGATACAGATGGTACACCTGGTTGTACATTGATTGGGCCAAATGGAAGCATTGAACTGGAAAAAGGTGTAATTGTTGCTAAACGCCATATTCATATGACTCCTTTGGAAGCAAGCAGAGCACGTGTAAGAGACAATGACGAGGTTTTTGTTATTACAGAAAGCTACGAGCGAGGACTCATTTTTGCAGATGTAGTCGTTCGTGTCAGCCCGTCTTTCCGTCTTTCCATGCATGTGGATACAGACGAAGCAAATGCTTTCGCAAGTGAAGAAACTCCTACAGGAGCGATTCTAAAATTGTTTGACGGACAAACCTATAGCCTACAGCAGTGGGCAGATGAAATTCAATCAGGAATTAACAGATAATATAAGGAGGTATTATTATGAGTAAAACAGATGAAATCAGAAAAGCCATGGTTGATGCCATGAAAGCAAAAGACAAAGAAACAAAGGACGCTCTTTCTCTTTTATTAGCAGCTTTAAAAAACAAAGCTATTGACAAAAGAGATGCCTTGACAGAGGAAGAAGAAGTGCAAGTTATCCTAAAAGAAATCAAGCAAACAAAAGAAACGTTAGAAATGACCCCTGCTGACCGCACGGATTTGATTGCAGAAACCAAGAAACGAATTGCCGTATTAGAAACATTCGCTCCAAAAATGATGGATGCAAACGAAATAAAATCTATCATTGCCGATGTCCTTAAAGATTTGGGGATTGATACCCCGGAAGCAAAAGACAAGGGACGTATTATGAAAGAATTAATGCCTAAGGTAAAGGGAAAAGCCGACGGTAAATTAGTAAACGAAATTGTAGGGTCTTTAATGGCATAACTAAAAATGAAGGGTGTGATTTGAATCAATCACACCCTTTTATTTTTCTATTCTGTTGTCTCTACTGTATCTTCCGGTACTGCGGCATCTGTTGTTTCTGTTACATCTGTGGTGTCTGTACCTTCTGTATTTTCCGTTTCCGCCGCCTCCGGTTTGATAGAATTTACTTTCAAATCG
>CAMFVG010000095.1 GCA_945992055.1 uncultured Clostridia bacterium | reverse complement strand
AGAACCACCAGAGCCGGAGTTGCTTCCGTTATCCGTCTTATAAGTAGCTGTAATTGCTACATTAGCAGCCGGCATAGTGAAGGTTGTCGAAACAGCCTCCGCATTTGCGAATCCCACTCCGGCTGAAGAGGTTGTCCACCTATCAAACCTCTGCCCTGTTCCCCTTTCATATGCATTGATTGCAACAATTGCACCGGCGGCATAGCTTCCGCTGCCGCTTCCTCCGGAAACCGAAACTGTGTATTTCTTCACACTGTCCGACGAACTTGAAGTAGGTGAAGGTGACGGACTTGCTTTCGAACTACTGGAGCCATTTGAGTTATTGGAACTATTAGAGCCGGAGCCACCTCCGTTGCCACTATTTCCTCCATTTCCTCCTGATGAATTGCCTGAGTTATTGCTACTACTTCCTGTTTTCCATTGCGCATAAACAGATGTATCCTGCTTTACTCCAAATTCTGATGCAGCAGGTACCCATACCCATCTATCAAATGTGTATCCCTCTTTTTCATCTGGAATGGGTGCTTTTATTTCTTCTCCCTCTTTAGCATATGTAGTCCACCATGCCTCAGTGTCATTGGAATCTAAATAAAACGATACCAAATGTCTATTTATATCCCCAGATGAGTCTACATATTTTGCAAAAATATCTGTATCCTGTTTTATATTATGGTATGGTGCACTCCACCCCATAAAGAGTTGACCTTCATCTGTATGATCTGGAGCTTCGGGAGGTGTTGCACTTCCTCCACTTGCAACCGTTTCAGTTTTTAACTTATCCCCTGTATAACTATCAATAAATGTCACCGTATACTGAGGAGTACCATACATAGCCAATACGTCCAAATTACTTTGTACATTTGTAAAAGGTTTATCCCAACCTATAAATACAAGAGTAGAATCCTTACATGTAAGTCCTTCTGTACTTGGAGCCTCCGCATTTGCACCAGCTCTAATTGTCTGAGTCGAAAGCAATTCCAAATCTGTTGAAGCTGGATAATTCGGCGTGTTATAGAATTTCACAACATACTCTTGATATACTTCAGCATCACTTACCGTAATATATTTATAATCTTCTGCATAGGTAGCTGCATTGGAAGGTATTGCGCATTGGAAAATAACTTCTCTATCTCCCTTGCTATTCCGGTTACCATCCTTAGGCTCAAATGCATCCTCTATCATAGTAATAGGATTGCTATTCTTATAGTACACTACGAAACGTCTTGATTCACCACCTGCGAAAGCATCTTTATCTATTTTAGAGAGTGTGTTTGGAAGAACAATACTATTCAATGCCATGTTCTTAAAGCAACTATCAGGAATTGTACCCACTTCAGTTTTTGACAAATCTACTTGAGCAATCTGATTACAGTCTTCAAATGCCTCTGGCTTAATAGATTTTACACCAGCCAGTTCATCCGGTCCTACCGTATATAATCCTGTCCCACCAGTTTTCCCTCTATTTTCCAAGCATTCTACAATCTCTAAACCATTCCCTACCCGGCGATACAGAATTCCACTATTGTATTCGAAACAAGATCCATCAAGGCAGCTAATACTACTTATATTGCTGCATCCTTTAAATGGACGTTTCCCGGTATCTATTAGGTTAGTACCAAGTGTTACATTTTCTAGCGAAGTGCAGCCTTCAAAAGCATAATCATCAATTAAACTACTTCCAATAATTTCCGCTCTTTTTAATCCTGTGCAATTCTTAAATGTATAAGGTTCAATTTCTGTGACTCCGTTAATTAATATGGATTCAATGCAGGTATCAGCCTCAACCGTATCTCCCTCTTCCCCAGTTCCCGGAATCGTTTTTGAAAATAATTCTGGTTTAATACTGTCAACACTGGCAGGTATGACAGGATTTAATGTGGCCGCCAAAAAAGCTAATTCACTTGTTGAAATCTTGGGATTAAAATTATTTAATGCTTCTTTATCATCTTTGATTTGATTATAGTGTAGTGCCCTTCCTATCATATATGCATAGTATTCTGCAGTATTATTAGGTTCATTTGTTACATACGGAAGTTTCTCTGCCCAGGCTTGAGCATCATTTTCTAATTCGCTATATCTTGGATATCCCACAAGTTGCGCTTCTCCCGTATTCTCTTCTTCATCATAATAATATTCAACTTCCAGATTGGTAGGCCAACCACTATGGCAAGTAATCCAAATAGGATTTGTATCATCTCTGCTTATTTTATTGATAGCACCTACTTTATTTTTGTTCATTGCATATTTAAAGGTTTCTGTATCTTCATTTGTCGCCTGATTCAACATTGCACCCACGAAATATAAGTAAGGCTTCTCAACACCAGTATTAGTTGAAGAATATAAATTTGAACAGTCAGGACATTTATTTGAAGTTATCTCCTGAGTCCTAAACGCATCGTCTCCAATAGATTCAATTTTAGTTGCATCAGTAAAAATAACAGTTCTGAGTTTATGGCATCCCTTAAAGGCTCCTTCACCAATAGTGGTTACAGATGCTGGAATTGTTACCTTAACCAAATCACAATTATTAGTAAAGCTTCCTCTATCAATCACGGTTATTCCAAATGTTCCAATGTTTTCAGGAATATTTATAATGTCAGGATGACTCTCTTCGGTACTATTTACGTAATTTAGAATACCAAATTCTTCTATTGTTCCTATATTATCCTCATCAATACGAACTTTGTAATAAACCCTAGCAGATTCTCCTTTTGGATTGTCTTTATCTTTCTCGGCATCATGTGCTTTCTTTACTAATTCATATAACTGTTCATTCAAATACTTAAATGGCAAATAGTTTTCCTTTGTCATATCATGGATTGCAGAGCGAGAGGGTCCTTCAAAATAGAATGTATCAGGTACCGTTCCTCCCTCTCCTTCTTTATAAAAATCCTCCCAATCATATCCAGAACAATATGGATAATTATCATTATCTTGACTGTGCCCACACGTAAACTTAATTTTGCTCCCCGAAACAGTATCAGGCACTTTAATAT
>CAMFVG010000094.1 GCA_945992055.1 uncultured Clostridia bacterium | reverse complement strand
TAACAAATGTTGGGGCTAATGCTTTGTTTGGAGCCATTTCAGGTTCTGCATCGGCAGCGGCGGCAGCGGTTGGAAGTATGGTGCGTGATGGGGAGGAAGAGCAAGGGTATGATAAGGCATTGTGCGCGGCAACAAATGCGGCTTCTGCTCCGGCAGGCTTATTGATACCACCGTCCAATGCCCTGATTACTTATTCTCTTGTGTCAGGTGGGACATCTGTGGCAGCACTCTTTTTGGCGGGTTATATTCCGGGTATTATCTGGGCTATTTGCTGCATTGTAGTTGCGGTTCTGATTGCCGCAAAAAAGGGCTATCGAGGAATTGCTGGGAAGTTTGAGTGGAAGACGCTCGCAGTGGCAACGCTACAGGCATTTCCGGCACTTTCTTTGATTATCGTTGTCATCGGTGGAATTGTAGCCGGAATTTTCACGGCAACGGAAGGTTCCGCCATCGCGGTTGTATATGCACTTGTCCTAGGTATCTGTTATCGAAACATTACCGTTAAATCCTTTTGGCGAATTGTGGTGGATAGTGCCAAGATGAGTGGTATGATTGTATTCTTGATAGGGGTGTCCAATATTCTTGGTTGGGTGATGGCATTTACCCAGATTCCACAAGCGATAGCCGGAGTTCTGCTTGGTATTACAGAGAATCCGATCATCATCCTTCTAATCATGAATGTCATATTATTAGTTGCAGGAACGTTCATGGACGTTACACCGGCCATCTTGATATTTACGCCACTCTTTTTGCCGATTGTACAAACCTTCGGTATGAGTCCAATACAGTTTGGCCTGATTTTGGTTTACAATCTGTGTATCGGAAATATTACGCCACCGGTAGGAAATACGCTATTTGTATCGATTAAGATAGGAAGAACAACGTTAGCCAATGTGATGCCGTATATGCTACTTTATTACGTAGCTATATTAGGAGGACTTTTACTGGTAACCTATGTGCCGTTTATTTCTATGGGATTGCCAATATTAGCAGGATTAGTGTAAAAACGGAAAAAGGATGTTATAATGAGTATATACTTATTATGACATCTTTTTTTGTGAGGGTTTATGAGATGAAAATAGAATTGCACTGCCATTTGGATGGATCTTTGAATCTTGCGTTCGTAGATGAAATGTTAAGGGCGCAAGGTATGCAATATGAGAGAGAAGAACTACAAAAACGGCTGGAAGCACCTGCGGAATGTGGAAGTTTGACAGAATATTTGGAAAGATTTGATTTGCCATTACTTTGCTTACAGACAAAAGAAGGATTGGTTCGCGCAGCGTACGAATTGGTTCGAGATGTGTCGGCGGAAGGAGTAAAGTATATCGAAGTCCGTTTTGCACCGATGCTTTCTACAAACCGAGGATTGACCTGTGAGGAAGTAATTGCGTGTGTAGTAGAGGGACTAAAGAAAGGGGAAAAGGAGTTTGGTGTATTTGCCCAGGCGATTGTATGTGCTATGCGACACCATTCTCTGGAGCAGAATATGGCAATGCTCTATCATGCAAGAAAGTTTGTTGGCAAAGGCGTATGTGCACTTGATTTGGCGGGAGATGAATCGGCTTTTCCAACGAGACAATTCCGAGAACTGTTTGCGAAAGCGAAGGAATGGGGAATTCCGTTCACCATTCACTCTGGGGAATGCGGAAGTGTGGAAAACGTCCGAGAAGCACTTGAACTTGGGGCAAAACGTTTGGGGCATGGAATTGCACTAGAAAAAAGTGCGGAATTAAGAAAGATGTGCCAAGAAAAACAGATAGGGATTGAGATGTGCCCTACCAGTAACCTACAGACAAAAGCAGTAAAAGATTTGAAACAGTATCCATTGCAGCAGTTTTTAGACGAAGGCCTTCTGGTGTCAATACATACGGACAATCGTACGGTCAGTGGCACGACGCTTCAAAAGGAGCAAAGCTATTTTGGGGAAGAAGTGATAAGACAGTGTACGTTAAATGCTATAGAGACGGCATTTACAACGGAAGAAATCAAGAATGAATTAAGAGGACACTTGTAGGTGTCCTCTTCCTATTTGGTCAATACTTCAATTCCAGTTTCGGTTACTAAAACCATATATTCGATTTGGGCAGATAGTCCGTCATCTATGGTATAAACAGTCCAACCATTCTCTTCGTCAATGATGAATTCGGGACTTCCTTCGTTAATCATAGGTTCGATAGTAAACATCATCCCGGGAACCAAAACCATTTCTGTGCCTTTTGGAGCAACATAGCTTACGAAAGGTTCTTCGTGAAACTCCAAACCGATTCCGTGACCTCCGATATCCTCCACAACAGAGTACCCATTCGCACGGGCATGGCTGTTGATTGCATCTGCGATATCTCCAAGATGTCCCCAAGGTTTTGCGGCGGCAAGACCGAGCGCTACACATTCTTTCGTAACTTTCAAGAGTTTTTCTGCACGATCTGAAACCTTACCGATAGCGAACATGCGGGAAGCGTCAGAATAGTAACCATTTAGTATAGTCGAGACATCCACGTTGATAATGTCTCCCTCTTGTAAAAAGGTTTTTTCATCCGGGATTCCGTGACATATTACATTATTTATAGAAGTGCATACACTCTTTGGAAAACCTTGATAACCGAGAGGTGCAGGAATTCCTCCGTGTGTGGTTGTATAATCATATACCAATTTATCGATATCTTGTGTGCTCATTCCTGCACAAATATGTTTGGAAATATAATCTAATACGGCAGTGTTTAGGATGGCACTTTTCCGAATGGATTCAATCTGTTCCGGTGTTTTTAAAAGGTTCATATCAGGTACCATATGCCCCTGTGCTTTCAAGTTTTCAAGCATGTTGATGAGTGAACTTTTTTGCATACAAATCTCCTTTGTTAGAATCTTTCTTCTACAGTATAACTCATTTTTCTGTTGTTAGCACCCACAAAATGAGTTATACTATAAAGTAGGGTAGGAATAAATGGAAGAGAGAGGAAAGATATGTCGTACACAGCCCTATATCGAAAATTTCGTCCGGCCGAGTTTGAAGATGTAAAAGGCCAGGACCATATTAGTCAAACATTACAAAATCAAATAAAGGCGAATCGTATCGGGCATGCATATCTTTTTTGCGGAACCCGAGGAACGGGGAAGACATCCGTTGCAAAGATTTTTGCAAAAGCGGTAAATTGTCAAAGCCCGGTAAACGGAAGCCCTTGCGGTGAATGTGCAATGTGTAAAGCAATCAGTGCGGGAACTTCTATGAACGTGATCGAGATTGATGCTGCTTCAAATAATGGTGTGGATAACATTCGTGAAATTCGGGAAGAAGTTGCTTATCGACCGACAGAAGGCAAATATAAGGTTTACATTATTGATGAGGTTCATATGCTTTCCATAGGAGCATTTAATGCCCTTTTGAAAACCTTGGAAGAACCGCCGGAATATGTAATCTTTATTTTGGCTACGACAGAAGTGCATAAGATTCCGATTACCATTATGTCCAGATGTCAGCGATATGATTTTAAGCGTATTACCATTGACACCATTGCAGAACGATTGATGGATTTAATGCAACGGGAAGGTGTAGAGGTGGAAGAGCGTGCTATCCGATACATTGCAAAAGCAGCCGATGGTTCCATGCGTGATGCGTTAAGTCTTTTGGACCAGTGTATTGCGTTCTACTTGGGAGAAAAACTCACGTATGATCACGTGCTTGAAGTATTAGGTGCCGTTGATACAGAAGTGTTTAGTCGTTTGCTTCGAGAGATTTTAAATAGAGATGTGTCCAAGGTGATTGGAGCGTTGGATGAGTTGATTATGCAAGGCCGAGAATTGAGTCAGCTGGTAACGGATTTCACTGGATATTTGAGAAACTTGCTTCTAGTGAAAACTTCAGATGGGTTGGAGGATATTTTAGATGTATCCACGGAAAATTTACTCCAATTAAGGAAGAAGCAGAGTTGATTTCCTATGATGCATTGATCCGTTACATTCGCATTTTCTCGGATTTGTCCAATCAGTTAAAATATGCTACACAAAAGAGAGTCCTTTTAGAAGTGGCATTAATCAAACTTTGCAAACCGGCGATGGAAGTGGAGCAGGATAGCTTGTTAGACCGCATCCGCGCGGTGGAAGAACTTGTGGAAAAAGGTGTGCCGGTAGCGAGTCCGGAAGTGGTTTATGCCAATCGTTCTGAAAAAGAGCAAGTAAGTGAACCGAAGGTAGAACTTCCGAAGGCGCTCCCAGAAGAGGTGCAAGAGGTTGCGAAAAATTTCCGTATGATTGCGAATCAAGCATCCGGGATGTTGAAAGGATATGCGAAACAGGCACGACTTAGTGTAGGAAACCAGGATCAACTGCTTTTGGTTTTCAAAGATGAAGTGGCTGCAAGTTTTATGGGAAGCGATTCGCATAAGGAAGAGTTGAAACAACTGATTGAAGAAAAAATCGGCAGGACAATCGAGATTGAAGTGCGCCACATGGAAGAAGGACGCAGATTCGAAGATAACTTTGTAGATATAGAAAAGTTGGTTCTTATGGACCTAACTATTGAAGACTAGGAGGATATAGACATGGCAAAACGCGGAGGATTTCCAGGAGGAGCGATGCCTGGGAATATGGCAAATTTAATGAAACAGGCTCAAAAGATGCAAAGGCAAATGGAAGAGCAGGCAAAAGAAATGGAATCGAAAGAATTTACTGCAACGGCAGGTGGTGGTGCAGTAGAAATTACTGTTTCAGGCTCCAGGGAGATTTTGAAAGTAAAATTGGCGGAAGAAGTAGTAGATCCGGATGATATTGAAATGTTAGAAGATTTGATTGTTGCTGCAACAAATGAAGCTCTTCGTAAGATTGACGAAGCTTCTGCGTCGGCAATGTCGAAATTGACGGGTGGCCTCGGAAGTATGCCTGGTATGCCATTTTAGGAGTTGAAAAAATGGATTATTACAGTAGTCAGATAAGCAAGTTGATTGAAGAATTATCGCATCTTCCGGGAATCGGGGCGAAAACGGCACAAAGGTTAGCTTTTCATATTATTAATATGCCGACAGAACAGGTGGAACGTCTAGCAGATACAATGACGGAAGCACGGAAAAACGTACGTTATTGTAAGCAATGCTTTACCTTGACGGACCAAGAATTGTGTCCAATCTGTACCAATTCAAAAAGAGATGCAAAAACCATTATGGTGGTAGAAACAGCCAGAGATTTGGCGGCGTATGAAAAGACAGGGAAATATCATGGGGTTTATCATGTGCTCCACGGTGCTATTTCTCCAATGCTGGGAATTGGCCCGGGAGACATAAAATTGAAGGAATTAATGGAACGTCTTCGAGGGGATGTTGAGGAAGTGATTATCGCGACGAATTCCAGTTTGGAAGGGGAGACGACAGCCATTTATATCAGCAAGTTGATTAAGCCGACGGGCATTAAGGTGAGCAGAATTGCCAGCGGCGTTCCGGTTGGTGGAGATTTGGAATACATTGATGAGGTAACACTCCTTCGAGCACTCGAAGGTAGAATAGAAATTTAAAAAACAGGAGGCAATCATGAACACACTTGAACTCAAGAAAATTGCAAATGAAGTCCGCAAAGGAATTATCACTTCTGTACATAGTGCAAAAGCTGGTCATCCGGGCGGTTCTTTATCTGCAGCAGAAATCTATACTTACTTATATTTTGAGGAAATGAATGTAGAT
>CAMFVG010000093.1 GCA_945992055.1 uncultured Clostridia bacterium | reverse complement strand
CAATAATATGCCCGTACTAATTTGTCGAATGACTTCCATTTTGGAAACACGGTCCATTTCATATATACAAAGAGCCGGTTTCTCCAAAAGCAAGAAATCATCAAATATCTCTTGACTTCCATATCCACCAAAACGAAATTCTGCATTTTCATACAATGGATACGCGGCAACCAAAAGCTTGTCCTTCGTTAGGGCAACAATCGAAATGGAAAATCGATATTCCATATCAAAGTCTGCTGACGCAGCAAATATAATATCATCCTTTGAAATACCATGCTGCGATATAACTTCTGTAAATGTCTTAGGTAATTTCATATTTTCCTCCCTTTCTCAAATCAAAAAGAGTTTGCTTGCAAACTCTTGCGCGGGGCACGGTTGCGAAACAACATCTTGTCTGTACGTGCTCCTGCGCATCCTCGCGGAGCGTGTTTTTACTTTATAGGAAACGAAGTTTCTATAAAATAAAAAAGCTATAACTACCGTTCGATAGTTATAGCTTCGTTCTTCTCATAGATAAATAGGTTCGACCACCTAAATAAACTATATATTAAACTACAATATCCCCGGAGACAATTCTTCGACTTTTTGTTTTTCTAGTGACATCATTGCAAGTTGTATATTTCATCGTATTGTCTCCTTTCAAATTGTAATTTTAGTGTAATGGAATTATTTGACAATGTCAATGAGTTTTTTAGTTCTCTCCAATAAATCCAATAATATTAGATGCGTTTGCATATACTTTTGCTTCTCCATCCTTCACAACCACAAGTGTTGGTGCTTGACGGATACCAAATTGTGCAACTAACTCCGGTGCTTCGTCTGCGTCAATTTTTTCAAAAGCAATATCTGCATCTTCTAACATAGCACTTACAATTCTACAGTTCGGGCAAGTCTTTGTTGTAAAAAGCATCACCTTGTCACCTGTAGACTCTGCAGCACATGCGCATGAAGTTTTTTCTTCTACTTCTGCTTTTTCTGTTAATTTCGAATTTTCTATGTCGTAAACCTTACGCTCTTTGTACTCCTGTGCTTTACCATCATTCCAGTTTTGCACCGGACGATAGTACCCTGTGATACGGCTATAAACTTCTGTTGCAGCTCCACAGTGCGGACATGTGTACTGTTCTCCTGTTAAATATCCATGGTCTTTACAGATGGAATATGTAGGAGACATAGTGTAATACGGCAATTTATAGTTGTTTGCAATTTTGCGAACCAAATCTGCTGCCGCTTTCCAATCCGGAAGTTTTTCGCCCAGGAATGCATGGAATACAGTTCCGGAGGTATATAATGTTTGCAATTCATCTTGAATATCAAGAGCCTCAAAAATATCTGCTGTGTATCCAACCGGAAGGTGTGAGCTATTTGTATAATATGGTGCTCCATCCATTTCACCGGCTGTAATGATATCCGGATATCTTGCCACATCGTGTTTTGCAAGACGATATGTTGTAGACTCCGCCGGAGTAGCTTCCAAGTTGTAAAGATCTCCATACATTTCTTGATAGTCTGAAAGTCTCTCTCTCATATGATTGAGCACTTGTTTTGAGAACTCCTGTGTCTTTTCATGAGTCATATCTGCCTGCAACCATTTTGCATTAAGACCCGCTTCATTCATACCAACCAAACCAATGGTTGAGAAGTGATTGTTAAAGGTTCCAAGATATTTCTTTGTATATGGATACAGCCCCTCATCCAAAAGTTTTGTAATAATTGTTCTCTTAATGCTAAGTGAACGTGCAGAAATATCCATCAAACGGTCTAATCTTCTGTAGAATTCTGCCTCATCATTTGAAAGGTATGCAATTCTTGGCATGTTAATAGTAACAACACCTACAGAACCTGTGCTTTCACCACTACCGAAGAATCCACCTGATTTCTTACGGAGTTCACGCAAATCCAATCTCAAACGGCAGCACATACTTCTAACATCACTCGGTTCCATATCACTATTGATATAGTTTGAGAAATATGGTGTTCCATATTTTGCTGTCATTTCAAACAACAGACGGTTATTTTCCGTATCTGACCAGTCAAAATCCCTTGTAATAGAATAGGTCGGAATCGGATATTGGAATCCACGTCCGTTTGCATCACCTTCAATCATGATTTCAAGGAATGCTTTGTTAACCATATCCATTTCTTTCTTACAATCTTTGTATTTGAAATCCATTTCTTTTCCGCCAACAATTGCAGGAAGTTCTGCAAGGTCATTTGGAACTGTCCAGTCTAATGTAATGTTTGTAAACGGAGACTGTGTTCCCCAACGGCTTGGTGTATTTACACCATATACAAATGATTCAATACATTTTTTCACTTGTTCATAGCTTAAGTTATCTACTTTTACAAACGGAGCAAGATAGGTATCAAATGAAGAAAATGCTTGTGCGCCTGCCCATTCATTTTGCATAATACCCAAAAAGTTAACCATTTGGTTGCAAAGTGTAGACAAATGTTTTGCAGGTGCTGATGTAATCTTTCCTACAACGCCTCCCAATCCCTCTTGGATCAATTGTTTCAAAGACCATCCTGCGCAATAACCGGTGAGCATAGACAAATCATGAATATGAATATCTGCATTTCTATGTGCATTACTGATTTCTTCATCATAGATTTCTGACAACCAGTAATTCGCTGTAATTGCTCCCGAGTTGCTCAAAATGAGTCCCCCTACAGAATATGTTACTGTAGAATTTTCTTTTACACGCCAGTCATTCACATTTACATAGTTATCCACAATCTCTTTGTAATCAAGAACTGTAGATTTCATGTTACGGATTTTTTCTCTTTGTTTACGATACAAGATATAGCCTTTTGCTACTTCTCCGTATCCGGCTTGAATCAGCACAGACTCCACGCTGTCCTGAATATCTTCCACACGAATAAATCCTTCTCTGATTTTAGAAGCGAAATCTGCTGTTACTTTGAGTGCAAGCATATCAATAATGTCCGAATGAGTTTCCATCTCTTTCGCTTCAAATGCCTTTGTGATAGCGGTTGCTATCTTTTGCAGATTAAAATCTGCTACTTTCCCATCTCTTTTCTTTACTTGGTACATCTCATTTTCCTCCGTACATTAACCTTCGCCTGTACATAGTAACACTATGATTAGTGTTTGTCAATAAGGAAAACAACAATATCTTGTGTTTTCTTTTAAAAAAACAAGGCGCAACCCACGTCACGCCTCAATATCCTTTATTTACTTACATCCCACGAAGTTTCGCATTCGGTACATACTGTTGTGCCACTTCAAGAAACGCTTCCATCTCTTCCCGACTGCATCCCTTTGTTCTCTTCCCAATCAAATCACCGGAGTCCACAAAATTCTGCAAATAGTATTTATCCGTCCCTTCAAGCCATTTCCCAATACTCTCAAAGTTTTCTTTAAAATGATAGTTTTTCACAACCGTAGTTCGAAACTCATATGGTACATGCCCTTCCTTGAGATACGCTACACTCTCTCGAATCGCATCTATGTCTATCTTTTCCAGACCACAAGTAATGGCATATGCATCCGGTGCATTTTTAATATCCATAGCCACATAGTCTATCAGTCCCTCTTTCACCAATGCCTTTAATTTATCCGGAAAACTTCCATTCGTATCTAATTTCACCGCATATCCAAGCTCTTTTATTTTTCGGATAAACGTTTCAATATCCGGTTGCAACAGCGGTTCCCCACCGCTAACACAGACTCCATCTAAGATTCCTTTTCTTTTATTTAAAAAAGAAAAAAAAGCATCTTCATCCATCGCCGTCTCTTGGGGAATGTTTATCACCAACGATGCATTGTGGCAAAATGGACAACGAAAATTGCAGCCGGCAGTAAACACTGTACATGCTGTTCTCTCCGGAAAATCCAAAAGCGTCAATTTCTGTAATCCCTGTATTCTCATATCCCATCTCCAAATATGTTTTTTCTCTGTAAGAAATTATATCACATGCCTTTTTTTTGTGCCACAATCTTGTTATACTAACTTTAGGCAAATATCACAAAGGAGGATATTATGAATTTTTTAAGTATTTTTGATGTGATTGGTCCTAACATGATTGGTCCATCCAGTTCCCATACAGCGGGTGCAGTTTCCATTGCACTCATGGCTCGCAAAATGTTTCCGGAAGTCATTCAAAAAGTGACCTTCACTCTTTATGGTTCCTTTGCAAAAACATATCGTGGCCACGGAACCGACCGTGCACTTTTAGGCGGAATTCTTGGTTTCTCAACCGACGATGAACGTATTCGCGATGCCTTTTCCCACGCTGAAAATATGAATGTGGAATATCAATTTATCATTGACGAAACGACAGTGACAAACCATCCCAACACCGCTGATATCGATATTGTAGGAGTAACCGGGGAAACTCTGTCTATCCGCGGAGAATCCATTGGTGGTGGAAAGATGAAAATTGTTCGTATCAATAATATAGATGTCGAATTCACCGGGGAATACAGTACCTTGATTGTTCATCAGCAGGACAAGCCTGGTGTCGTCGCTCACATCACACAGGCACTCAGCGAATACGAAGTGAACATTGCCTTTATGAGATTATTCCGGGAAAACAAAGGCGCAAATGCCTACACCGTAGTGGAGTCCGATGAATCCATTCCTACGGAAGTTCTAAATAAAATTCGCACAAATCCAAATGTGGATAATCTAATGCTCATTCAGCTATAGGAGGTGAAAGACTTGGATTTTTATAATGGAAAAGAATTAATTCAAAAGTGTTCAGAAAAAAATCTTCCTATTTCTGATGTTATGGTACTCCGAGAAATAGCACTCGGTTCTATAAGTAAAGAGGAGGTTGACGCCAAGATACGTACTGCTCTTTCAATCATGAAACACTCCGCCACAAAACCCCTTTCAAATCCGGTCAAATCAATCGGTGGGTTAATCGGTGGCGAAGCACAGAAGGTAGCAGAGCACGGGAAAACAGCAAACTGCGTCTGTGGTTCCATGCTCACAAAGGCTATTTCCTATAGTATGGGCGTCCTGGAAATCAATGCTTCTATGGGTCTAATTGTAGCAGCACCAACAGCCGGTTCTGCCGGTGTGGTTCCGGGGGTATTACTCGCTCTTGCGGAGGAGCACAACATCGATGACACCTTATTATGCAAAGGTCTTTTAAACGCAAGCGCTATTGGTTATCTACTAATGCGAAACGCTTCTGTTGCCGGTGCCGAAGCCGGTTGTCAGGCAGAAGTAGGTGCAGCCAGCGCAATGGCAGCCAGCGCAATTGTAGAAATCATGGGCGGCACCCCACAAATGTGTTTGGATGCAGCAAGTTTTGCGCTTTCCAACCTACTCGGACTGGTGTGTGACCCTATCGCCGGACTGGTGGAAACCCCTTGCCAAAGTCGAAATGCCATCGGAGTGGCAAACGCCATCACTTCCGCGGAGCTTGTATTAAGCGGCATCAGGCACCATATTCCTTTCGATGAAATGGCAGATGCCATGCTTCGCGTTGGTAGAAGCCTTCCTTTCGAATTACGTGAAACTGCCATGGGCGGATGTGCCGGTACCCCAACCGGTTGTTCTCTAGGCTGTAGTAGTTGCAAATAAAACAACAAGGGCGGATATTACACTTTGTAATATCCGCCTATTATTTTCCTTGAATTTCTTTCTGCCAGTACACGCGAAACTGCGTCTCATTAATTTCTTCCACAAACCGTTTCTTATATAGTAGAAACTCTTCCATATCCAAAAGAATATGATACAACTCTGCACGGTTTTCAAACTCTTCATGTGTCTGTGGCAATGGTTCACTCCTCAATTCGTCAAGTAGTTTCTCCAAATCCGCAATCTGCCTCTGTGGATCATTCATTTCCGTAACATATTTTGTGATACTTGAAATAAAATCCGCCACAACACTGGCCTGTTTCGGCATTTCACGCATTCTTTGCATTTCAGAATGGAGGTTATGAAGTGCTCCACACTGTTTCAGACGCATCTCAAAATATGCAATATAATAATTCTGATGAGACTGAAAGGTATTATGGTGATACTCACAAGCAAGTTCCACATATTCTTCTAAGTGTGATTCTAATTGTACCAAATCATCCCACACTCGATTGTCTTTTTCACTACGTCTGAGATAACCCGCCAATTCCGTTAAAATCTGCTTCATTGTACTCTCAACCTTTCGCATCCTTCGTATAATTCCATTTTCATGCGCATTATTGATATGAAACAAATTAAGTAAGATAGCGATAGTAATTCCAATCACTACGAGTAGCAATTCATTCATTAAAAAGGGGACAGAAAAATTTTGTGTAGTCAAAAAATGAGTACCTATTACTGCATTGACAGACAACGTATTTCGCCACCCCAACCATTCTGTCAAAAGCACTACCAAAAATAGGAAAATTCCGTATTCAATCCACATGCTCGGTACAAGTCGAAAAATCAACCAACATACCACAACACTAAGTCCATAAGAAACCAAACGTTGAACAGACAATCGCAAAGTTCCCCACTTTGTTGTAATCAATGTCAGCAACGTAATAATTCCTGCAGAAGTCGCATACTGCAGATGCAACAGCTCTGCAATATAAATTGCAACACTGGAGCCAATCCCTATTTTTGCCGCCAAAAGCAGCATCTTTTTAATCTTTAACTTTACTTTCATACTTCTATTCCATACTCCCAAAAACTTTTCCTATCGATTCTTGAATGCACAAATCGGCCTGCCCATCTCGTGATGTTGCACTTTTATTAAGCACCACCAAATATTTCCCTTTAAAATAATCGATAAATCCTGCAGCCGGATATACAACCAATGAAGTTCCCCCGATAATCAGCATATCTGCTGTGCTAATGGCTTTTACTGCTTTCTGTATCACATTGTTGTCCAATGCTTCCTCATATAAAACCACATCCGGTTTAACGATTCCTCCACACGTACAACGAGGAATGCCTAAAGATTCTTTTACATATTTTGCATCGTAAAATTTACCACACTGCTGACAATAATTTCTATGAATACTTCCATGAAGCTCCAACACATTTTTACTGCCCGCCATCTGGTGAAGTCCATCAATATTCTGCGTAATCACAGTTGTCAATTTCCCTACTTGTTCTAATTCTGCCAATTTTAAATGCGCTTTATTCGGTTTTGCATCCAAGAACATCATTTTATTTTTATAGAAATCATAAAACTGTTCTGTTTTTTGTACAAAAAATGTATGACTCACCACCTGCTCCGGCGGATAATGATATTTTTCCTGATAGAGTCCATCTGCACTGCGAAAATCCGGAATATTACTTTCTGTAGAAACGCCTGCCCCTCCAAAAAATACAATTCGCTCAGACTGTTCTATCATCTTCTTCAATTTTATAATTTTGTCCATTGTATCCTCCTTTTGTTCAAATATAGTTTAGCAGATCTCGCCGCAAAAAGAAATTGACATTCTAAAGATGGAGTGATAATATAATCAAGCAAGTGCGCAGGAGTGTCGGAATGGCAGACGAGCTAGATTCAGGTTCTAGTGTGGGTTACTACGTGTGGGTTCAAGTCCCATCTCCTGCATATAAAAAGCGACATGTTGACATGCCGCTTTTTTATTATGTTTATCTATAACTTGTAAAACCGACAATAAAAGAAGGAGTATCAATCATGTTTCAACTGATACTCCTTACTACATTGCAGGTTCAATCATTTTTCGTATCTCCTTTTCTATATATACTCCTGATTTTAATTTAAGTTTTCGGTGGTCCGTCCTCCTTATCAATTATTTGTTTTCCGTTTTAAAATTAAATTTCTGGTGGTCTCCCCTCCTTATTAATATTTTCTGCTTTTATACCTTTTTTCTCTTTTCTTACTGTCATTATAACATCATTTTTGTATTTGTCAATACATTTATGAAAAATATTTTTAAATTTTCTGACTTTTTTTGTACATTGTATTGCAAACATTTAATTTCTACCCCTTTTATTCTACTGTTACTACCTTTGCGAGATTTCGCGGCTTGTCTACATCAAATCCTTTATCAGAAGACACATAGTACGCCAATAATTGCAATGCCACAATAGCTGGGAATACCATAAACTTATCTTCCAAATCCGGTAATGTCACCACATTATAATCTTCCTTCAACTGTGTAGCTAATTTTTCTTTAATAAACAATACCACATTGGCTCCACGGGCTTTTACTTCTTTAATATTAGACAGCTCTTTGGACATAATACGCCCTTGGGTCACGAGCGCCACTACCGGTGTATGCTCTGTGATAAGCGCAATCGGGCCATGTTTCAATTCCCCCGATGCATACGCCTCAGAGTGAATATACGACACCTCTTTAAGCTTCAATGAACCTTCCAACAATATAGAATAATCCATTCCCCGGCCAATCATAAACAAGTCCTTTGACTCCAACACCTCTTTTGCAATAACGTGAATCTCTTTTTTCCTATCGAGAATCTCTTCCATTTTGGAAGGAACATTCTGCAATTCTTGGATATAAGCCTTCGTTTCTTCCTCACTTAATGCACCGCGGAGAAATGCCATCTTTGCCACCATCAAATACATAACAGCCAATTGAGTTGTATATGCCTTTGTGCTGGCAACCGCAATCTCCGGTCCTGCCTCTGTGTAAAGGACATAATCACTCACCCTGGAAATAGAGGACCCTCTGACATTCAATACAGATAAACAAGTGGCACCACATTTTTTTGCATATTTAAATGCCTCCAGTGTATCCACGGTTTCTCCGGACTGTGACACTGCTATCACTAACGTATCTTTATCAAGTACCGGGTCTGAGTACATAAATTCAGAAGCCAGCTCCACATCAATGTGCATATGCAAAATAGACTTCACCAAAGCCTGTGTAATAAGCCCCACATGCATTGCTGTTCCACAAGCAACAATGCAGATTCGCTTGCAACTCATCAACACGTCATCCGAAAGACCATCTGCACTAAAGTCAGGCATTCCTTTAAAAATCCGGCGCTTGATTGTTTCTGCAAACACATTCGGTTGTTCCATGATTTCTTTTTCCATATAAAACGGATATCCTTCTTTGCCCAAGCCACTCACTTTCCAGTCGAGCACCTGCATTTGCGGCTCTACTCCCTCTCCATCCAAGTTTGTAATTACCATTTTGTCTTTTGTCATCTTCAAAACACAATATTCCGGTACAACAAAATATTTCTTCGTAAAGTTTCCGAGCGCAGTCAAATCAGAGGCAAGCATCATACCTCTCTCGCACTCTGCCGCCACAATTGGACTCACATTACGAATTGCATAAATTGTACCCGGCTCTTCTTCAAACATCATAACAAGAGCAAATGTACCTTTTAATTTTTGCACTACACGCTTGATTGCTTCTTCCGCATCACCTTGATAATACCGATCCAATAACGCTGCCACTACTTCTGTATCCGTCTCTGATCGAAGTTTACCTTGTAATTCATAATCTTCTGTCAATTCTCTGTAGTTTTCCACAATCCCATTGTGAACAAGCGTTACTTTTCCGCACTGGTGCGGATGTGCATTTTTTGTGTACACACCTCCATGAGTAGCCCATCTGGTGTGACCAATTCCACAGGTCGAATGCATCGGCTGTTTCTCACACTCTTTGCGCAAATCGTGAACTCTCCCCACACATTTTTGAATACCAACCATTCCTTTATTATCTTCAACACAACCAATTCCGACACTGTCATATCCTCTATGCTCCAACATCTCTAATGAATCCAGTAAGAGTTCAATGGCACTTTTTGCTCCTGTATATCCTACAATTCCACACATATTAATTCCTCAACTTTCATTTATATTAATCTAATTAGTACCTCATCTAATTTTGTCCCATTATATCGATTTTGTTTTGTAGTTTCCCACATATTTGCCGATATATACGCGCTGGGAAACACGAAAGGGCACCCGCCGAATTTTCGAAAACCCTTTTCCTCGTCAACCTTCATATCAAATGAGAGGTTCTGGCGCTAGAAGAGAAATTAAATGTCTGCAATTTCCATGCAACTCTATTCAGTTACCAATGTACAACGCGTTCATTGTAGCATGAACCATCAAAAAAGAGAAGAGGAAAATCTCTTCTCTTTTGCATCTATTTGGAAATTTCTTTTTCTACTTGCTGAATCAGAGACACATTTGCCTCCTCAATCTGACTCATTTCTACACTATCGTAAAATTGATCAAAGGTGATTTTTGGAACATACCACGATTTGCTTCCAAAATATTCCTTTAAATCTTCCGGTCCGAAAATTGTGCCGTATCTGGCAAATATTTCATTTCTTGCCAAACGAAGTTCCTTTGCTCCCATTCCTTCCAGATCTGCACGCGTCAACAAAGCTGTATCACTGGTAGGAAAAATATATTCTGATTCCTCTGTCTGTTCCTCCGCTACTTCTTCTACTATTTCTTCTTCCCTTTGCTCTTCGATTACAGGCTTTTCTTCCTTCGGAGTTGCATCCGCTTTCTTCGTTTCCTTGGATTTGATAGAAAAGAACAAGAAAACAGACAATGCTACAATTGCTATACCCCCTATCACTACCAATGGTATAGCTGGATGGAACTCCTTCTTCTCCTTCTCACGATAAGTCTTCAATTCTTCAATCAATGCACTCATCGCTTCTTCGCCACGTTCAACCATACGTTTCTGTGCACCTGCATCTTCCTCTTCCTGACATGTATAGTCTAACTGGATGCTTAATTCACGGCAGATGCTTCCAAAAACATTTTGTGCCACAGTTGCATGCAATTGATTCTTCTTGGACCACTCTTCTAATGCCGCGCACACTGCTTCTACTGAAAATGCCACATCGACCTGTTTTTCTTCCGCATGAATTGCAAGAGCTTTTCTCAAATATTTGTGTACATAATTCAAACGGTTCACGATGACTTTGTTATTGTATCCCATCATAGTTGCAATATCTTTGATGCTCAAATGGTCATAATAGAACGCGTACAAGGTTGCCTGATGCATATCAGGTAGTTCCTCTAATTTTTCACAGATCACTTCTTTGGTGGTTTCCAAATCGACAGACGCTGCCACATGGTATTCCTGTTCTTCCAAATCAAGAAAATGTGCTTCGCTCACTTTCTTCTTGCGAAATTTACCACAGCCCAGACTATAAACCTCTTTCCCCAACCAAGCAAACAGCCTGTCCTCACGAACTTCTTCCTCCATCGCTTTGATATACACTTCTCGCATTAACTGTTGTATATCATCCTCTTTACTAAAAATTGTTTTCGCACGCAAATACACAAAGTTGTAAGTTTCTGAATAAATTGCATTCAATGTCTCCATAAATCTTTCTCCCCTTATTTTATTTATGCTTTTTCTTTCGATTTTGCTTTTCTATATTATAAATTTCTTCTGTTGCAAGACGCGTTTTGGCCACAACATCTCCACATTCTTTCGGGAAACAGTAGTACAATGCCTTTGCATCACCGATACAAATCACATCTCCTATTTCGTACCAATAATAATCTGCATACAAACTATATGAAGCAAGCGGTTTTTGACTATACTCCAATTTACCATCACATCCAATGAGTGTAAATCCTTCCTTTGTATGTGTCAAAACACCTTCTCCCACACGATAGATACTTTTCATATTGACCAACATGCAAATATCTACCGTAACTTCCAATCGGTAAGTTCCCTCCTCTATCTCTTTTTTCACACAGGATCTTTCCCATCGGTACCAATCCGGAACATGGTCAAACTTCGTCTCCCCATCTTTTGCCTTTAAAAATCCATATTCCGTCAGCTCATACTCTTTCTTACATTGGTTGCAAATCAGGTTTGCACCTTTGCCCTCCATCATACCTTCCGATTCACAATGCGGACATTTATAAAGCACCCTGTTTAACCCCTCGGCACGGAACGGTTCTTTAACCGATACTTGATTTTCCTGTTGCCAACGGAAATTATCAAATGTGAACTCTTGATTCACAATCTCTTGGATCTCGTCAGCGGACATTTCGGCTACATCCTCTGCCGAGAGAAGGTATTTCATATCTGCCGAAACATCTACTTTTCGACGACGCAATCCATTGTATAACGGATCTCTTGTATATGCCCCATATGTACGAATCATAACCACCGGAACACCTAGCATTTTAATACATCTTCCCAAGCTATCCGGTAAAGGTGTTGCCGTTCCATCAAAACTATAGCTTGCTTCCGGGTACATTACCACTGAACTGTTCAACTTTCGAATTGCATAAATCATATCTTTTATCAGACCCGGATCCATCGTAAATTTCCTGGTAGGAATGCAGCCAATCAGACGCATCACCAAATTCATGATTCCCATGAAAGAGTCCGATGTCGCGACAATACTAAACCTTCTTGGGTAAAGCACTGTAGATACAATCTCCAAATCAATGAAGCTGGAATGGTTCATCAAAACCAAGCAAGGTTCGTCTTTTCCCAATTTCTCCATTCCTATCTTCCTGCATTTAAAATTGGTTGCACGAAGATCAAAAAATGACAATACCTTTAGTAACCATCTGAAAAAAATGTGTTGTTTCCATGGTTTTTGGTGTTTTGGCTTTGGCATCGCCACCACATCTTCGTATCTCTTGTTTATTACACTTGTTTTCATCATTCACTCCATCAAGATTTTATCTTAACTAGTATTATACCATGCTGTTCTATTCGTACGCAAAGTTTTTACTTTAAAATCTTTGCATTTAAACGTAGCACATTCCTAGTAATAGGCACTTCTACTTTATAAAATAAAATTCCCAGACAAATACAACTGATATAGGTAATTATCATAGGAAGAACTTCGCCCTTTATTCCGGAATACAGTTCTTTTGCCATATAAAAAAATACCATTTGTACAAGAAATATATTGTATGATGCTTGTCCAATTGTTTCCAATATTTTACACTTCCAAGTACATCTCTTAATCAGAATATAAGCAATGGGGGCCACATAAAGAACCGCCATCATACTCGTCTTTGTCCACCAATAGAATAAGAGTGGCTTATATGCCACATAGCTGTATAGAAAAATGAACGTAGCACCAAGTATACTAGATAAGATTCCTATCCATTTCTTGATGCAAAATTTTCCAATGCTAAAAAAGCACCCCAGTGCAATAGCAAAAATATAGCGCAATACAATCAAACGATAGACATCTTCCGGCATTCTAAACAAGCTTTTAATAATCTCGTATAAGATATTTGCCAAACCGCAACCGAGCAATCCTCGTATGTCCCACTTTTTGATTGCAAAGTAAATCAACGGAAAGACAAAAACAGACTGTATCATATACTGAAAATAATAACTTCCCGGTCCATATCCCCCAAGCAACAATTGAAACAGTGTTTCGAAAACCATAAGTTTTTCTTTTAGTACAAACACCTTAAGCAGCAATTCTATTCCATAAATGAGAAGAAATGGAATAAGGAATCGATAAATTTTTTGCAAAATTTTCCTACTATTGTAAGCACTCTTAAGATTTGAAATTTCTTTTATTTCAAAAGATGCCGTATATAAAAACCCTGATATAATCATAAAAATAGGAACCGCTGGATTTACCCAAAAAGGAAACAGAAATCGCAACGTCTGTTCCTCTGTCCAGTCAAAATGCGTTAGAATAACAAGTAAAATACAAATTCCCTTTAAAACATCCAAAAAGTGATTTCGTTTCATCTCGTTCTCCCTTGTTTTGAGTAACCATTTTCACATGCTATCATTGTATCATTTAAAATTTATTTTGAAAAGAAAGAAAAGCCATGGAGTTATTTCCATGGCTTAAAGGTCACTTCTTCTATCAATTGCAAATTATATTTTTTAACATATTCCATCGCTTGTTCATATGGAACTTGATAGTCCAGCTCATCCGGTGTATGGGCATCACAGCCTATGATCACCTTGCATTTTTCTTCTCCCGCAATCTTCCAAAAGTCTCCATTTGGATATTGTTTTCCCAAACGAACACCTCGAAGGTTAATTTCTAACGGGACATCATACTGGTTCGCCACACGACAAACCTTTTTCATCGTCTGCTTGTAGCGTTCTGTATTTGATGGATAATTGATTAAATCTGGATGTGCAAAATAAGTGAAACACCCTCTCTTCATTCCTTCAACTGCTTGTTGATAATAATTGTCCAAAATTCTTCCTTCTTCTGTATAGATGCCAAAATAAGGGTCTGTCTTATGGCTATTTCTATACCAATGGGTTGCCAGCAAAAAATACTCCAACGGATATTGTTCTAACTCTCGATATAGCTCATCAAAAAAATCCGAAAAATACTCCACCTCTAACCCTACATGGATTTCAATATCTTTTTGATATTCTCTTTTTAATTCCAATACCGTAGTAATATACTCTTCCAACTCACCCATTTTCATACGAATATGTGTTGAGTATTCATCACTAAACAGATATGGAGTGTGATCAGAAAAACCTAATATCTTTATTCCATTCTCAATCGCATTCTCTACATACTCACGCTCTGTCCCAGTGGCATGCTTACAGCGAAATGTATGTGTGTGATAATTTGCTCTCATTTTCATCCTTCCTTCTAGATAAAAAGCCCTGGAAACATATTTCCAAGGCCTTACTGCGGATGACAGGAATCGAACCTGCACGGTCTCCCACTAGATCCTAAGTCTAGCGCGTCTGCCAGTTCCGCCACATCCGCATACATCTGTATAAAAGATGTGAACAAGCCTCCGCTTGTTCACACAGTGAAGCATCGGGGATTCGAACCCCGGACAACTTGATTAAAAGTCAAGTGCTCTACCGACTGAGCTAATGCTCCATACTGGGCTAGTTGGATTCGAACCAACGA
>CAMFVG010000092.1 GCA_945992055.1 uncultured Clostridia bacterium | reverse complement strand
GTCACCATATTTAGAACTATCACATAAGAAAAATTTCTTTGCGGCATTTCGAATCATCGAGTCGCGAACTAAAATTTCTTCCCTTGAAAAATCAGAAATAATTCCATCAAAAGTCACATTTTTAGTAGAAAAAAATGCGATATCTGCATACATGTTTTCGAAGGTGCGCTGTGCATCACCACCAAGTAAGCAAACACGGTTACCATCGTGCAAATAACCACCGGAAGAAATGACATTAATCTTTGTATCAGAAAGAAGAACTACGATTTCTGCATTGTTAGTTACGACTGTTATAGAACTTCGATTTAATAACTCATTTGCAAGAAAGAAGCATGTGGAAGATTGATCCAAGAAAATGATATCCCCGTCTTTGACAAAAGTAGCTGCTTTCTTTGCAATATCTTTTTTAGCATTCATATTCAATTTTGCACGGTGTGAAAAAGCACCGACTCTAGTATGACTTGTGATTAATGTAGCACCGCCGTAGGATCTTTTTATGAGTCCTTGCTTTTCTAATGAAGTTAAGTCGCGACGGATGCTAGACTCGCTTGCAAATAGAGAATCGCATAGGCTTTTTACAGACACGTACCCACTTGTCATTTTTAAGATGTTTAAAATCTCTTGTTCACGCTCTTTATGTAGCATTCTATCACCTCTACAATGAATGTTTTTGACTGAATAAGCGAAAAAAACAGTTAATTCATCATTGTTTTTTCATAATAATTGACTGATGTTGACTTATTCTGACTGAAAAAATTATAATACACATAGTTTTGATTGTAAATAGGAGATGTGAAAAATGTATGATGTGATTATTATTGGTGGCGGCGTATCTGGTGCGGCTTCCGCAAGAGAATTATCTCGTTACAAAGTAAATGTGTGCTTGTTAGAAAAGGAACACGATGTTTGTTGTGGAACGACCAAAGCAAACAGCGCCATTGTTCATGCTGGTTACGATGCAGCAAATGGCTCCCTAATGGCAAAACTGAATGTTCGTGGAAACGAAATGATGGAACAACTTTCTAAAGAATTGGATTTTCCATTCAAGAGAAATGGATCCCTTGTCATTTGTAGAGACGAAGAGGATATGCCAAACTTGCAAGCGTTGTATGAGCGAGGAGTTCAGAATGGTGTCAAAGATTTGAGAATTATTTCAAGAGAAGAGTTGGTGGAGATGGAGCCGAACATTACGGATGATGCAGTGGCTGCACTTTATGCACCAACAGGTGGAATTGTCTGCCCTTTTAATTTGAATATTGCTTTAGCAGAGAATGCAAATGTAAACGGCGTAGAATTCAAATTTAATACAGAAGTGATTGATATTAAAAAAGTAGATGACCATTTTGAGATTCAAACCAATAATGGTGTATATGAAGCGAAATGCATAGTAAATGCTGCAGGTGTATATGCGGATAAATTGCACAACATGGTGAGCGAAAATAAAATACATATCACACCAAGACGTGGGGATTATTGTCTGTTAGATAAAACAGCAGGTGGACATGTTAGCAAAACAATTTTTGCATTGCCTGGAAAGTATGGAAAAGGGATTTTGGTAACGCCAACAGTACATGGTAACTTATTGATCGGTCCAACAGCTATAGATATCGAGGATAAAGAAGGAATCAATACAACTGCAGAAGGATTACAAGAAGTGATTTCAAAAGCAGGGGCAAGCGTAAAGAATATCCCAATGCGCCAAGTAATTACATCATTTGCCGGTCTGCGTGCACATGAAGACGGACATGAATTTATCATTGGAGAAGTAGAAGATTGCGAAGGATTCTTTGATTGTGCAGGAATTGAATCACCAGGACTTTCCAGTGCGCCGGCAATTGGGGAAATGGTGGCAAATATCTTGAAAGAGAAGATGGGATTGGAAGAAAAGGAAGATTTCATTGCAACTAGAAAAGGTGTCCTCGACCCGGAAGAATTGTCTTTGGAAGAGAGAAAACAATTAATCAAAGAAAATCCAGCATATGGAAATATCATTTGCCGTTGTGAAATGGTAACAGAAGGAGAAATCATTGATGCTATTAAGCGTCCACTGGGTGCGACAAGCTTGGACGGTGTAAAACGTAGAACCAGAGCTGGTATGGGACGTTGTCAATCCGGATTCTGTGCGCCAAGAACTATGGAAATTCTTGCGAGGGAATTGGGCGTTGATATGTCTGAAATTACAAAGAGTGGTAAAGGTTCAGAGATTATTGTTGGAACCAACAAAGATAGATTATAGGAAGAGGAGATACAGATATGAAATCATATGATATCGTAATCGTTGGAGGAGGTCCTGCTGGTCTTGCAGCGGCTGCTTCTGCTAAAGAAAACGGAATCGACAGCATTTTGATTCTTGAAAGAGATAGAGAACTTGGTGGAATCTTAAATCAGTGTATTCACAATGGTTTTGGTCTACATACATTTAAAGAAGAATTGACAGGACCAGAGTATGCGGGAAGATTTATCGAAAAAGTAGAAGATCTTGGGATTGAATATATGTTAAACACCATGGTTATGGACATTTCTACTGACAAAGTGGTTACGGCTATGAATCGTGAAGAAGGTCTTTTTGAGATTCAGGCAAAGGCAATTATCCTTGCTATGGGATGTAGAGAACGTCCACGTGGAGCCTTAAACACCCCGGGATACCGTCCGGCGGGTATTTTTTCTGCGGGCACTGCGCAGAGATTGGTAAATATGGAAGGATATTTACCGGGACGTGAAGTAGTCATCCTTGGATCCGGAGATATCGGACTTATTATGGCAAGACGTATGACAATTGAAGGTGCAAAGGTAAAACTGGTTGCAGAATTAATGCCATATTCAGGGGGACTTAAAAGAAATATCGTACAGTGCTTAGATGATTTTAATATCCCGTTGAAATTGAGCCATACAGTAGTGGATATTGACGGAAAAGACCGGGTAAAAGGCATTACATTAGCACAGGTAGATGAAAGAAATAAACCGATTCCGGGAACAGAAGAATATATTCCGTGTGACACCTTATTACTTTCTTGTGGATTAATTCCTGAAAATGAGTTGTCACGTGGTCTTGGCATTGATATGGAAGCGGTTACAAACGGTCCGATCGTAAATGAAAGTTTAGAAACAAGTGCGGAAGGTGTATTCGCTTGTGGCAACGTATTGCATGTACACGATTTGGTTGACTTCGTTTCAGAGGAAGCAGCCATGGCAGGTAAAAATGCAGTTCGTTATATTAAGGAAGCAAGAAATGAAGAAGTGGCAAGAATTGATATGGTGCCTACAGACGGTGTTCGTTACACGGTACCAAAATACATCAGACTGGAAAAAATGGAAGATACATTGACGGTACGCTTCCGTGTAGGTGGTGTATATAAAAACTGCTATATTAGTACATACTTTGATGGCGAACGCGTGATGAAGAGAAAACGACCGGTGGTAGCTCCGGGAGAAATGGAAGAAATCAAGCTTTCCAAAGCCAAATTAGCAGAGTATCCAAACTTAAAAACTATTACCGTTAAGATTGAGGAGGCGTAGGGAATCATGGAAAAAAGAGAGTTGATTTGTATAGGGTGTCCTTTAGGCTGTATGCTTACGGTGGAGTTGGAAGGGGCTGAAGTGGTAAATGTAACAGGAAATACTTGCCCGAGAGGAAAGACCTATGCGGAAAAAGAAGTGACAAACCCAACTCGTATTGTCACATCATCTGTAAAAGTATCTGGCGGCGATCGTGTATCTGTTGCATGTAAGACAAAAAATGATATTCCAAAAGGGAAAATCTTTGATGTTGCCCGTGCTTTAAAGGATGTGGTTGTAGAAGCACCGGTATGTATTGGCGATGTATTGTTAGAAAATGTTGCAGATACGGGAGTGGAGATTGTGGCTACTTCAACTGCAAAAAGAAAATAGAATTTCTAAATAAAAAAACTCCAACTGTCAGAGAGTGTCTGACGGTTGGAGTTTTGTCTATTATCTTTCGTACACAATATAACGATATTTCTGCAATAATTCAGCAGCTTTTTTTGAAGATGCTTCGTCATAGAATTCAATCCGAAGAACACCTTCCTCAAATTCCCGGTTGTGGATAATTCCAATATTTTTTAAGTTGATATTATTTGCCGCTAATATGGTTGCAATGGTAGCGATTCCACCGGCTTCATCCACGATATCACAGTAGACCGCAAACATTCTCTTGATTGGTCCGGAAGAGCCACCTGGTATGGAATTGCGATAATTTCTAGAGGTATCGAAGAAGTTGAAAATCTCTTGTTCTTTACTGTCGACAACCGATTGTTTTGTCTCTTCCAGAAGAGAGATATATTCGTCTAATATTTTTACGATATTGTCCTTGTTCTTAAGACAAATATGTTGCCACATTGTAGGGGAGGAGGAAGCAATTCGGGTAATATCCTTAAAGCCTCCGGCTGCAAGGTGTTTCATCAATTCATTTTGATCATCATGGTCCTTTACGTAATTGACAAGAGTGGCAGCAATAATGTGTGGAAGATGACTGATTGCACCTGTGATGTAGTCGTGCTCCTCGTATCCAAGCACTACGGGTAAAGCTTTTAAAGATGCAATAAATGCATTATAAGCGTCTACCTTTTCTTGTGGTACTTTAGCCGAAGGAGTTAAGATATAGTATGCATTTTCAATCAACATCGCTTTTGCATTTACAAAACCGGATTTTTCAGAGCCTGCCATCGGATGACCTCCTATGAAGTTTGCTTCCATATCCAAAGCGATAATCTCCTCATGAATAGAAGTTTTTACACTTCCTACATCAGTTAAAATGCAATCCTTATGCATATAGTTTTTTAATTGTTTTAAATAAGCGGTATTGTATGACACAGGAGCGCAGAGAAAAATGTAATCACAGTTTTGGAAATTGTCATCAATTACTGTGCAAGCAACATCTATCACGGCCTCTTGCGTAGCAAGTGCAAGGGTTTCGCGGTTTTTATCAAAGGCGATCATTTCACAATCCGGATAGTATTGGCGAATAGCTTTTGCAATGGAACCACCAATCAACCCAATACCTACAAACCCAATCTTCTTTATTTGCTGCATATCAAAAACCCACCTTTCTATTGATTAATATTTTAGCACTTTAAAGCGCGAATATCAACACGATAATTCGTTAAAGTGAAAAGTTGTATAATTTTCATAAAATAGTTGAAATAATCCGAAAATTTTAGTACAATATCAACATGTGATACTACAAATCAAGGAGGCACACAGAAATGAAAGTTTACAGAACGGACGAAATTAGAAACGTCGTATTATTAGGACACGGAGGAAGTGGAAAGACTAGTTTAGTTGAAGCTATGTTGTATGTTTCAGGCGCAACTAACAGAATGGGAAAAATTGCGGATCATAACACAGTAAGTGATTTCGATAAAGAGGAGCAGAAACGTGAATTTTCGATTAGTACAAGTTTAATTCCAATCGAATGGGAAAAAGCGAAAATTAATATTTTGGACACACCTGGATACTTTGACTTTGTAGGCGAAGTGGAAGAAGCGATAAGTGCAGCTGATGCAGCTGTTATCGTTGTTTCCGGAAAATCGGGTGTGGAAGTTGGAACAGAAAAGGCATGGGAACTTTGTGATAAGTATAAATTACCGAGAATGGTATACGTGACAGAGATGGATGTGGATGATGCAAGTTTCCGTCAGGTTGTGGAAGATTTGACAGCAAAATACGGGAAGAAAATAGCACCGCATTTCCAACCGATTCGTGAAAATGAAAAATTAGTTGGTTATGTTAACGTTATCAAAAACGCAGGTAGAAGATATACAGGTATTGCTGCAAGAGAAGAATGTGAAATTCCGGATTACTGTTTACCAAACTTACAGATTTGTCGTGATGCACTGATGGAAGCTGTTGCTGAAACAAGTGAAGATTTCATGGATAGATATTTTGCAGGTGAAGAATTCTCTGTAGAAGAGATTCGTGCAGCAATGCGTATGTCAGTTACGGATGGAAGTATTGTTCCTGTTGCCATGGGTTCTAATATTGAAGCACAGGGTGTTGCGAACCTATTATCTGATATCGTTCGTTTCTTCCCAAGTCCTGACAAAAAAACTTGCGCAGGTATTAACCGTAAAACGAATGAAATCTTTGAAGCAAACTATGATTTCTCAAAATCTAAGAGTGCATACGTATTTAAGACAATGGTTGACCCATTTATCGGTAAATACTCCTTTGTTAAGGTTTGTTCAGGTGTACTGAAAGGAGACGATGTTCTTTACAATGCATCTGATGATACAGAAGCAAAACTTGGTAAGTTATATACCATGATTGGTAACAAACCGGTAGAAGTCCCAGAACTTCATGCGGGTGATATCGGTGCAGTTGCAAAACTTTCAGGAGTTAAGACAGGTGATTCTCTTTCGACAAAAAATACACAGGTTCTCTTTGGTAAGACAGAATTCTCTGTACCATATACATATATGAAATATGTTGTAAAGGCAAAAGGTGATGAGGATAAAGTGTCTCAAGCACTTTCAAAAATGATGGCAGAAGACGTTACATTGAAAGTTGTCAACGATAGCGAAAATCGTCAATCTTTGTTGTATGGTATGGGAGATCAACATTTGGAAATCGTGGTTAGCAAATTGGCAAGTCGTTACAAAGTTGACATTACTTTAGAAACACCAAAAGTGGCTTTCCGTGAAACATTACGTAAGAAATCGGATGTGGATACAAAATATAAGAAGCAATCAGGTGGCCATGGTCAATATGGACACGTTAAGATGACCTTTGAACCATCTGGCGACTTGGAAACACCATTTGTATTTGAGCAAATCGTTGTTGGTGGTGCAGTTCCAAAGAATTACTTCCCGGCGGTAGAAAAAGGTTTGCAGGAATCTGTATTAAAAGGACCTTTGGCAGGTTATCCGGTAGTAGGCGTGAAAGCTGTATTGTACGATGGTTCATACCATCCGGTAGATTCTTCTGAAATGGCATTTAAGACCGCGACTGTGCAAGCATTTAAGAAGGGATTCATGGAAGCGAGTCCGGTGTTATTAGAACCGATTGCAAATATCAAAGTTACTGTTCCGGATGAATATACCGGAGATGTTATGGGAGACCTTAACAAGCGCCGCGGACGTGTGCTTGGCATGACACCAATCGCAGGCGGAAACCAGATTATTGAAGCAGATATTCCAATGACAGGTGTATTTGGATATTGTACCATGCTTCGTTCCATGACAGGTGGACGCGGAACTTACGCATACGAATTCGTTCGTTATGAGCAAGCACCATCCGATGTTCAAGAAAAAGAAATTGCAAAGAGAGCAGTTGAAGAATAATTTTAAATAATATCAGGGGCACGGTTATACCGTGCCCTACTTGTATATTTAAAATAAAGGTGCTATAATTTCAGTTACGCGAGCAAAATAAACTATTCGAGGGAAAGAAAATGAAAATCGTAATTATAGGTGACGGAAAAGTAGGTCATAAGTTGGCGAAAAACTTGTCGGAAGACAATTATGATGTAGTGCTTATTGATACCAACGAGAAGAAACTTAAGGAAGCGATTAACAATTTGGATGTAAATTGTTTTTCCGGTGATGGAGTAAGTGTGGAGGTGCAAAAGTCCGCAGGCGTCTCAGAGGCGGATTTAGTAATTGCCTGTGCATCTACGGATGAATTGAACATGCTTAGTTGCTTGATTGCGCGAAGAGTTGGTGCGAAGAATACAATTGCTAGGGTTAGAAATCCAATCTATTATCAACAGATTGATATTTTGAAAGAGGATTTAAAACTGAGCATGGTTGTGAATCCGGAATTTACTGTAGCCAATGAAATCGCAAGAAATTTGATATTCCCTGCAGCAAGTAAGGTGGAGACATTTGTAAAGGGACGATTAGAACTGGTAGAAGTACCTTTGCGTGAAAATAATCCGATGATTGGGCACAAACTAGCAGATATTTATAAAAAATATCAGATTAAAATTTTGGTGTGTGCAGTAAAACGAGGGGAAGAAGTCTATATTCCGGATGGTGAATTTGTGCTTCAAGAAGGGGACAAGCTCCATATTGCAGCGACGCATAAAGAGATTGGTCAATTCTTTCGAAAAGTAGGAAATAAAAAATTCCGTGTTCGCAATGTTATGATTTGTGGTGGCGGACGAGTAGGATTTTATCTTGCTAAAAAGCTTTGTGCTATGGGTATGCACGTGAAGCTGATCGAGCATAATCATGAAAGATGCGAGGTATTGTGTGAGGAGCTTCCAAATGTAACGGTGATTTATGGAGATGCGACAGCTCAAGAGTTGCTTATTGAGGAAGGTGTGCAGGACACAGACGCTTTGATTGCACTTACAGGGGTCGACGAAGAAAATATTATTATGGGACTCTTTGCCAAGAAACAAGGTGTTGGAAAGATTGTGGCAAAAGTAAATGAGGATTCCAGAGCGAAAATGGTAGAAGGTCTTGGCATTGACAGTATTGTTTCGGCTAAAACAACTACTGCAGATGCGATTTTGAGTTATGTTCGTGCAAGACAAAATTCTTTAGCAAGTGCAAACGTAGAAGCAATGTACCGTTTGGTAGATGACAAAGTAGAAGCTTTAGAGTTTATTGTAAAGAAAGAGACAACATATACAAATATTCCGTTGAAAGATTTGAAAACAAAGCCAAACAATTTGATTGCATGTATTGGACGTAAGCGTCAAATTATTATACCGAGTGGTAATGACAGCATTCAAGTTGGCGATAGTGTTGTAATTGTTACAAAATCAAGAAAAGTGCAAGATATTACAGATATTTTGGAATAGAGGTTGGATTATGAACGGAAGAATGACGATATATATACTAGGTAGAATGCTAGGGGTGGAAGCATTGGTTATGCTCATTCCGGCACTGGTGTCGTGCATCTATCAAGAAGAGGGATGGAAGGCATTTCTCGTTACAAGTGCGATTTTAATGTTGTTTTATTTGTTTTTCGGGACAAAAAAGCCAAAAGATTCTACCATATATGGAAAAGATGGATTTATTGTTATTGCCTCGGCGTGGATTTTGTGGTCTTTGTTTGGAGCACTTCCTTTTTGGATTTCAGGTACGATTCCGTCCTATGTGGATGCTATTTTTGAAACAGTATCCGGATTCACCACTACGGGTTCAACGATATTAACAGATATTGCAAGTATGCCAAAGGGCATGAATTTCTGGCGCTGTCTCACGCACTGGATCGGTGGTATGGGAGTGCTGGTATTTGTGTTGGTAATTTTTTCGTTAGAAGATAAAAATACGATGCATTTGATGCGAGCAGAGGTGCCAGGTCCTGAGACGGATAAACTAGTTCCAAAGGCGAGAGATACGGCAAAAATTTTGTATGGTATGTACTTGACTTTGACTGTGGCTGAAGTGTTGTTTTTGTTAGCAGGTGGTATGAATCTGTATGATAGTATCATCCATTCTTTCAGTACAGCAGGGACTGGGGGATTTAGTAATCAAAATAGTAGTATAGCGTACTATGACAGTGCATATATTGATGGCGTTATTACTATATTCATGATTTTATTTGGTATTAATTTTAATATTTACTATCTTTTATTGCTGAAAAAAGTGAAAGATGTGTTTAAAAACGAGGAAATAAGAACGTATATGGGAGTTATCCTGACTGCTACCATACTTATTACAATCAATATCGTAAAAACGTATGGTTCCCTATTTAAAGCTTTCCGGTATGCAGTATTTCAGGTGGCATCCATTATTACAACAACAGGATTTGTAACGGCAGATTTTAATGTGTGGCCCGAGTTTTCAAAGTGTATTTTGTTGACACTTATGATTATTGGTGCATGTGCAGGTTCTACCGGTGGAGGAATGAAAGTATCTAGAATCATTATTTTGTTCAAGAGTGTAAAAAGGGAATTGAAGCGCCTGTTACATCCAAAATCTGTCAATATTGAAAAAGTAAACGGCAAAAAAGTGCATGATGAAACATTGCAAGGCGTTTATGTATATTTTATTGCATATATTATCATATTTATTGTATCAATACTTTTAGTATCACTCAATAATTTTGATTTCGCAACAACCTTTAGTGGGGTATTGACCACGATAAATAATGTGGGACCGGGAATGGCAGCAGTTGGTCCGGTTGAAAATTTCTCTGCATTTTCAAATTTCTCAAAGATTGTATTTTCTTTTGATATGCTAATAGGGAGATTAGAAATCTTTCCATTTTTAGTGTTGCTTTCGCCAGGCTTGTGGCGAAGGAAATTTTAGGAGGTGTGTAAATGAAATTAACAAAAGTGAAAGTATTAGGAGTGATTATTTTGCTTCTACTGGCAGGATTATATTATTACGTTACCTTACCTGCCATTAACATTCATTCTTCTGGATTTTGGTTTTTTCTCATTGTATTTCTTGTGGCTGCTATAGGGATCTATACGGTTCGCAAAAAATATGGTTTATTCGAGATGAAAAGTTCAAAAGTTGTCAAGAGTTTGGGGGCAATATTACTTCTTGTGATTGCGGTTTATATCATTGGGTCTTTGTTGTCATCCCCTATTTTGAATGCGAAAAAATATCAGCAATTATTGAAAGTTAAGGATGGCGAATTTGCGAAAGATATTGAAGAACTTTCCTATGAACAGATTCCTCTTTTGGATAGAGATTCGGCAACACTTCTTGGGAATCGAAAAATGGGAAGCATGATTGATATGGCCTCACAGTTTGAAGTAGATACCATTTATAGTCAGATTAATTATCAGGACAAACCGGTTCGAGTTTCGCCGCTTCGATATGCAAGCCCGATTAAGTGGTTGACGAATCAAAAAGAAGGAATTCCTGCCTATATCACGATTGATATGGCGACGCAGTCGACGAATTTGGTAAAGTTGGAAAAGGGGATTAAGTATTCTACTGCAGAGTATTTTAATCGCAACATCTACCGGCATCTGCGTTTTCAATATCCAACATATATTTTTAATGAATTGAGTTTTGAAATTGATGAAGAGGGAATCCCGTATTGGGTTTGTCCTGTGAAAAAGTTTAATATTGGGTTATTTGGCGGAGAAACAGTTGGAAGAGTCGTATTGTGTAATGCGATTACAGGAGAGACTATTGATTACCATATAAATGATGTTCCGGCATGGATTGACCGAGCTTATTCGGCAGATTTGTTGGTGCAACTTTATGATTATCATGGAACCTTAAAACATGGATTTATTAATAGTGTACTAGGACAAAAAGACTGTTTGGTTACAACAGACGGATATAACTATCTTGCGATAGATGATGATGTGTGGGTGTATACAGGTGTTACATCTGTCAGTGGAGATCAGTCCAACGTGGGATTTGTATTAATGAATCAGCGCACCATGGAAACAAAATTTTATGCAATAGAAGGTGCTACAGAAAATTCTGCGATGGCTTCTGCAGAAGGACAGGTGCAGAATCTAAAGTATGTAGCTACGTTCCCATTATTGCTGAATATCGGTGGAGAACCGACTTATTTTATCGCATTGAAAGATAATGCCGGATTGGTGAAAAAATATGCCATGGTAAATGTGCAAAAATACCAAGTAGTAGGAATTGGTGATACGGTCGCTGAATGTGAAGAAGAGTATCAAAAACTCCTTTCCAAAGAAGGAATTAAGGTAGAAGAAGATAACAAAAAGACCGGGTCAATTTCCGGAAAAATCACAAAAATTGCCCAGGGAGTTATTGAAGGAAATTCACATTATTATCTTATGCTAGAGGGATCGGAAGAAATCTTTGACATATCAGTTTTGGAATTTATTAATATTATAAAATATGAAATTGGACAAGAGATTACATTGAAGTATAAGATTGGAGATAAAGTCAATACGGTTATAGATATGCAATAGCAATAAAAAAGTTGTGGATTAAGACAATCCACAACCTTTTTTGATTTATTATTAATTTAAGAAATTACATTTTTCGGTTTTTACATCGCCCAAGTCGCCTTTGCTTGCACTGATGCTGACAAAGAATTCAACATCATGTCTTTTTGAAATATTGTCAAGACGATCGATAAATCTTGGGATATTTTCAAGAGAAACACTTGCTTGTTTTAAAATACCATCAATAAAGATAACTTGAATGTCATTATTAGCACTTAACATTCCATAAAGGAATCCTGTATATTCATCAATGTTGCGGATTGAAGGATAGTCATCCATACAAATAGCTCTGATATCAAATGATAAACTGTATGTATCGTTGTGGCTATTTTTAATAAATACTACGTTTCCGTCACATTCCTTTGCTTTTAAATTTGCAGCTTCAATCATCTGTTGAGTTTTTCCGCTACCTTTTTGCCCTGTTAATAAATTTACCATGGGGATCACTCCTTTGCTATGTAATACAAGTATTATACATCACATTTTCAAAATGAGCAATACAAAAAGGGGAAGTTGTGTTAAAATAAATATAGAGGTGAATGGAATGAATGGAATGGAAAGAAGAGCAAAGATAGTAGAATATGTAAAAACCAGTACAGAGCCTGTTTCGGGAAAACAGTTGGCAGATATGTTTGATGTGAGTCGCCAGATTATTGTGCAAGATATTGCATTAATTCGCGCAAATGGATGTGATATTATTTCGACTCATCGTGGCTATGTATTACATACACAAAAAACGGTTAGCAGAGTGTTTCATGTCAACCATACGGATGATGAATTAGAGGCAGAATTGTGTATGATGGTTGATATGGGAGGCAAAGTTGTAAACGTTATGGTGAATCATAAATTGTATGGTGAGATAACAGCAGAACTTAACATTACTTCACGTCATAAGGTGCAGGAGTTTGTAACCGATATGAAAAGTGGCAAATCCAGTCCGTTGAAAAATATTACTTCTAATGATCATATGCATTTGGTTGAAGCAGAGGATGAAAAAATTTTAGATATGATTGAAAAGAAATTAGACGAAATGGGGATTCTCATATGACCAGATTGGAGCAACAAATTGCCTTTTTACTTGAAATAGATAAAGTAAAGCATATTTATCGTCAAAACTATTTGGCAGATGGGAAACGCCATGAGAATGATGCAGAGCATTCTTGGCATATTGCGGTAATGGCGATTCTTCTAAAAGAATACGCGCATGAAGAAGTGGATGTTTTCAAGGTTATGACGATGGTTTTGATTCACGATTTGGTGGAAATAGATGCCGGGGATACGTACGCTTACGATACGGAAGGTGCAAAGACCAAGCGGGAAAGGGAAGTGCAAGCGGCGAATCGCATTTTTGGTTTGTTACCAAAAGATCAAGGGGAATATTTTCGAAGACTTTGGGATGAATTTGAGGAATATAAGACGGAAGATGCAAAGTATGCTCATCTTCTCGACAACTTTCAACCTTTCCTTTTAAATGATGCATCCAAGGGTGTCAGTTGGGTAGAACACGCCGTTAAAAAAGAGCAAATATATAAAAGAAACGAAAAAATGTGCGAAACATCTGAAACGATTTGGGAGTATATGAAGCGAGTGATTGATGAAAATATTAAAAAAGGAAATATTAAAGACATGGGAGTGTAATTGAAATCTTGACAAAATAAAATTGTATGGTACAATAACAAAAGATATGCAAAAACAAGGAAGAGGAGTATTAAGAGCCTATCGTTTTCAGAGAGCTGTCGGTTGGTGTAAGACAGCAGCGTAATCTCCCAACTCGCCTCGGAGTTCTTTTATTGAAGTCATAGTAGATAAAAGCGGGACTTCCCGTTACAGAAGCAATGAGTGCATCTGATTTGAATCAGATGAATGAGAGTGGTACCACGGAAATTATGCCTTTTCGTCTCTTGCAGACGAGAAGGCTTTTTATTTTTATTAGGAAAAGGAGAAAGTAATTATGGCAACACCTTACAACCATAAGGCAATTGAAAAGAAGTGGCGTGAAAGTTGGGCAAAAAACCCGGTGAATGTCAAAGAAGATGAGAACGGCAAGCGAGAGAAGTATTATTGTCTCGATATGTTTCCATATCCATCAGGAAATGGTCTGCATGTAGGACATTGGAGAGGATATGTAATCTCCGATGTTTGGAGCCGATATAAATTATTGCAAAAATACTATATTATTCATCCGATGGGATGGGATGCATTTGGGCTTCCGGCAGAAAATTACGCGATTAAGATGGGCGTTCATCCGGCCATTTCTACAGCGGAGAATGTAAAGAATATTAAGAATCAGATTAATGAAATCGCAGCACTCTATGACTGGGATATGGAAGTAAACACTACGGATCCTGAATTTTATAAATGGACTCAGTGGATTTTTGTAAAAATGTTTAAGGAAGGTCTTGCTTATGAAAAGGAATTTCCGATTAACTGGTGCCCATCCTGTAAGACAGGCCTTGCAAATGAGGAAGTAGTAAATGGTAAGTGTGAGCGTTGCGGAACGGAAGTAACAAAGAAAAATCTTCGTCAATGGATGCTTCGTATTACAAAATATGCAGAGCGTTTGTTGGGAGATTTGGACAAATTAGATTGGCCGGAAAAAGTGAAAAAGATGCAGACGGAATGGATTGGAAAATCTTATGGTGCAGAAGTCGATTTCTCGGTTGAAGGAAGAGAAGAGAAGATTACGGTTTATACTACAAGACCGGATACTTTATATGGCGCAACCTTTATGGTATTAGCACCGGAGCATGCTCTTGCAGCTGGCTTGGCCACTGATGAGACCAGAGAAGCAGTAGAAAAATACATTTACGATGCATCTATGAAATCTAACGTAGACAGACTTCAAGATAAAGAGAAAACGGGTGTATTTACAGGGTCTTATGCAATTAATCCATTAAATGGGGAAAAGACTCCGATTTGGTTGTCAGATTATGTATTGGCAGACTATGGAACAGGTGCCATTATGTGTGTACCTGCACACGATGACCGGGACTTTGAATTTGCAACTAAATTCAACATTCCGATTATACAAGTCATTGCAAAAGATGGTGTGGAAATTGAAAATATGACAGAAGCTTATACCGAGGCATCCGGAACCATGATTAATTCCGGTGAATGGAATGGTATGGAGTCCGCAGTTCTTAAAAAAGAAGCTCCACATATCATTGAAGAACGTGGAATCGGAAAAGCGACTGTGAACTATAAGTTACGTGACTGGGTATTCTCTCGTCAACGTTACTGGGGAGAACCGATCCCGATTATTCACTGCCCGGATTGCGGTGCAGTGCCGGTGCCGGAAGAAGAACTTCCATTGACATTGCCTGAGGTAGATTCCTATGAACCGACAGGAACAGGAGAATCACCACTTGCGGGAATTGAAAGTTGGGTAAATACTACTTGTCCGGTTTGCGGAAAACCAGCGAAACGTGAAACGAACACCATGCCTCAATGGGCAGGTTCATCTTGGTATTTCCTCCGTTATGTGGATAACCATAATTCAGAAGAATTGGTATCTAAAGAGAAAGCACGCGAACTTCTTCCGGTTGATATGTATATCGGTGGTGTAGAGCATGCGGTACTTCATTTGTTGTATTCTCGTTTCTATACGAAGTTCTTGTATGATATCGGTGTAGTTGACTTTGAAGAGCCATTTGTAAAACTCTTTAATCAAGGTATGATTACCGGTAAAAACGGAATTAAGATGAGCAAATCAAAAGGCAATGTGGTTTCTCCGGATGATTTGGTAAGAGATTATGGATGTGATGCACTTAGAATGTATGAACTTTTTGTTGGTCCACCGGAATTGGATGCCGAATGGGACGACAGGGGTATTGACGGTGTATATCGCTTCCTGACACGTGTATGGAATTTGGTTCAAGACAGCAAAGATAAGAACGTGGAAGCGACAAAAGAGATGGTAAAACTTCGGAATAAGATGGTATGTGATATTACAACACGTCTTGAAAACTTTAGTTTAAATACAGTTATTTCCGGTTTTATGGAATACAATAATAAGTTGTTGGAAGTAGCGAAAAAAGCAGGCGGCATTGACGTAGAAACGCTCAGTACACTTGCCGTGTTATTGGCACCATTTGCGCCACATATGGCAGAAGAATTGTGGGAACAATTGGGGCATGAAGGAACTGTATTTAATGCCGGATGGCCAACTTACGATGAAGCACTTATGAAGGATGATGAAATCGAAGTAGCTGTTCAGATTAATGGTAAAACAAGAGCAGTTGTTACCGTACCTGCAGATGTATCTAAAGAGGATGCAATTGCGGCAGGAAAGGCAGCAGTGGCAGATAAGTTAACAGGAACAATTGTAAAAGAAATATATGTACCTGGAAGAATTATTAATATCGTGCAAAAGTAACATAAAAGCGCCCGTAGAATTTACTACGGGCCTTTTCATGTGTATTATTCGCCGCCGGGACCATCACGGCGAGGCACCTCGTCAGGGGTGACATTGGTCGTTACATTAGATGGTTTTGGAAGGTCAATTTCCGGAATATTATCATCATCATAAATGTTTCCGGGTCTGGTGGTGATTTCGATAATCGGATGCTCTTTTTCTTTCATATGCATATACTCCTTTCTAGGCTTATATTTCATTTATAGTGTTAGCTATTCTCTTTCTTTTTATGAAAATTTCTGATAAAATAGCCAAGAGATAAAACTTAAAGGAGTTTCTATATATGAGTATTTTAAATGTGGAACATTTGACACATGGATTTGGAGATCGCGCTATATTCGAGGATGTTTCTTTCCGTTTACTAAAGGGGGAACATATTGGACTTGTTGGGGCAAATGGAGAAGGAAAATCTACATTCTTAAATATTGTCACAGGTAAGTTGCAACCCGATGAAGGAAAAATAGAATGGGCAAAGAATGTGCGCGTGGGATATCTTGATCAGCATACGGTATTGGAAAAAGGAATGCCTATCCGCGATGTGTTAAATAATGCCTTTGCATATTTGTTTGAAATGGAAGCAGAGATGAATCGCATGTTTGAGCAAATGGGCGAAGCATCTCCGGAAGAAATGGAACGCTTGTTGGAAGAGACGGGAACTTATCAGGATTTGTTAGAACAACATGATTTTTATATTATTGATGCAAAAGTTGAGGAAGTAGCACGGGCATTGGGTCTTCTTGATATTGGGCTGGACCGTGATGTGACGGACTTGAGTGGGGGACAAAGAACCAAGGTATTGCTTGCCAAGTTGTTGCTTGAAAAGCCGGATATTCTGTTATTAGATGAGCCTACCAACTATTTGGATGAAGAACACATTGCTTGGCTAAAAAGATATTTGATTGACTATGAGAATGCGTTTGTGTTAATTTCACATGATATTCCGTTTTTGAATGAAGTTATCAACATTATTTATCATATGGAGAATCAAGAACTTAATCGGTATGTGGGAGACTATGACCATTTTCAGGAAGTCTATGCGGTGAAGAAAGCACAATTAGAAGCAGCATATAAGCGCCAACAGCAGGAAATCAGCGAGCTGAAGGATTTTGTGGCACGAAATAAGGCGCGCGTTTCGACTAGAAATATGGCCATGTCACGTCAAAAGAAACTGGACAAAATGGATGTTATTGAACTTGCAGCAGAAAGGCCAAAACCGGAATTTAATTTCAAGTTGGGACGAACTCCTAGCAAGTATATTTTTGAAACCAAAGACTTGGTGATTGGTTATGATGAACCGTTGTCAAAACCGCTTACCTTGTCCATGGAGCGAGGAAGCAAAATTGCGCTGGTGGGAGCTAATGGAATCGGAAAGACAACCTTGCTAAAAAGTATTTTAGGACTCATAGAACCTTTGGATGGCACCGTAGAATTAGGAGAGAACCTATTGATTGGATATTTCGAGCAAGAAGCAGCGCCGGATAATAAGACCACCTGTATTGAAGAAATCTGGAAGGAGTTCCCTTCCTATACGCAGTATGAGGTTCGCTCCGCATTGGCAAAGTGCGGACTTACTACCAAGCATATTGAAAGTCAGGTCAGAGTTTTAAGTGGTGGAGAACAGGCGAAGGTGCGACTTTGCAAACTCATTAATAAAGAAACCAATATTCTTCTTTTGGATGAGCCAACCAACCACTTGGATGTAGACGCGAAGGAAGAGCTGAAACGCGCACTCCAGGAGTATAACGGCAGTGTACTTTTGATTTGTCATGAGCCAGAATTTTATCGGGATGTGGTAAATGAAGTGTGGGATTGCACCAAGTGGACAACCAAAGTTATTTAGAATAGTATATCAACGCATGGAACAACTGTTTCATATTAGGAGCAGATTCAAGCATGCTTTCCGGATGCCATTGCACACCTACAACAAAGGTGCGTGATGGCATTTCAATGCCCTCGATAATGCCGTCTCCGGTAAAGGCAGAAACAACCAAGTCTTTCCCAAGATGATGAATGGCTTGGTGATGATAACTGTTGGTGTAGGCAAAATTTCCAAGAAGTTGATGGAGCTTGGATTTGGGTTCAAACACTACTTTATGACTGATGTCTTTGCGAGACAGGCTGGCCTGCATATGGTTCATGGTGTCAAAGGTGGTTTCGTTTAAGTCCTGGTAAATGGTACCATTGCAAGCCACATTTAAGATTTGCATGCCTCTGCAAATGGCAAGGACTGGTTTTTGACTGCTAAGCACCGTTTTCATCAGTCGGATTTGAAATAAGTCCAGAGTAATATCTGTATTACCAATGCCAAAAGAAGGAGATTCGCCGAATAGGAGAGGTGTAATATCGCCACCTCCGCAAAAAAGGAATCCGTCACAAAGCGTAACATACTCTAAAATCGTTGGTTTGGATTTTACAAGGGGTAGCACAAGGGGAAGACCTCCGGCGGACTTAACAGCCTGTATGTAGGCATCTGTTACGTATTGTCGATTGTTTTCTAGGCCACAAATAATAATTCCAATTCTAGTTTTCATATATACATCCTTTTTAGAATAGGGTAGACTATAGTAGTAGAATTTATGCAGAGAGATGGAAAAAAATGAGATTAATTGATATGCATTGCGACACTCTGTGGGCGTTGATGCGCAAAAAAGAAGAGGACTTAAAGAATAATACATGTGCAATTGATGTAGAAAAACTAAAGACAGCAGATTGCTTGGCACAGTTTTTTGCCTGTTTCATTTATATGGATGATTTTCAGGGAGAAAATCGTTTTACACAAGCATATGAGTATGCGCTAGAAATGATTGCATATGCAAAACAGGAAATCAGTACTTACCCGGGAGAAATGGCACTTGCTACCAGTATTGAGGAGATAGAGCAGAACAGGAAGGAACAGGTCATTTCTTCTTTACTAACAATAGAAGAAAGCGGAATTTTAGACAACGACATGGGGCGTTTAGAGCGTCTCTATGCGGAAGGGATTCGTCTCCTTACTCTCACTTGGAATTATGAGAACTGCATTGGTTCTCCAAACAGCAGAGATATCAGTATCATGCAGCAGGGACTCAAGCCTTTTGGCAAGGAAGTGGTGGAAAGGATGAATCAGTTAGGGATGCTAGTTGATGTATCCCACCTGTCAGATGGTGGATTTTGGGATGTGATAGAGCATAGTAAAGAACCAATCCTTGCGTCTCACTCCAATGCAAGAGCGCTGTGTCCGCATCCGCGGAATCTATCCGATGAGATGATACGAGCACTAGCAGAAAAGGGTGGCATCGCAGGGCTGAATCTATATCCATATTTTATACACGAGAGCGGAAAGATTACCTTGGATGATATTGCAGAGCATGTTGCACATATGTACCGTATAGGAGGGGAAGATGTACTTTCCATAGGAACGGATTTTGATGGATTTGATGAGGGTACATCGGAAATTGTACATATGGGACAGATGGAACAATTATATGAAGCAATTAAAAAACGTGGTTTTACGGATCGGCAAATGGAGAAAATTTGGTATAAAAATGCCTTGAGAATTATGAAACAAATCTAGCATAAGGTGTAGAAGTTTGTTATGGAATGTGGTAGGATATTAGACAAAATGAGAAGGGATAAAATAAGATGGCAGTAGTAAAACCATTTATCGGAATACGACCAAGTAAGGAGAAAGCACACCAAATAGCAGCCTTACCTTATGATGTATATAGCAGAGCAGAAGCAAAAAAGGCGGTGGAGGGTGATGAATTATCGTTCCTTCGCATCGACAGACCGGAGACCCAGTTTCCGGATGATATGGACATGTATGATGCAAAGGTTTATCAAAGGGCACATGATATGTTGTGGGAGATGGTAGAAAGGGGAGACTTCGTAACAGAAGAGAAAGAAGTCTATTATATCTACGAATTAACCATGAATGGTAGGGTGCAAGACGGATTGGTGGCCTGTGCATCTATCGATGACTATCAGAACGGCGTGATTATGAAACATGAGAATACAAGGGAAGAGAAGGAACAGGATCGTATTCGTCATGTGGATACTTGCGGGGCGCAGACCGGACCTATCTTTTTGGCGTATCGTGCAAAGAAAGAAATTCGTGATTTAATAGAAGCAAAGAAACAGGAAGCACCGTTGTATGATTTTGTTTCAGATGACGGGATTCGACATCGTGTTTTTTGTATCGATGATCAGGAACAGATTGAGACAATTCAACGTGCATTTACGGATGCCAATCAGATCTATATTGCAGATGGGCATCATCGGGCAGCCTCTGCGGTGAAAGTGGGATTAAAGAGAAGAGCAGAGAATCCAGACTTTGATGGAACGGAGGAGTTTAATTATTTCTTATCCATTCTCTTTGCAGATGAGCAGCTGATGATCATGGACTACAATCGTGTGGTCAAAGATTTAAATGGATATACTACAGGACAATTTTTAGATAAGATGCGTGAAGTTGTAGAAGTGTCAGAAGTAGACGGAAACCAGAAGCAACCAAGAAAAAAAGGTGAGTTTTCAATGTTCTTGGAGGGGAAATGGTATCGCTGCGTCATTAAGGAAGCAGATCAGACAAAGGACCCGGTAGAAGGATTGGATGTATCTATCTTGCAAAAGGTTGTTTTAACTCCGATTTTAGGAATCGGAGACCCAAGAGTTGATAATCGTATTGATTTTGTGGGAGGTATTCGTGGACTTGAGGAATTAGAGCATAGAGTGGAAAGTGATTGTAAAGTTGCGTTTGCGATGTATCCAACATCGATTCAAGAATTATTTGATGTGGCAGATGCGGGACTTTTAATGCCACCAAAATCAACTTGGTTTGAGCCAAAACTTCGGAGTGGATTGTTTATACATAAAATATAGGGACAAAAAAGGAACCGTTTTTTACGGTTCCTTTCATTATGATTCTTATTTATTCGCTTCCACTTCAGCCATTTTCATTGCACGAACTTTCAAAGGAAGTCCGAATAATGTGATGAAGCCATCTGCATCATGGTGGTCATATAAGTCACCAGTTGTAAAGCTTGCAAGTGATTCGTTATAAAGTGTATATGGAGAAGTAGTTCCGGCTTTAATAATGTTTCCTTTATAAAGTTTGAATTTCACTTCACCGGCAATGTACTCTTGTGTAGATTCTACAAATGCTTGGATTGCTTCACGGAGCGGTGTGAACCATTTTCCTTCATATACAATCTGAGCAAATTTGTTACCCATATCTTTTTTTACTTCTAAAGTAGCACGGTCCAAAACAAGTTCTTCCAACTGTTGATGCGCTTCCATTAAAATTGTTCCACCCGGAGTTTCATATACACCACGAGATTTCATACCAACTACACGGTTTTCTACGATGTCTACAATACCAACCCCATGTTTTCCGCCAAGTTCATTTAATGTTGCAATGATTTCAGAAACTTTCATGGATTTTCCATTTACACTTGTCGGGATACCTTTTTCAAAGGTCATAGTTACGTATTCCCCTTCGTCCGGAGCTTTTTCCGGAGATACACCAAGTACCAATAAGTTGTCATAATTTGGTTCCAAAGCAGGGTCTTCTAATTCCAAACCTTCATGGCTGATGTGCCATAAGTTACGGTCACGACTGTAGCTGTGGCTTGCATCGAATGGAAGATCAATGCCATGAGCTTTACAGTATGCAATTTCGTCTTCACGAGATTGCATGGTCCAAACATCTGTCATTCTCCAAGGAGCAATGATTTTAAGGTCAGGAGCAAGTGCCTTGATTCCAAGTTCGAAACGAATCTGGTCATTTCCTTTTCCAGTTGCACCATGGCAAATAGCAGTAGCACCTTCTTTTCTTGCAATTTCAACTAAACGTTTTGCAATTACCGGACGCGCCATAGATGTTCCGAGTAAGTACTTGTATTCATATACTGCGTTTGCCTGTACGCATGGCATAATGAAATCATCACAGAATTCATCAATAATGTTTTCTATATATAATTTGGAAGCTCCTGAAAGTTTTGCTCTTTCTTCCAAACCATCCAATTCTTCGCCTTGTCCACAATCGATACAGCAACAAATAACTTCGTAATCAAAGTTTTCTTTCAACCATGGGATGATTGCTGTAGTATCAAGACCACCCGAATATGCTAATACAACTTTTTCTTTCATAATATATGCCTCCTCAAATTGGTTTTTCATTGTCAATACGCATACTATACTACCATTTTTTTATAATTTCAAGAGAAAAAATGAAAAAATATGCATAAAATTTAAAAAAATGTGAAAATATTGTTGATAAATATTCACAACACATGTATAATTATGCGAAACGGAAGGAGGAACAATGAAATGGTAAAAGTTGGAATTATAGGTTCAACCGGATATGCAGGGGGAGAATTAGTGCGGATATTAATGGGTCATAAAGAGGTAGAAATCAAATGGTATGGCTCAAGAAGTTATATAGATAAGAAATATTATGAAGTATATCAAAATATGTTTCAGATTGTGGATGCGACATGCATGGATGATAATATAGAAGCATTGGCAGAAGAAGTGGATGTGATTTTCACAGCTACGCCACAAGGGTATTTGGCTTCCTTATTAAATGAAGCTATTTTATCGAAAGTTAAGATTGTCGATTTGAGTGCGGACTACCGTATTAAAGATGTGGACGTTTATGAACAATGGTATAAAATTGAGCATAAAAGTCCGCAGTTTATTGAAGAAGCGGTATACGGACTCTGTGAGGTAAATCGAGAAGATGTGAAGAAGGCAAGATTGGTTGCAAACCCGGGATGCTATACAACTTGTTCCATTTTAACCATCTATCCATTGGCAAAAGAGGGACTGATAGATATGAATAGCATTATCATAGATGCCAAGTCGGGAACCTCCGGAGCTGGACGTGGAGCAAAGGTTGATAATTTATATTGTGAAGTGAATGAAAATATAAAAGCCTACGGGGTTGCATCCCACAGACATACTCCTGAAATCGAGGAGCAGCTTGGATATGCATCCGGTGAGCAGGTGACTTTAAATTTCACGCCACATTTGGTACCGATGAATCGAGGCATCCTTGCCACCGCCTATGCAACTCTGAAAGAGGGCGTTACAGAAGAAATGGTGAGAGCTGCTTATGATAAATATTATGCAGATGAGAAGTTTGTCCGTGTACTGGATAAAAACGTTTGTCCACAGACCAAATGGGTAGAAGGAAGCAATTACGTGGATGTAAATTTCGTTATTGACAAGCGCACCAATCGTGTTATTATGATGGGAGCGATTGATAATCTTGTAAAAGGTGCCGCAGGCCAGGCAGTACAGAATATGAATTTAATGTTTGGTTTTAAGGAGACAGAGGGGTTAGAATTAGTTCCGATGTTTCCATAAAGAAAGAAACGAGGGAAAAGTGACATGGTGCGAGTGATGACAGCAGAGGATTATGAGGCAGTCAAGAATCTTTGGATGAAAATCAAGGGATTTGGGATTCGAAGTATTGACGATTCAAAGGAAGGAATTGAGCGATTTTTAAAGCGTAACCCTACTACTAGTGTAGTGGCAATTGAAGATAATAAGATTGTAGGTAGTATTCTGTGTGGTCACGATGGAAGAAGAGGATGCTTCTATCATGTGTGTGTGGATGAGGCATACCGCATGCGGGGAATCGGAAAAGCGATGGTTGTAAAGGCCATGGAAGCCTTGAAAGTGGAGCACATTAATAAAGTATCTCTCATTGCATTTACCAAAAATGATGTAGGAAATGCATTTTGGAAGGAAATAGGATGGACGAAAAGGGAAGATTTAAATTATTATGATTTTACATTAAATGAAGCAAATATTACGGCATTTAATAAGTAAAAAGGAGAGTGTAACATGGAAATCATACAAGGTGGCGTTACTGCGGCAAAGGGATTTGAAGCGGCGGCAGTTGCGGCAGGAATCAAATACAAAAACCGTACGGACATGGCGATGATATATAGCAAAGTGCCATGTGCGGTGGCAGGTGCATTTACAACGAACGTAGTAAAAGCGGCGCCTGTAAAATGGGATCAAAAGATTGTGAAAGAAAGTGAATATGCACAGGTAATAGTTGTAAATTCCGGGATTGCAAATGCATGCACAGGTGCAGAAGGTTGGAACTGTTGTGAGGAAACGGCAGAGGAAACAGCCAAGTTACTAGATATTTCAAAAGAACATGTGCTGATTGGTTCCACCGGAGTTATCGGAATGCAGCTTCCAATCGAAAGGATGAAAGCCGGCATTGCACAGTTGACAGAAAACAAACTGGATACTTTGGAGGCAGGAACGGATGCAGCAAAAGCCATTATGACGACCGATACCTGTAAGAAAGAGTTCGCAGTTCAAATTGAAATTGGAGGAAAGACGGTTACCATTGGAGGTATGGCGAAGGGTTCCGGAATGATTCATCCAAATATGTGCACCATGCTTAGTTTTATCACTACGGATGCCGCAATTACAAAGTCAGCATTACAGAAGGCATTGAGTGCAGATGTAAAGGATACATATAATATGATTTCTGTGGATGGAGATACCTCCACAAATGATACGGTTCTTGTGTTGGCAAACGGATTGGCAGGAAATCCGGTTATCCAGGAAGATACAGAAGACTATCAGGTATTCTATCAAGCATTACATGAAGTGAATGAATATCTGGCAAAGCAGTTAGCCGGAGACGGAGAAGGAGCAACAGCACTCTTTGAAGTCAACGTCATAGGAGCAGAAACAAAGGAACAGGCAGTACTTTTAAGTAAATCCATTGCTTGTTCTAATTTAACAAAAACAGCGATTGCAGGTCACGATGCAAACTGGGGACGTATTCTTTGTGCTATGGGATATTCCGGGGCACAGTTCGAACCGGAAAAGGTAGACTTGTTTTTAGAGAGCGCGGTAGGGAAATTGCAAATTGTAAAAGATGGATTGGCCACAGATTATAGTGAAGAAAAAGCTACGGAGATTCTCTCTGAACCAATCGTAATTGCTACGGCAGACATCAAATTGGGTACTGAAAAAGCGACCGCATGGGGATGTGATTTAACACACGGATATATAGACATCAATGCGGATTATCGTAGTTAAAGGAGTTTTGACATGGATCAGAAGTTAGAAAAATATTTAAATAAGGCAGAGGTGCTGATTGAAGCCTTGCCATATATACAAAGATTTAACCGCAAAGTGATTGTTGTGAAATATGGCGGCAGTGCCATGGTTGATGAGGAACTAAAAAAGAGAGTGATTGAAGATGTAACGCTTCTGAAATTGGTAGGATTCAAACCAATCATTGTACATGGTGGCGGAAAAGATATTAGCAAAATGGTTAATCGTTTGGGCATGGAACCGAAATTTGTTAACGGGCTTCGTGTAACGGATGAGGAAACGATTGAAATTGCAGAAATGGTTCTTGGAAAAGTAAATAAGAGCCTGGTACAGTTGGTGGAATCTTTGGGCGTGCGTGCCATTGGAATCAGTGGAAAAGACGGAGCGCTTCTCAAAGTAAATAAAAAATATGCGGACGGAGAAGATATTGGGTTTGTAGGGGACATCAAGCAAGTCAATACAGAGATTATTTGGGACTTGTTAGAGAAGGATTTTATTCCGATTGTGTGCCCAATAGGGTTGGATGATGATTACCAGACATACAATATCAATGCGGACGATGCGGCATGCGCCATTGCCCAGGCAATGCAGGCCGAAAAATTGGCATTTTTAACAGACATTGAAGGTGTTTATAAAGATCCGAAAGATCCGGAGACGCTGATTTCAGAATTGACGGTTTCGGAAGCAGAAAGTTTGATTGAAGATGGATATATCGGAGGGGGAATGTTGCCGAAATTGCAGAACTGTATCGATGCAATCAACAGCGGTGTGTCCAGAGTACATATACTAGATGGACGAATTCCTCATTGTTTGTTGTTGGAAATCTTTACAAACAAAGGTATCGGTACCGCAATATTGAAAGATGACGGAAGCAGGTTTTATCATGGAGAATAGTTACATTCAGATGGCGGAGCAGGCGTTACTTCATACCTATAATCGCTATCAAATCGTTTTAGAAAAAGGAGAAGGCGTCTATCTGTATGACAGCGAGGGAAAACAGTATTTGGATTTTGCGGCAGGGATAGCAGTTTGCTCACTTGGTTATGGCCATCCAAGATATAAAGAAGCTCTCAAGAGGCAGATAGATCGATTGACACATACCTCAAATTTGTTCTATAGCATACCGACTGCAAAGGCGGCACAAAGTTTGAAGGAAGCAGCACAGATGGACCGTGTATTTTTTACAAATAGTGGTACGGAGGCCATTGAGGGTGCTTTGAAGGCAGCTCGCAAGTATGCATATACCAAGGGGAGTGGTAAGTATGAATTTATTGCTATGAACCACTCATTTCATGGAAGGAGCATGGGTGCAGTTGCTGTAACCGGAACAGACAAATATCGCACACCATTTGAACCATTGATCGGCGGTGTGAAATTTGCCGAATTTAACGATTTAGAGAGTGTAAAAGCGCAGATTACAGATAAAACATGTGCAATCATACTGGAACCAATCCAAGGAGAGGGTGGTATTTATCCGGCAACTGCAGAATTCCTTTCCGGATTGCGAAAACTCTGTGATGCGCACGATATACTGCTCATTTTTGATGAAATTCAATGTGGAATGGGACGTTGCGGGTCTATGTTTGCTTGGCAGGGATACGGCGTGAAGCCAGATATTTTAACTATGGCGAAAGCGATTGGAAATGGAGTTCCGGTGGGTGCATTTGCCATGACAGAAAAAGTCGCAGAATCCTCTCTTGCGCCGGGTGATCATGGTACCACTTATGGTGGTAATCCATTTGTATGTGCTGCTGTGGAAGAAGTACTTCAGATTTTTAAGGAGGAACATATTCTCGAACATGTGCAGGAAGTAAGCGCATATATGGAAGAGAAACTTGAGCAACTGGTTTTAGAAAGCGCGTGCATAGAAGCTCGCCGTGGAAAAGGATTGATGCAGGGATTGGTTTTGACGAAACCGGTGGGAGATGTCATTCGTGCGGCAATGGAAGAAGGATTGATTGTGATTTCTGCAGGTGGTAACGTTTTGAGATTGGTGCCACCACTTACCATTGAAAAGTGTCACGTAGATGAGATGGTGGAAAAACTGAAAAAGGTTTTGAATAAATAGTTCGCGTATAAAACCCAATCGGTTGGATATACTTCAAATAGCAAATTTTAGGAGGTATACCAATGATTGGGTTTATTATTGCATTAGCTTCAGGAGCACTGATGAGTATACAGGGAGTCTTTAATACGCAGGTCACAAAGACCACAGGCATGTGGGTTTCCAATGGCTGGGTTCAGTTGACTGCTTTGTTGGTGTGTATAGGAGCATGGTTTGTTACAGGGCGAGATTCCATTGCAACGTTAGCAAAGGTACAGCCCAAATATGTACTTCTTGGAGGGGTAATCGGTGCGGGCATTACATGGACTGTCATCAAAAGTATCGAAATGTTGGGGCCGGCAAAATCAGCACTTCTTATTGTAATTACACAACTGATTGTTTCATATCTAATTGAATTGTTTGGTCTTTTTGGCATGGATAAAGAGCCTTTTGAATGGCGAAAATTGATCGGAATGGGGATTGCAGTTGCGGGCATTTTTATCTTTCAATGGAAATAAAATATGGTTGTAATTTAAATGAAAATTCGCTAAAATGAAATTGTCTAAGCATAGAGGGGTATCTGTAGTAATTGCTATGGAGGAAAATATGCGAAGAACGAGTATTTTATTTTGGATATTACCACTATTTATTTATCTGGTGGGATGTCAGAAGACAGAACAGCAGTCCGTTTCTTTAACGGATGCAAAAGAGATAGTTGCTGACTCTGTAAAGGAGGAAAGTGAGACGATTTTTGTCTATGTATGCGGTGCAGTTCAAAATGAGGGCGTTTATGAATTGTCTGTAGGCAGTAGAGTGTATGAGGCTATTGAAAAAGCCGGGGGTTTTCGTGAGGATGCGGCAAAAAATGAGGTGAATCAGGCAGCAGTATTAGAAGATGCGTACAAACTCTATATACCCACTGTTGAAGAAATTTTAAATTTACAGACACAGCAAGATGGGAAAGTGGACCTTAACCGTGCTTCGAAAGAGGAATTAATGACGTTGCCGGGAGTGGGAGAATCAAAGGCAGAAAGTATTATTCAATACCGAAAGGAACAGGGCGCCTTTAGTAGCATAGAGGATATTATGCAGATATCCGGTATTAAAGAAGGATTATACGAAAAGATTAAGGATTTAATTAAAATATAATTAGGGAGATTATTCATGGGCAAGCAAATATTAGTTGTAGACGATGAAAAGTTAATTGTGAAAGGAATACGGTTTAGTCTCATGCAGGATGGTCTGGAAGTAGACTGTGCATACGATGGCGAGGAAGCATTAGAGATGGCTAAAGCCAAAAAGTATGATTTAATTCTGTTGGATGTGATGTTGCCGAAGATGGACGGTTTCGAAGTGTGTCAGCAGATTCGTGATTTTTCCGATGTTCCGATTATTATGTTGACAGCAAAGGGTGACGATATGGATAAAATCCTGGGCTTGGATTACGGTGCAGATGATTACATCACAAAGCCTTTTAATATTTTAGAGGTGAAAGCACGTATCAAAGCAATTATGCGCCGTGGGAGACAGAAGGAAGAAAAAGAAGCTTCGGGTCATATTTTGGAGAAGAATGATATGCGGATTGACCGTGAGAGTAGAAGGGTATTTATTGAAGGAAAAGAGGTTAATTTAACGACCAAGGAATTTGATCTTCTGGAATTGCTTGCAACCAATCCGGATAAAGTGTATAGCAGGGAACAATTATTGAATCTGGTATGGGGCTCCGAATATCCGGGAGATGCAAGAACCGTAGACGTACATATCAGACGTTTGAGAGAGAAAATCGAGAAACTTCCTAGCAATCCAAAATATGTATATACGAAGTGGGGAGTGGGTTACTATTTTAATGGATAACTTAAAGAACAAAGGTAAAATTTTTAAAAGTTTAAGATTTCAGATTATTGTGCTGCTTATTGTATTAAGCAGCATACCTTGTTTTGTGATAAAAGAAGTGGTCGTCACTGCATACGAGGATCGCGCTGTTGCATGGAGAACCGCAGAAATTCAAGAACAATGTACAATTTTGGCGAATCAGATTGCAAAGACCGATTATTTAAATGAGCCGATGTCTGAAGTGATAGATGCGGAAATCTCGCAGTTTTCAAATATCTATAATGGACGAGTTATGATCATTGATGATAATTATAAGATTGTAAGGGATACGTTTGGAAGCGAGGAAGGAAAAACGATTATTGCACCAGACGTAATTGCTTGTCTTTCAGGGAAGAGCACACAGTTTTATGATGCAGATGCACAGTATATTGATATTACCACACCGATTACGGAATTAGAGGTAGAAGAAACGCATGTCAAAGGTGCAATCTTGGTCAGTGTTTCAACAGGAATTATTCAGGAAACAAATAATATTTTGGCGGGAAAGGCGAACTTTACATCTTGGGTCATTCTGCTGGTCATTCTTGTTCTGATCGTTTTTGTGGTTTCTTATATGATGAAACCGTTTAAAAAGATTGTAACGGGGATTGAAGATGTAACAGAAGGTTATGAAAGCGAGAATCTTCATGTAGACACTTATCAAGAGACAGAAGAAATATCGGAAGCATTTAATAAGATGCTGGGACGTATGAAAATATTAGATGATTCCAGACAGGAATTTGTATCGAATGTCTCCCACGAATTAAAAACACCGCTGACTTCTATGAAGGTTTTGGCAGATTCGCTACTGATGCAAGAGGATGTGCCGGTAGAACTTTACAAGGAATTCATGGAAGATATTACAGAAGAAATTGAAAGGGAGAACAAGATTATCAATGATTTGTTGTCTCTGGTGAAAATGGATAAGAAGTCTACGGATTTGAACATAAAGCCGGAAAATATTAATGAATTGGTAGAGCGCATTTTGAAACGATTGCAACCGATTGCGGCATTGCGCAACGTGGAGGTTGTGTTTGAAAGCTTTCGTCCGGTGACGGCAGAAGTAGATGAAGTGAAACTTACTTTGGCAATTACAAATCTGGTTGAAAATGCAATTAAATATAACAAAGAAGAAGGTTGGGTGCAGGTATCGCTTAATGCAGATCACAAGTATTTTTACATCAAAGTATCGGATTCCGGTATGGGGATTCCACAGGACTCTTTGGATCACATTTTTGAACGTTTTTATCGAGTGGATAAGTCGCATTCTCGGGAAATCGGAGGAACGGGTCTTGGATTGGCAATTGCACGTAATGCGATCATTATGCATCGAGGTGCCGTAAAAGTTCACAGCGAAGAAGGAGTTGGAACAACATTTACGGTCCGAGTTCCACTCAACTATATTATGTAAGGAAGAAAAGGTTATGAAGAAGAGAATAAGAATTTTCTTTGGATTTATACTTTGTATCCTGTTGTGCGCTTGTAGTTCAAAAGAGAAGCAAGAGACAGGAATGTATGTGTATTATCTAAACGCAGATAAAAATGCATTGATACAGGAAGAGTATGCTGTATTTGGAATAGAGGATGCTCTGAAAAAATTGGAATTCCATGGCGTATTGACAACAGATGTCAGAGTAGAAAAATTCAAACAAAATAGTACCAAATTAGAATTATATTTTGGACTGGATTATTATTCAATGGATAAGGGTACAGAGGTGCTTTCTAGGGCTGCGATTGTACAGACACTCACGCAGATTGAAAATGTGCAGTTTGTAGTTTTTTATGTGGGGGATCAACCGCTGACCGATAATAATGGACATGAAATCGGAATGATGCGAGCAGAAGATTTTGTTCAGAATACGGGGTCATCTATCGCATCCTATCAGACTACAGATTTAACGCTATACTTTGCGGATAAAGACGGACAGCATTTAAAGAAAAAGAAATTCAGTAATGTACGTTACAATGTAAATACTTCGATTGAACGGTTGATTGTAGAGCAGTTAATGAAAGGTACGAACGCTACCGGTTATCAGTCTACCATTCCTAAAACAGCCACTTTGCTGGGTGTGTCTGTGAAAGAAGATATTTGTTATGTGAATCTGGATTCCAAATTTGTTTCGGATAGTTATGATTTAAATCCGGAGGTTACCATTTATTCCATTGTGAATTCATTAGTTTCTAATAGTAATATTTCAAAAGTTCAAATCCTAATTGACGGTGTCAGCGATGTGATGTATAAAGGAACAGTCGACTTGGCCAGACCCTTAAAGGGAGATGAGAAACTATTAAAGGAGTGAAAGAATGAGAAATAGGCCTTTATGTTTTGTGTGCCTGTTCTTCATCGTCATTCAAATTGTAATGCTAATTTCGACGGGCGGGAACTCTCATGTGGATATTCCCGCCTCGTCCATCTTTTACGATAAAGAAGAAAAGACTATTACTGTTCAAGGACAGGTATATAAAAAATCAAATAATTCAAATCTTCAAATATTATATCTAAAAAACAATTCTGTTTTTGATTCCAACTTATTAATTTATAATCAGAACCCTATACGAGTGCGTATCGGAGAAACTATCTCTCTGCAAGGAATGACTGCCACTTTTGGCAGAGCCCGCAATCCCGGAAATTTTGATCAGGCACTTTATTATGCGCGCCAAAATATCTATGGTGTAGTTTGGTGCAACAAAGTGCTTCAAGTTACCGGTGATGAAAATCCTTTTTTGGAGTACCTGGATCAATTAAAAATGGCGTGGAAGCAAGCGATTGTCACTCATGTGGGGGAGATAAATGGGCCTGTTTTAGCAGCGATGTTATTGGGAGAAAAAGGCGAGATGGATGCAGAAGTTAAAGAACTGTATCAAAAGACCGGTATCGGCCATCTGCTTGCAATTTCCGGTTTACACATTTCGTTTATAGGGTTAGGACTTTATAAACTGCTTCGAAGAGGAGGAGTGGGATACCTGATGGCAGGTGGCATCTCTCTTTGTTTCTTAAGTATATATGTATGCATGCTGGGATTTTCGGTATCTGTCATACGTGCATATATCATGCTGATACTGCGAATCGGTGCAGATATGTCAGGGCGAGTCTATGATATGCTGACTGCATTGCTACTTTCTGCAGCCATTGTGGTGGCGGTGGAACCATTGTATTTAACAGATGCTGCGTTCCTTTTATCCTTTGGTGCGATACTTGGTATTTTATTTGTGTTGCCGATTTTCGGAAAATGTTTTTTTGGAGCAAGTTTAGCAGTTAATATAGCGTTATTTCCAATTCTATTATGGTTCTATTTTGAATTTCCGACTTATTCCGTTTTTTTGAATTTGCTTGTGATTCCGCTTATGAGTTTCCTGTTGGGCCTTGGTATGCTTGGCAGCGGCTGCTTGTTTTGGTGTGAGCCAATCAGTCAAATATGCTTTTTTATTTGCAATCAAATCCTAAATTTGTATGAGCAAATCGCAAGAATAGGAAGTGCACTTCCCTTTGCAAGAATTGTATTTGGAAAGCCAAAATTATGGATGGTAATTTTGTACTATCTGATAGTGATTCTTTTGGTCTTGATAAGGAGAAAGCATCCGCAACGAAGGATTCTGTGGATAATGTTAATCGGCATTGTGCTTATAATGAAAATGCAGCCGCATGGTGAGTTACAAATTACGATGCTCGACGTGGGACAGGGAGATGGTATCTTTATGAGAGGGCCAACGGGAAAGACGTATTTTATTGATGGAGGCAGTAGTGATGTGGAGCAAGTGGGTAAATATCGAATAGAGCCATTTTTAAAATGCCAAGGAATCGGAAAGCTTGATTATGTATTTTTGTCTCATGGCGACAAGGATCATTGTAACGGTATCGAGGAAATGCTTACAAGACAAAGCCTGGGTATTCGCATTCAAAATCTAGTCTTGCCGATTCATTATCAACAAGATGAAACGCTTCTGGAAATCGTAGATAAGGCCTATCGGGCAGGAGTGAAAGTACTTGTGATACAGCCTAATGAGATAATTGTGGAGGGAGAATTGAAAATTACTTGTGTACATCCATCTGCAAAAGATACGTTAGCAGGAAATGCGGCATCTATGGTGTTGGATATCGAGTACGAGGCATTTTCCATGTTGAGCACCGGTGATGTGGAAAAAGAAGGAGAAGAGCTGTTAATGAAAAGAATACAGAAAAAAGAATATGATGTGTTAAAAGTTGCTCATCATGGTTCCAGCTATTCTACTTCTGATCCATTTTTGGCAATTGTAAAACCCCAAATTGCATTCATCTCATCCGGTAGAAACAACCCATATCAGCATCCTCATGAAGAAACATTACAGAGACTAAAGCGAGTAGGCTGTAAAATTTATCAGACAGAAAAAAATGGTGCAATTACATTGATAACAAATGGGAATTCGTTGACAATTTCACTCCTTCCATTTAGACTATAAGAGAATATGGGAAGAAAGGCGAACCTCGATGAAAAGTCTGAATGAAGATTTAAAAACAGGACAATTTAATAAGGTTTATCTGTTATATGGGGAAGAAGCATATTTAAAGAAACAGTACAAAGATAAGTTGCGAAAGGGTATGCTTCCGGCGGATGATACGATGAACTATGCATACTATGAGGGAAAAGGTATTTCCATTCCTGAGATTATTGATTTGGCTGAAACACTCCCGTTTTTTGCAGAACGCAGACTGATTGTTTTGGAAGATACCGGTCTTTTCAAAGGAGCGTCCCAGGAGTTGGCAGATTATTTGAGAGAGATGCCAGGAACGACCCACATGATTTTTGTGGAAACGGAAGTGGATAAGCGCGGTAAATTGTACAAGACAGTGCAAAGCATCGGCCGTGTGGTCGAACTTGGCAGACAGGATGAGATGACATTACTCCGTTGGGTTGCGGGAACTGTGAAACGGGAAGGCAAGCAAATAAGCGAAAGCACAATTCGTCATTTCTTATCCAAAGTGGGAACGGATATGGAAAACATCCAAAAAGAATTGGAAAAGTTGTTCTGTTATACGATGGAGAAACAGACTATTGCTATGGAGGATGTAGAAGCAATTTGCACTGTGCAGATTACCAATCAGATTTTTGATATGGTCAATGCAGTTGCTGACAAGGAGCAACGAAAAGCATTGGGTTATTATTATGACTTGTTGGCTTTGAAGGAGCCGGCTATGCGTATTCTCTTTTTGTTGAGCAGGCAATTTAAATTATTGCTGGAAGTGAAAGCCATGGACAAGCAGGGATATGGTCGCAAAGAGATTGCCGAAAAGACAGGCATCAATCCGTTTGTAGTGAAAAAATATCAGGCGCAGGCGCATGCCTTTTCAGAAAGTGCTTTGCGCAAAATTTTAGAAGATAGTTTGGAAACGGAAGAAAGTGTAAAAACGGGAAGAATTACGGATACTTTAGGGGTGGAACTTTTCATCATAAAGTATTCTTCGAAATAAGGATAGAATTGTGGCAGGAGGAAGAAGATGGCAGGAATAGATCAGAAAAAAATACGTAATTTTTGTATTATTGCACATATAGATCACGGGAAGTCCACGTTGGCTGATCGTATTATCGAGAAAACGGGGTTGCTTACCAGTCGTGAAATGCAAGCACAAGTATTGGACAACATGGAATTAGAGAGGGAAAGAGGCATTACCATTAAAGCGCAGACCGTGCGTATCGTATACAAAGCCAAGGATGGAGAAGAGTATATTTTCAACTTGATTGATACACCGGGACATGTGGATTTCAACTATGAAGTTTCCAGAAGCTTGGCCGCGTGTGATGGGGCAATCCTGGTTGTAGATGCAGCACAGGGGGTGGAAGCACAGACGCTGGCAAATGTATATCTGGCATTAGACCATGACTTAGATGTCATGCCGGTTATCAATAAGATTGATTTGCCAAGTGCAGATCCGGACCGTGTAATCGAGGAGATTGAAGATGTGATTGGAATAGAGGCCACAGATGCTCCGAGAATCTCTGCCAAAATCGGGCTCAATATTGAGGATGTGTTGGAGCAGGTTGTGGAAAAAATCCCGGCACCGGTGGGCGATGTAGATGCACCACTTCAGGCACTCATTTTTGACTCCGTATATGATTCTTATAAGGGTGTTATTGTATTTTGCCGCATTAAGGAAGGTTCCGTAAAGAAAGGAACCAATATCAAGATGATGGCAACCGGCGCGACTGCAGAAGTAGTGGAAGTTGGATATTTTGGTGCCGGACAATTTATCCCGTGCGAGGAATTAAGTGCAGGTATGGTAGGCTATATTACTGCAAGTTTGAAAAATGTAAAAGATACACGTGTAGGTGATACGATTACCAATGCAGATGAACCGTGCGAGAAACCGCTTCCTGGTTACAAGAAAGTACAGCCGATGGTGTATTGTGGAATGTATCCAGCGGATGGTGCAAAATATCAAGATCTTCGTGATGCATTAGAAAAATTGCAACTCAATGATGCAGCGCTTCATTTTGAACCGGAAACATCTATTGCATTAGGCTTTGGTTTCCGGTGTGGTTTTTTAGGACTTCTCCATTTAGAGATTATTCAGGAGCGCCTTGAAAGAGAATATAACTTAGATTTGGTAACGACTGCGCCTGGAGTAGTATATAAGGTACACAAGACCAATGGAGAAGTAATTGAACTTACAAATCCATCCAATCTTCCGGAGCCAACCGAGATTGACTATATGGAAGAACCGATGGTAAAAGCAGAAATCATGGTAACTTCCGAGTTTATTGGTGCCATTATGGATTTGTGTCAGGAACGACGCGGTATTTATCAAGGGATGGAATACATTGAAGAGACGAGAGCAGTGCTGCGCTATCATTTGCCGTTAAATGAGATCATTTATGATTTCTTTGATGCATTAAAATCACGTTCCAGAGGGTATGCTTCTTTTGATTATGAGATGCTTGGGTATGAAAAATCAGAACTTGTCAAATTAGATATTCTAATCAATCGTGAAGAAGTGGATGCGTTATCGTTTATTGTGTTTGCAGGAAGCGCATATGAACGTGGACGTAAGATGTGTGAAAAGTTGAAGGATGAAATTCCAAGGCATTTGTTTGAAATTCCGATTCAGGCAGCGGTGGGAAGTAAGATTATTGCCAGAGAGACAGTGAAAGCCATGCGAAAAGACGTATTGGCAAAGTGCTATGGTGGTGATATTTCACGTAAGCGTAAACTTCTTGAAAAACAAAAGGAAGGAAAGAAGAGAATGCGCCAGATTGGAAATGTAGAAATTCCACAGAAAGCATTCATGAGTGTATTGAAACTGGATGAAAAGAAATAGAGAATTAGAAATATATATTCACATTCCGTTCTGTGTGAAGAAATGTGCTTACTGTGATTTCCTTTCCGGTCCAGCCAATTCGGATAGAATGGAATCCTATGTGGAAGCACTGATAAGAGAGATTTATGCCCATCAAGAAATAGGGAAGGAATCCTTGGTTACCACGATATTTTTTGGCGGGGGAACACCATCTATATTAGAGCCAAGGCAGTTTGAGCGGATTTCTGTGGCCCTGCGAGATGTTTTTAAAATTAAGAGTACAGCAGAGATTACCATCGAGGCAAATCCGGGGACTGTGACTTCAGAGAAACTTGTAGCCTACCGTAACTGTGGTGTAAACCGAATTAGCTTTGGACTGCAGTCTGCCGAAAACGAGGAATTAGAACTGCTTGGAAGAATTCATACTTTCGAAGAGTTTTTGGAAAGTTTCCGGCTTGCAAAAGATGGAGGGGTTATAAATATCAATGTAGATTTAATTTCTGCCATTCCGAAACAGACAGTGAAAAGTTGGGAAAGGACACTCACAAAGGTTCTGGAACTAGAGCCGGCGCATATATCCGCATACAGTTTGATTGTGGAAGATGGGACACCTTTTGCTAAACAATATGGAAGTGGATGCCCAGGCGAAAAAGACCTACCGGATGAAGAAGTAGAGCGGGAAATCTATCGTCGGACAAAAGAACTTCTTGAGGGTGCAGGATATCGCCGGTACGAAATTTCCAACTATGCAAAAGAAGGGAAAGAGTGCCAGCACAATCTTGGGTATTGGGAAAGAAAGCAATATTTGGGATTGGGACTTGGAGCAGCAAGTCTGATTGACAACACAAGATATCATAATACGGTGAATCTAAATGATTATATAGAACATGCAGAGCAATTGGAGATAATCCAAGAAGATGTACAAGTACTTTCTAAAATAGAACAAATGGAGGAATTTATCTTTTTGGGGCTTCGCAAAATGGAAGGAATCTCGGAGTTGGAATTTGAAAAACAATTCGGAAATACAATAGAAACTATCTATGGTAATCAATTAACGCGATTCTTGCAAGAAGGATTACTAGAAAGGGTGAATGGGAACATTCGGTTAACAGAACGTGGGATTGATGTCAGCAATTATGTGTTTGCAGAGTTTCTGTAATGTAAGATTGTTTAGTGACAATATAAATAATTAGGTAAGGCCAGGGATGAATTTTCTGGTCTTACAGTATCATTCTTATATCAATTCATTGAGAATGTATTGATTCAAAACATTCTCGTATTTAAGCGCTTTCAATAGCGCGTCTATTTCAGGGCGATTCAGCCGAGAAAATCAAATGAAAATAAAGTGAATAGGGGAGGTTGATGCCTATGAATGTGTTCTTTCATTTATAAGCTTGTTAATGTATGTAAAAAAGAAGGAGAATGAAAGAAATGACAAAAGAAAGAAATGAAGTGTTAAAAACAATTAAAGAAGAACCTAAAATGTATCAAGAATTTTGCCAATGGCCGGAAAAGTATCAGAATGAATTTCTAGAATTTATGATAGGTGTACGTGGTGTCAAAATGACCTATGATCCATTTTTTAAACACATTTTTAATCCGGAGATTCATCCGGAACGTTTATCCGAGTTACTTAGCTTGATTGTGGGAAAACCTTTGAAAGTGAAAAGAGAGCTTCCAAAAGAACATAGTCGAATTACGGAGAAAGGTTCTTTGATGATTATGGATATTTTGGTTGAGTTTGAGAACGGAGAAATGGGAAACATTGAGATTCAAAAAATCGGGTATCTCTTTCCGGGCGAACGTGCAACTTGTTATTCTTCCGACATGGTTATGCGCCAATATGAACGCGTCAAATCAGAAAAGGGGAAATCGTTTGCATATAGTGATTTAAAGAATGTATATACGATTATATTCATGGAACAAAGTAGCGCAGAGTTTAAAGCGTGTTCTAATACTTATATACATAGAGGGAAAGTGACGTTTGATTCGGGATTGAATATGAAGATGCTGCAAAAATATTTTTATCTGACTATTGATATTTTCTTTAGTATCATGGATAATAAAAGTGATAAAAATACATTGAGCGAATTAGAGGCTTGGATGTACTTCCTTGGTTCGGATAAGCCGGAGGACATGGAGAGAATCATCCGCATTTATCCGAAGTTTGCAAAGATGTACGAAGAGATCAATATGTTTCGGAAGAATCCAAAGGAGGCGGTAGGAATGTTTTCGGATGCATTAAGAATTATGGACGAAAATACTGTCAAATTGATGATTGAGCAACAGAAGGAAGAACTCAAGGAATTGACTGAAATGGTCAAAGAAAAAAATGCCATGCTTGAAGCAAAACAGACAGAGGTTGAAGCAAAACAGGCAGAGGTTGAAGCAAAACAGGCGGAGATTGAAGAAAAGCGAGCAGAGCTTGCAGCAAAGCAAGTTGAGATTGAAAGATTAAAAGAACAACTTAAGAATCAAAAATAATAAAGAAAGGACGTAGCCGTGTGACTACGTCCTTTCATGTTATTCATCATCCATTTCTTCGAATTCCTGCTCGTCCAACCATTCGTCGAAAGCGTCAGCAGCAGCTTCGTATTCATCATCATCTTCAATGTTTTCTAAAGTAGGCTCTCCATCCTCTGTTTCAACATAACGATAGATGTATACATCCCCATCTTCTTCAGCATCGTCTTCTACCAATGGAAGTAACGCAATATATTCTTTGTCATCCACGTTGTAAATCGTGAGTACTGCACATTCAAGAACTTCATCGTTGTCCAATGTCAATGTTACAGTTACTTCTTCGTTGCATCCGCAGTTGCAATCATGATCATGCTTATGTTCGCTCATAATAAGTCTCCTTTGATTGATTTATTTGATACATTTACTCTAACAGAAGCGGGGTAGAATTGCAAGGTAAGAATTTTACTGTTTTTTTATCAAAAATCATGTATAATGGAAAGCGTTAGGAGATAGAGTATGAAAGGAATCAATACATTTACATTAAAAATAATAGCACTTGTATCTATGCTAATTGACCATATCGGCATGGTATTTTTCCCAAACATCATACTGTTTCGTATGCTTGGGCGCATTGCATTTCCAATCTTTGCATATACCTTGGTGGAAGGATTTATACATACCCACAATGTCAAGAAATATATGATACGTTTAGGAATGTTTGCAGTATTGTCAGAAGTTCCGTTTGATTTAGCTACGACAGGAAAGGTTGTGGAAGTTGGTCACCAAAACGTGTTTTTTACTTTGTTTTTAAGCGTAGCCATGCTTTTCTTGTTTGAAGCAGTAAAAGATGCAAAAAAACAATTTCTTATTGTGGCAATGGCAGTATTCTGTGGGCGGCTTCTGCGGTTGGATTATGGCAGTACAGGAATGTTGATGGTGATTCTTTTTTATTATCTACGAGATAGAAAATGGGAAAAATTATTTTCGGTCGGACTTTTGATTCTAGCTACGGCAGGATTTGTACAGTTATTTTCTATTTTGGCACTCATCCCAATTGCAATGTATAACGAAGAACGTGGACCGAATATGAAAGTGCTGTTTTACGCCTTTTATCCATTGCATTTATTGGTGTTATACATAGTGAAGATGATTTTCTAGAAAGAAGGATAACATATGAAAGCGTGGAAACATTTTTGTACGATTACTTATCACAAGTATTTGGTGGCGAAAGGTTGCTTTGCAGTTGGCCTCTATCGCCAGGGATTACTGCATGATTTGTCAAAATATAGTTGGACAGAATTTCGCATTGGGGCGAAGTATTATCAAGGAACGAGAAGTCCGAATAATGCAGAACGTGAGGAAAATGGATATTCCTCCGCATGGCTACATCACAAAGGACGTAATAAACATCATTATGAGTATTGGTTGGATTATGGGTTTCCACCGGATCGCAGAATTACCGGAATGAGGATGCCGGAGAAATATGTGGTTGAGATGTTTATGGACCGTATTGCTGCATGCAAAGTCTATATGAAAGAGAGTGGTTATCATGATGCGGCACCGTGGGAGTATTATGCACGCAGCAAATCCATTTTGCTTATGCATGATGACACGAGAGCTTTGCTTGAAAAAATGCTCCTTATGTTAGCAGAAAAGGGAGAGAAAGAAACTTTTGCATATGTGAAAAAGGAAATTTTGAACAGATAAAAAACTCGCAGACATTGATATGTACGGTGTCTGCGAGTTCATTTTTATTCCGGATAAATGAGTTGTTTATCAGAAATGTTTTGCAACACATCCTGCAGGTATTTTTTTGCAAGATACTTTGCCATGGGAAGATTCATATCCAGATAGTTGCCACAATCTTTGGCAGAGGCGCCTGGAACTTCCCCCTCGAAATCGGCGATAAAAGCAAACATTTCTTTTAGTAAATCGACAATATCACAAGATGTATAATCTCCAATTAATAACAGATAAAATCCTGTGCGGCATCCCATAGGACCGAAGTATAGGATTCTGGGGCCGTATACTTTATGATTACGCAAATAAGTTGCGGCGAGATGCTCGATGGTGTGCATTTCTGCAGTATTCATAACCGGTTCTTCATTTGGACTGGTCATGCGAATGTCAAAGGTGGTGACAACTTCATTTCCTACCGGGTCTTTTCTAGATACATATACACCTGGTGTCAATTTGATGTGATCTATTGTAAAACTTGTAATTTTTTCCATAACATGTCCTCCAATTCGTATAAATTCATTATAATGATTTCCTTTCGGGAAAACAAGTGTTATACTAGAAAAGTATATGGAGGTAAACGAGATGAGATTATATATGATGCGACATGGCGAAACAGATTGGAACAGAAGGCATTTGTGGCAGGGAAGAACGGATATTCCCTTAAATGAAAAAGGGCGTTATGTGGCAGAATTGACCAGAGAAGGTTTGAAAGATATTCCATTTGACGTAGCATATTGCAGTCCTCTTTGCAGAGCAAAAGAGACCGCGCAGATTGTGTTGCAAGGAAGAGATATTGAACTGATAGAAGATGCACGTATTATCGAGATGGGATTTGGTCCATATGAAGGAAAGGATATGCGAAATATAGATGAAAAAGTACGTATCTTTTTTGAAGATCCGGAATCTTATGAAGTACCGGAAGGGGCGGAAAGCTTTCAGGAAATCCTAGCTAGAGAAAAGTCTTTTCTAGATGAATTGAGTGCCAATCCAAAGTATCAGAATTCTAATATTTTAATTGCCACTCACGGTGCAGCCTTGCGAGGCTTAATGGCGGTAATTGAGGAAAAACCGATTTCTCGATACTGGGAAGGCGGCGTTCATAAAAATTGCGGAATGTCGATTGTAGATATCAAGGACGGAAGGAAAGAGATTGTGGAGGAAGCTATCATTTTATACGATGAAAAGGACTTGAAATAGTCATAGAAATGGTGGTAAACTAGTTTCTAGATTTATTTGGAGGGAATGAACATGATTAATGATAAAAAAGTATTGTTTAGCGGGATGCAGGCGACCGGAAATCTGACTTTGGGAAATTATTTGGGAGCACTCAAGAACTGGATTACGTTAAGTGATGAATATGAATGTTTTTATAGTGTGGTAGATATGCACTCCATTACAGTTAGACAGGATCCGGCAACACTTCGAAAGAGAGCCAGAGCGTTGTTGACGCTTTATATTGCAGCAGGGTTAGATCCGGAGAAAAATTGCATTTATTATCAATCTCATGTTTCCGGACATGCGGAACTTGCTTGGATTTTAAACTGTTATACTTATATGGGTGAACTCAATCGTATGACACAGTTTAAGGATAAATCAGCAAAGCATGCAGATAATATTAATGCAGGATTATTTACATATCCGGTATTGATGGCAGCAGACATTTTGCTCTTCCAAGCAGATGTAGTGCCGGTTGGAATTGACCAAATGCAGCATTTGGAGCTTACCAGAGATATAGCACAACGCTTTAATGGTGTTTACGGAGATGTATTTACCGTTCCGGAAGCTTATATCGGTAAAGTAGGAGCCAAGATTATGAGTCTTCAGGACCCAACGAAGAAGATGTCCAAGTCAGATGAAAATGTCAATGCGAGCATCTATCTGATGGATGATGTGGATACGATTATTCGAAAATGTAAACGTGCAGTGACAGATTCGGAAGCACAGATTCTGTACAGAGACGAACAACCGGGTGTTAAGAACTTAATTGACATCTATAGTGCTTGTACAAACAAAACGCCGCAAGACGTTGTGAAAGAATTTGATGGAAAAGGTTACGGCGATTTTAAACTGGCAGTAGGGGAAGCAGTAGTATCTGTATTAAAACCACTCCAAGATGAAGTGGCCAGATTAGAAAAAGACAAAGCATACATCGACAGTATTATCAAGAACAATGCGGAAAAAGCCAATTATTACGCAATGAAAACCTTAAGAAAGGTTCAGAAGAAAGTTGGATTCCCGGAAAGAATTCGATAAAAAGGTGGTAATGCATATGAAAATAGTAGCAACGGAAAAAGCACCAAAGGCGCTAGGACCATATTCCCAAGGGTATGTGCATAATGGCATTTTATATTCTGCAGGCCAGATTGCCATTAATCCTGACACAGATATGGTGGAAGCGACAGATATTGCAGGTCAGACAGAGCAAGTCTGCAGGAATCTGGGCGAAGTATTAAAGGCAGCAGGATCGGACTTTGATAAAGTGTTGAAAACAACATGTTTCTTGGCGAACATGGAGGATTTTGGAGCGTTCAATGAAGTGTATGCAAAGCACTTTACATCAAAGCCGGCGAGAAGTTGTGTGGCAGTGAAAACATTGCCGAAAAACGTACTTTGTGAAATAGAGGTAATTGCAATAATAGAAGAATAGGAAGTGAAAATATGTCAGAACAAGAGAAAAACAGTTCGTGTTCAGCAGAAAGTTGTTCTAGCTGTGCACAGGCAGATTCCTGCCCAAGTAAAAAAGTAGATATGAAGATTGCACCAAACCAATATACACATGTAAAGAAGGTCATCGGTGTAGTAAGTGGAAAAGGTGGCGTAGGAAAATCTATGGTTACCGCTTCTTTGGCAAGATTGATGAGAGAGCAAGGTTATTCCGTAGGTATTTTAGATGCAGATATTACAGGACCATCCATCCCGAAAATGTATGGCATGCATGAACATGCGGTAGGTGCTGATGAAGGGATGTTCCCATGTATTGCGAAAGATGAAACCAGAATCATGTCTGTGAATCTTTTGCTGGACAGTGAGGATATGCCGGTTATCTGGAGAGGACCGATTATTGCGGGCGTGGTAAAACAGTTCTGGGAAGAAGTTCTCTGGGGCGACTTGGATTACCTGTTCGTAGACATGCCTCCGGGAACAGGAGATGTTCCGCTAACGGTATTCCAGTCATTGCCATTAGATGGTGTTGTGATTGTTACATCTCCACAGGATTTGGTTCAAATGATTGTGCGTAAGGCTTATCACATGGCAGAGGCGATGAATATACCGGTTCTTGGTATTGTGGAAAATTATAGCTATTTGAAATGTCCGGATTGTGGGAAAGAAATCCAAGTGTTTGGTAAGAGCCGTATCGATGAGATTGCCATGGATTTGGGAGTTGAGGTACTAGGAAAGATGCCGATAGACCCGGAATTGGCAGAAATGGTGGAAGAGGAAAGATTCTACGAAGTGAAAAACGAATATTTAAAAGATGCATTGGAAGTATTGCAGTAAACGGTGAGGCGATTGAAAAATCGCCTCATTTTTTGTGTCATAAGCCGGATATTGCACTCATACAATGGAAAAAAGTATGGACAAGGGATGAGCGTTTGAAGCCTAGAATAAAAATCCTATATTTGAGCATAGCGCTTCTTTTGGCGGCGCTGATTGTAACATTGCAATCTCATGCATTAATTAAAAAGGAGTCGATACAATCTGAATCGGAATCAAAACTTCCATTTGGGAATTATTTGCCAAATGCAGAAAATCCCCTTATAAGAGTTGTCATAAAGACGGGCGGATTTCAAGGTGTGGCTCATAATGAAGTGCAGCTAAAAGTGGCGGGTGGTGCTGTTTTGTGTGCCGGGGAGAACAAAAAGGAAGTGGCAGACGGGGAAGTGATTTGCATAAAACCGGATGATCCCATGTTTCAAGCAGGGAATATTTTTGTAGAGCCTAAAACAAAAGGCGCCAACATCTCGATCCCTTCCATTGTACGTGGCTGCGGAACCCCTTCATATAGAGGGAAATTAGAACTCTATACGACAGCAGAGGGAATTGTGATTGTCAATGAAGTTGCATTGGAGGAGTATTTATATGCCGTTGTGCCAAGTGAAATGCCGGCATCCTATGAAATGGAGGCACTGAAGTGTCAGGCGATCTGTGCCAGAAGTTATGCCTATTGCCAGATGTTGGCCTTTGCATATCCGGAATATCTGGCGCATGTGGATGACAGTGTGTCGTTCCAAGTGTATGGAAATTCGGGAGAAAAAGAGGCAACCACAAGAGCTGTACAGGAGACTATGGGTCAAAAGCTATGGTATAAAGGAAACATTGTTAAGACGTATTATTACTCAACATCCTGTGGGCATTCTACCGATATCGGGGCATGGGGAACAACCATTACGGAAGAGAACGATTACTTAAAAGGAGTGCCTGTTTGCGATGAAGAAGGAAATGCATATGAAAAGGAACTTCCATGGTATCGCTGGAAGGCGACTATTTCCAGTGAAGTTGCATGTGGTCTAATTGAGAGAAATACAGGTGTGGAGCTTGGAAACTTGCAGAACATTTCTATTACCAAACAGGGAATAGGCGGTGTTGCAATGCGATTAGAGGCGACCGGGAGTAAAGGGACCGCGGTTGTGGAGACGGAAAATAGGATTCGTTCTGCTCTGGGAGGAGAGGGATATACCATAGAAAAGCAGGATGGTACTGTTGTCAAAAGTGCCAAATTATTGCCTAGTGCATTTTTTTTGATTGCAAAAAACGGAGAAAACTATATAATTGAAGGAGGGGGATATGGTCATGGAATCGGAATGAGCCAGAATGGAGCGAATGAAATGGCGAAGTCCGGGAAGACTTATGAGGAAATCCTACCGTTTTTCTATTCCGGTACAAAGGTGGAATAAACATGAGAGAATTATGGAAAAAGATTTGTAAAGTGATAGAGAAGATCATCGGCGACCACGTGGGCGCTTATGCAGCCCAATCCGCATTTTTTATGATGCTTTCCTTGGTGCCGATTATCATGCTATTAATGACCTTGGTGCGTGTTACGCCGATTACGCAGGGAGATATTATGAGTGTGGTGAATGAATTGTTTCCGAAAACCATTCGATCTACCATTATTTCCATTGTAGACGAAGTGTATCGACAGACCGGAACCACGATTTCCATTACCTTGCTTATGGCATTTTGGTCTGCAGGAAGAGGAGTTCTCGCTATGGCAAATGGATTGAATTCCATTAAGAAGGTTTCAGAAACAAGAAACTATTTTTTCTTGAGATTCAGGGCAGCCATTTACACAGTATTCTTCTTGGTTTCTATTATATTGACACTTGTATTATTAGGTTTCGGTAATAGTATCAGCCTTTTGGTAAATAAGCATTTACCGGTGATGCAGTATGTGACGGATTTTATCATTGATATTCGAATGGTGGTGACCATTTGTGTATTGATAGTAGTAACGCTACTTATTTATCGCTTCCTCCCGATTAAGAGCGGGAAAATGCGATATCAACTTCCGGGAGCTATATTCACATCAGTTGGATGGGCATTTGCCTCCTTCTTATTTTCCATATATATGGACATATTCAAAGGGTTTTCAAACTTGTATGGAAGCCTAACCACCATTGTGCTGATTATGTTGTGGTTGTACTTCTGCATGTATGTCATGCTTCTTGGTGGAGAGATTAATGATTTGATAGAAGAACGACTTGACAATCCATCCGAAAATAGGTAGAATAACAAAAGTATTTGAAATAAACAAAAGCATTGAACGTGATAAGTAGAGCACTATTTTCTAACAGAGAGAGGGAATCATTGGCTGGAAGTTCCCTTTAGTTCAGATAGGAATCGAATTTCCCACGGGAGCTGTATCTTCGAACATAGAGTAAAAGATAACGTATGCTGCACGTTACGCAGTTTGAGAGCCTGTGAGAATACAGGAATTAGGGTGGTACCGCGATTGAACCTCGTCCCTTTTTGGGGATGAGGTTTTTTACTTTATAAGAAACTTCGTTTCTTTAAAGCAAAAACGCTCCGCGTGGATGCACAGGGGCGCGTATAATGAAGA
>CAMFVG010000091.1 GCA_945992055.1 uncultured Clostridia bacterium | reverse complement strand
TTACATACGAAAAGGAAAGAAAGGAAAAGAGAAAACTGGATTTTGATGACATGTTGGTGCAAACACTGGAGCTTCTCTGTGAACGTCCGGAAGTTTTGTGCGTATGGCAAAAGAAATATAAGTATATTTTGATTGATGAATTCCAAGATATCAATAAAGTGCAGTATGAAGTTGTGCGCATGCTTGCTGCACCACAGAATAATCTATTTGTTGTCGGTGATGACGACCAATCCATCTATCGTTTTCGTGGTGCGAGTCCCCAAATTATGTTGGGATTTCCGAAGGATTACCCAGATGCAAAGCAGGTCATTTTGGATATAAATTACCGTTCTACGAAAACAATTATCAGTTGCGCTAATCGTGTTATTGAAAATAATCAGAAACGCTATTTAAAACAGGTGGTCACAGAGAATGAACGAGGTGTAAATGTACATGTTCAAGAGGTGAAAACATCTATTGAAGAGAGTCGATATGTGGTAGGCGAAATTCAAAAAGCATTGAAGGAGGGTGTGGAGCCGGGTGAGATTGCAGTTCTCTTTCGTACCAATCATGAGGCTAGGGCATTGGTAGATACCTGCATGGAATATGGGATACCTTTTCAAATGAAAGAATCTTTTGCAAACTTGTATGAACATTTTATTGCACGAGATCTGATGGCTTATATGAAATTGGCTTTGGGTGATAGAAGCCGCAACCTGTTTCTGAAGGTAATGAATCGCCCTAATCGATATCTGCATCGAGCATGCGTAGACTCCGGACAAGTAGATTTTGAGGAAATACGCAAATTCTATAACGATAAAGATTGGATGCTGGAACGTATTGCACAAATGGAAAGGGATTTGCTTGCAATGAAAAAGTGTGCACCATATGCAGCCATACGGTATCTGCGGAAACATGTGGGTTACGACGTGTTTCTGGAAGAATATGCAAGAAAACGAAAGATGAATCTTGACGAATTGTATGAGGTGTTGGATGAAGTGGAGGAGCAGGCAAAGAAATGTGATGGTATGGAGTCGTGGTTTGAGTACATTGAGAAATACTCACAAGCTTTGCAACTTCAAATGGCGGAGAAAGACACCAGACAGAATGCGATCCAATTCATGACCATGCATGGTGCAAAAGGGTTAGAGTATAGAAATGTATTTGTTATAAGTGTCAATGAAACCATTCTTCCCTATAAGAAAGTGATAACGAATGAAGAAATAGAAGAGGAAAGAAGACTTCTATATGTGGCAATGACAAGAGCGAAGAAGCGACTATTTCTTACCTATTACAAAGAAAAAAACGGAAAGAAAATGGAGGCGTCAAGGTTTTTGTTCGAGTTGCTCAAAAAAACGAAAAATTAAGTCCAGATAATTGACAAGTTGACATGTGTAGATTATAATAAACTAGATAAAATAGCAAAAATATATCATAGAGTTAGGAAGGTGCGAAACATGAAGAAAAAATTACCTATTATTGGATTGCTTGCGTTAATCACGGTTTTGCTAACAGGGGCCATATTGGTGGTCATGCTGAAGTTAACAGGTGATGAGGAGGCAAACAAAAAACCGGTAGATGTTACCATGTTTTCAGCGTACACCGATGTGGAGGAATTTCAAAATGTTCCTGCCATGGTTACTGCGCAGGGAACAGTGAACGAGGTAGTGGATGCCGGAAACAAGAATTATCTTATTGATGTAAGTGGCTCTACTGTGGAAGAATACAAAGCGTATTTAAAAACAGTGGAAGCGGCAGGGTTCAAAAAACATAGTGATAATGGTGAGGATGCTATGGAGGGATATGCCCTGACAACGTCTTACAAGAAGGACAATTTAACGCTCACTGTGTCACATGCAATATCGGTAGAGAAAACTTATATTTCGGCTAGCTATGATTTGGCACTTTCAGACCATTTGATTTACAATGAGAAGGAAGCAAAAGCTAATGTAAAAGCGAATACAAAGGTCCATATGTTACAGATGACGGCTAGTCAAGGGTGTAGTTATATCATTGAATTGAAGAATGGGCATTTTGTTGTACACGATGGAGGTACACAACAGGAAGCGGCCAACTTTATGGATTACATTACAAGTTTGGTTCCAGAGGGAGAAAAACCGGTTATTGAAGGATGGTTCATATCTCACTGCCATAATGACCATTATGGTGTGTTGACAGAGATTGTCCAAAATCAAGCTTGGCTTAATCAGATTTATGTAAATGGATTCTATTATGTAGAACCAAGTCAGGATGCATTCAATCAATTAACAACACAGTCAGACCCAAGTGGAAACATGATTTTGACTAGAGCATATAAGCTGTTTAAGACACAGGATGGTGGACGACCGGAATTTTATCGTCCACAGTTCGGACAAAGATATTATTTTTCAGATGTTATGATTGATGTATGTCTTACATTAGAACAACTTCCGATGTCTGCGTATTTAGGAACAGACTTTAATGACACCTCGTTCTGGCTGATGCATCATATTGACGGACAGAGAATGCTATTCGCAGGAGATGCAAGTTTAGAAAGTACATACTTTGTAACTGAAATGTACGACAAAGAGTATTTTGATATGGATGTCTTTATTCCATTCCATCACGGAATCAATGTATATGATCATTTTACAAATTACTGTACATACGACGTTGTTTTATATCCGTCTTTCAGAGATACCAGTATCTGGGATAGCCGGGATGATTTGGCTGCGAAAGAAGAAAATGAAAATTTAAAGAGCAAAGCGAAAGAAGTATATCACTTCGGAGACGGAGGCGTGGTTCTTACTTTCCCGTATAAACTTGGTACAGCAGAGAAGTTGGAAGATATTCAAGATATTTACAAACCTATGTAATTTATAGCAGCAAAAAAAAGAAAGGACGGAATGTACATGAAAAGAATATTGAAAATTTCCGGAATATCATTAGCCGTTATCGCGGCCGCGACACTGCTCGCAACCGGAATTTTACTCCTTATCCGTAATAATAATACTGTGAAAACAGGTAATGTACTCGGTGTATCTTGGTATAACGAGACGGATAAAGAGTTCACAATTAAAACTGCAAAGCAACTTCAGGAATTTGCAGAGCTCTCCCATTTTTATACGTTTGAAGGACAGACGATTAAATTGGGTGCAGATATCGTTTTAAATGAAGGAAATGCAGAGGAATGGAAAGAGAAGGCACCGGCAAATCGATGGAAGCCAATCGAACAGTTCGCAGGAACCTTTAATGGTCAGGGACATAGTATTAGTGGTTTGTACGGTAAAAGCTATTCAGCTCCGATGGCATTGTTTGTGCATATGGACAAAGACGGTACGATTCAAAATGTAAAACTTTTGAACAGTTATTTTACAACTGGTGGTCGTGCCGGTACTGCTAGTTTCGTTGCTAGTGGTGGTGGTAAATTGAAAAAACTTTATAGTGATGCAATTATTGAACATAATGGTGATATGGCAGCAGGTATCTTTAGTAAAATATCAGATACGGCAACCATTGAAGAATGTTGGTTTGATGGTAGTATCGATATCAATCTGTCTATGGCTGGTGGTATCGTTGACTATATAAAAGATGCAAGAGTAGCTATCAAACATAGCTTGTTTAGCGGAACGATTAATTCTACTTTTGTGCCATATGATTCAGGAAACACCGGTATTGGTGGTATGTGTGGATATGTAACCGGTAGAGCGAGCGTAACAGTTCAGGACAGTTTATCTTCAGGCATTATCAACGCTGAGGTACAAACAGGTACCGGTAGTATGGTGGGTTATGTAAGATATGGTGGCGATTCTAAGGCGACCTTCCTAGACACTTTTGCATCTGAAAAAACAGCAGTAGCATCTTTGGGAGCAAGTACAGGTGTTATTACCGGTGGTACTATTATTTCAAGAGAGAAAGAACTTTTGGGCGTAAAAGGTTACCAATGGACGACTTTGAACTTTGACAGATATTGGGCAGCTGTTGAAAATGACACACCGGTGCTCAAATGTTTTGCAGAAAATCCATTAAGCCTTGAAGGTGTGGAAAAAGAGTATGATATGAGTTGGTATAATGCCAATGAATATGTATATGAACTTAAGGATTTGAAAGATCTTTATGGCTTTGCGTTCCTTTCTGTAGGAAATAATTTTGCAGAAAAGAGAATTAAATTAGGAGCAGATATTGTTGTCAATGAAGGAACAATCAAGGATTGGGAGAAAGAAGCACCAGCATATCCTTGGTATCCGATAGGAAACTTCTATGGAACTTTTGATGGACAGGGACATACGGTAAGTGGTATTTATCTTAAGAATTCGATCCAATATCAAGGTTTCTTTACTCAAGTACAACAGTCGGGTGTTATTAAAGACTTTAATTTGAAGAACAGTTATTTCTGTAGTACAAATGAGACCCTTTCCATGATCGGAAGTATCGCAGGTGAATTCCGTGGTGTCATGGATAAAGTATATAGCAATGCTACGGTAGTGGGTTATGGACCACAAATCGGTGGTTTGATTGCACGTGCAAATGATAGTGATTCTACCGGTAACAAAAAAGATACCATTACAATGAAAAATTGTTGGTTTGACGGTGAAGTATTTGCAAAAGGAAAGACAACCACATATGCAGGTGGTCTTGTTTCAGCATTGATTCAAGGTGACTTGGAAATTTTACATTGTTTGAATACAGGTACCATCCATTCAGAATGTGAGAAACGTGCAATTCATGTTGGCGGTCTCGTAGGTAGTGTATCTCACGTAGAAGCACGTCTTGTGATAAAAGATAGTTTGAATACAGGAAAAATAGATGCAGTATATGACGTAGGTGTAGGTTCTGCCATTGGTCGTATTGGTTCAAAACAACATACAGCTACGATTGAAAACACATATACAACAGCAGATAGTCATTTGATGGCAATCGGAACATCCGGAGGAACATTCCATGGTGGTGTTATTCGATTAGACAGAGAGCTTCTTAGCGGTAACAATGCCTATAAGTTTACTATGTTAGACTTTGATAAGAACTGGGCTTTGGTAAAAAATGGAACACCGATGTTGCAGGCATTTACATCAAATATCCCAAGTACTAAGGGCATCCAAAAGATGATTGATGTAAGTTGGTACAAACCAGACGGTAAAACATTTACCATTAAGAATTTAAAACAGCTGTATGGTTTTGCAGAACTTGCATCTGCATATGATTTCGAAGGACAGACTGTAAAATTAGGTGCTAATATTACAGTAAACACACCAAATGTGGCTGCATGGAAGGCAGATGGAGCTGCTCCGTCTAATCCATGGATTGTCATTGGTACCATGTCAAAACCGTTCCGAGGAACTTTTGACGGTGCAGGACACACAGTTAGTGGTATTTATTTAAAAACAGACACACAATACGTGGGTATGTTTGGATATGCTTATACAAAATCTGCAATTAAGAATTTGAGATTGACAGATAGTTATTTCTGCAATACAAACAAAGAACTTTCTATGGTGGGTAGTATTGCAGGTGAAGCACGAGGCGTGATTGAAGGCGTGTACAGTAATGCTGTGGTTGTAGGTTATGGTCCACAAGTTGCAGGTATCGTTGCCCGTGCAAATGATAATGATGACGATAAAGTAAAAGATACTATTACAATCAGCAATTGTTGGTTTGATGGTGAAGTTTATGGTAAAGGCAAAACACATACTTATACAGCAGGTATTGTAAGTTGTCTTATCCAAGGTGATTTAGAGGTGCTTCACTGCTTGAATACAGGTACCATCTATTCAGAAGGTAAGGGTAGGGCAATTCATACAGCTGGTTTAGTAGGTAGTGTATCTCATAAAGAAGCACGTCTTGTAATGAAGGATAGCTTTAATTCAGGCGCAATCAAAGCTTCGTATGATGTAGGTGTTGGTTCTGTAATCGGACGTTTGAGCAGCAAACAACATTCAGCAACACTTCGCAATGTGTATGCAACGATTGAAAGTCAGGAAAATGCGGTTGGAACTTCAAGTGGAACACTTGATGGTGGTGGAATCCAATTAATAACTGAACTTCTTACAGGGGCAAATGCGTTTAAATTTGCTGAATTGGATTACAAGAATTATTGGGCAATTGTTGATGGTGGAACACCAGTATTGAAGAAGTTTGCTGGTAATGGAATGAGTACAGCAGGACTTGAAAAAATGGT
>CAMFVG010000090.1 GCA_945992055.1 uncultured Clostridia bacterium | reverse complement strand
TTTCCTTAACTGCACCGCGCACCCTGGTTTTCGTCTTCGTCCATTCCTGTCCACCCAGACGATTCAATTTTGGCTTTTTGGCATCTGCACTTGCATACTTCTGAATCAAATCCAACTGCGTTGCCGGAATATAAAGATTTCCTCCACCTGCATAGGAAATTTTCATATAGTCTTTTGCAACTTTATCAATTTCAATCTTTTCAATTCCTTGATATATACCAAGTCCGTGATTTTCGTGAACTACATAGTCACCGGCTTTAAGTTCTGCAAAATTCAGGATTTTCTGACCTTCATAGGTTTTTCTTTTTTTCTTTTTCTTAACTTTTCCGAAAATATCAGTTTCTGAAATCACCATGAATTTAAGGAGCGGATACTCGTATCCTTCGGTTACATGTCCGTAAGTAACCAAGATTTCTCCATCCTGTACCTCGCGCTCCATATCTTCACTATAGAAACTGCTCAAATTATAATCTCGCAAATCCTCCGCCAAACGTTTTGCCCTGGTACGGGAACCGCACAATAACACGACCCGATATCCGCTCCGCTTTAAACGTTTCAAATCTCGCGTAAGCATATCAAAACTGTTATTATACGGATTGACGCTTTTACTTTGCAAATGAAATACTTCTTTTGCTTTCAGCTCTTTGCATTTCATTTCCAATGCTGAAAATGCAACGCAGCTAAAACTACTTATTTGGTCGGCAACCTCTTTAGTTGTAAACAATTTCATTTCTTCATTAGTAATGTCATATCCATTCTCAAAACGGTTTGTCTGTGCTTGCACAAACTCTTCTTCCACCTGGTTTCCCTTTTCAATCAAACGTACCGGTTCGTCAAGAAATAAAATCGTTTCTTTTTTATCAAAATATTCCAAGAAAGAAACTCTCTTTGCCTGCTCTTCCGGAAAATCACTTGCCGGATAAATAGTAACCTCATTCAAATTTTCGATAGAACGCTGACTTTCTACATCAAACGTTCGAATGGAATCAATCTCATCTCCCCAGAGTTCTACACGGATGGGCACTTCCTCTGTAAGCGGATAGATATCCATAATGCCACCACGAACTGCAAATTGTCCCGGTCCTTCAATCTGCTCTTCTCTTTCATATCCCAGAAGAACCATGTCTTTCTTTAATTCCTCAAAATCTACGGTTTCTCCCAAACGAAGAATCTTAATCCGTTCTCGTACAGTTTCCAAAGGTAATAACGCATCCATAAAGCCGTCAAAGCTAGTGACAACTGTCACATTTTTTTGTTCCAACATAGCCTGTAATACTTCCATACGTTGCTTCAATAGATATTTTCCACGCAAATCTGCCTGGTAAAACAATAAGTCCTTTGCCGGATATAAATAAACGTTGCTATCTAAAAAACGATACTCTTCGTAGAGCTGTTTGGCTTTCATTTCACTTGAAGTAGCGATGATTTTGAAATCAAAACCATCGCTAAGCGCATACATCATATGTGTTTTTTGAGAATTCACACAGCCTGCGAACTGGAGAATCCCCGCTTGCTCCTTCCGCCTTTTACGAACGGTCTCAAATTCAGCCAATTCTACAAGCGGTGCCATAAAAGCCTGCATGTCTTACTCCTTAATCACAACTTTCTTATTGTATCGGTTCATCGCAGCATCAATCTCATCTTGCAGAATCATTTCAATAGCTTCAACTGCCTCTTTATAACTATCTGACATGATCTCTTTTTCTTCTTTGAAAAAATGTCCAAGTACATAATCTGCCAAATCATAATCCTTTGGCTTTTCTCCCACACCTACTTTGATGCGTTGAAAAGCATTCGTGCCAAGATGTTGAATAATATTCTTAATACCATTATGGCCTCCTGCGCTTCCTTTTTTACGAATGCGCAATTGGCCCACATCCAAACTGACATCATCAAAAATGACTAAAAGTTCTGATTCTACATCTATTTTATAATAGTCCACCAAGCCACGAACGCTCTCTCCGCTAAGGTTCATATATGTTTGTGGTTTAGCTAGTATTACCTTCTGTCCTGCAATCATACCTTTTCCACAGAACGCCCGATTTTTTCGCTCTGTGACCGATATATTATATTTGTTCGCTATAGTGTCTATGACATCAAAACCGACATTATGCCGTGTACCATCATACTCTTTTGTCGGATTTCCAAGTCCTACTATGATAAACATATTCACACCTCTTTCTCTACTGTTCTTCCATTTTACAAGAATGTGTCTTGTTTGTCACGCAAAACCAATGAATAATTTCCCAATCTTTGTCATACATTATAAAAAACAAGATTACATTCCTTTAGGAGGCACATATGAGTTCCAAGACCAAGATTGTTGTCTTACACATGAAAGAAATTATTTACACTGCCGTTTTTGTTGTTCTCGGCATTTTATTAATTATATTATTGACATTTATGTTTTCTCCAAAACAAAAAGAATCCATGGACTCTGCTCCAAAATATGTTCCGGGGATTTATACATCAACTGTCACGATGAATAACACCAATTTAGAAGTCGAAGTTGTGGTTGATGACTCTCACATCAATGCCATTCGTTTCACCAACCTGGACGAATCGGTAACCACCATGTACCCCCTCATGCAACCTACCATTGAGTATATTGCAGAGCAGATATATGAAACGCAATCATTGGAAAACATTTCCTATAGCAGCGATAGCCCCTATACTTCCCAAGTAATATTAAACGCCGTCAAAGATGCGTTAAAAAAAGCTGAGGAACCTTAATTCCTCAGCTTTGCTTATGCTCTAACCTTCTACAATCAGATATTGCCCATTTGGCAATAGAAACACTTCTGATGCTTCTTCTAATTCTTCGTCTGACATATAAGAAATATCTGTCCCGTTTTCACTGAAATACTCTTTCACTTCCGCCAAAGAATCCACGACGACTGCCATGCAATCTTCCAAAAAAGCCTCTGCCTCTTCCAACGTCTCCGCAACCGGTTCATCAAATAATTGTAATTGCTTGTTCAAAAAAACCTTTAAACATTCTTCATGATACTCGTACATACTATTCTGCTCCTTTTACAATTGAAATTATTTCTTCTGGTCTGTCAACAATATATGTAGCACTGTGTGCTCTTAATACTTCTTTTGTCCGAAATCCCCACGAGACACCAACCGTGTCTACTTCTGCTGCGTTTCCGACTTTCATATCAGCTTCCGAATCTCCGATATACAAACACTCCTCCTTGTCAATTTGTAGATATTCCAACAGTTTCAAAAGACTTGTTGGATCCGGCTTGCGAGGAATCCCCTCTTGCTGTCCCTGTACACGAAGAAAAACATCCTCACCAAAAAATGTTTTAACCACCTGTTGTGTCTGTTCATGTGGCTTGTTGGATAATACTGCCAATTTCATGTTTCTCCGCCTTAATTCGGTAAGCATCTCAACAATTCCCTCGTATGGCTTAACATGATAAGTACAACCCTCTTTGAAAATTCGACCATATGCTTCCATTGCCGGCTCTATTTTCGAAGCATTTTCATCTCCTACCGCTTTGAGCGATTCTTCAATTAACTTCCTTGCCCCATTGCCTACAAATGCTTTGCATTGCTCTTCTGTAATTTGTCCCAATTCCATTTCTCGCAAGGTTTCGTTTACAGAATAAGTCAAAGATTCCACTGTATCTGTCAATGTGCCGTCCAAATCAAATATGCATGCCTTATACATCTCGTTCCTCCTAATTTGGTTTCTAATTTTATGATAGTATGAACACTTATAAATTTCAATACTAAATTAAAACAAAGGCAGAGATACATATCAGATATCTCTGCCCCACTCTCACCATTTTGATTTTTTACCTCAAATAATTCCGCATCATCTTTAATGCATGCTTTTCCAAGCGACTTACCTGTGCCTGCGAAATATCTATTTCCTGTGCCACTTCCATCTGCGTTTTCCCCTCGTAAAAACGCAAGCGGATGATATATCGTTCTCTTTCATCCAAACATTGCATAGCTGCCTGCAGTGCCAATTCCTCCACCCAATTCTCCTCTCGATTCTTCTTATCACTGATTTGGTCCATTACATAAAGCGCATCTTCTCCGTCATTATAAACAGGCTCCTGCAAACTAATCGGTGTTTGAATTGCATCCATTGCAAAAACGATTTCCTCCTTCGAAATCCCTATCTCTTTTGCTATCTCCTGTATAGTAGGTTCACGAAGATTTTTCTTTATATAGTTTTCTTTTGCATAAACAGCTTTGTATGCAACATCACGCAGGGATCGGCTCACGCGAATTGCACTATTATCACGCATATATCTACGAATTTCTCCGATAATCATAGGCACCGCATAAGTGGAAAATTTCACATCTAAATCCGTGTTAAAATTATTGATTGCCTTAATCAATCCCACACAACCTATTTGAAACAAATCATCTACGTTTTCGTTGCTATTACTAAAGCGCTTAATTACACTTAAAACCAAACGCAGATTCCCTTTAATATACTCTTCTTTTGCCTTTTGATCTCCTTGTTTGATACGTACAAAAAGTTCCTTTTTCTCCTCTTCCTTCAACAAAGGAAGTTTCGATGTGTCCACACCACAGATTTCTACTTTATTAAGAGCCATCCCGCTACATCCTCCTACTGTTTTTCGTAATAGTAGAATGATGTACAAGATGGCTCTAAACTATTCTATCCTATATGAAAATAAAAAAACTTTTACTCCTTGACATCCCATTTCTCAACCAGATTTTGGATCTGTCCTTCAAACTTGGCCAAATCCTTATTTGCCATTCCTTCACACTTCATGACAACCGTCATAAGACGTTTGCATGCCAATACCAAGCGGTTAAAGGCGCTTTCCGCTCGTACACGTGCCGGTTTATCTGCTTTCTTCTTCGCAATGCGAATTCCATGGGATACAATTTCATTCGTTGCCAAATCCACACATCCGCCGGAATATGGTGCAAACGCTTTCCAACCAAACGTTTCCGTAATGGTATTTGCAAACTCATCTGTCACAGCATCTTCACCATGCACCACAAAAACGTGTTGTACCTCTGTCTTAAACCCTTTGAGCCAATTCAAAAGGCCTTGCATGTCTGCGTGTCCGCTAATTCCCTTTAAAGACTCAATTCTAGCCGCAACTTCTATGTTTTCACCAAACAGTTTCACTGCACTCGCACCGTCAATCAACTTTCTTCCGAGTGTACCTGCAGCCTGATACCCCACAAACAGAATCGTACATTCCGGACGCCATAAGTTATGTTTCAAATGATGGCGAATGCGTCCCGCTTCACACATACCGGAAGCGGAAATAATCACTTTCGGATTTTTATCAAAATTAATAGATTTCGAATCCTCACTAGTAAGGGATAGCTTTAATCCAGGAAATACTAGTGGATTAACTCCACTTTCCACAACCTTCATAGCATCCTCATCAAAGCAACTTTTACTATTCTTTGTAAATATATTCGTTGCCTCTATTGCCAATGGGCTATCCACATAAACTTCAAAATTAGGATATTCCGGAATCAGATGTTGTTCCTTAATCTCCCTTATAAAATACAGCATTTCCTGCGTTCTTCCCACCGCAAAAGAAGGAACCACAACATTTCCGCCCTTGTCAAAGGTCTCTTTTAGAATTCTGGTAAATTCCCCCAGATAATCCGGTCGCTCCTCGCTATGAATACGATTACCATAGGTAGACTCTATGACAATATAATCCGCTTCTTTTGTCATAGTTGGATTTTTGAGAATCGGTTGTTCTACATTTCCCACATCTCCTGAAAAAACAATCTTTTTTGTTTCTTCTTTTTCCTCTATCCACACCTCGATACTTGCCGAACCAAGCAGATGTCCAATATCCGTGAAACGTACCCATATTCCCTGGCACAGTTCAATTTTCTGGCCATAATCGCATGGTGCCAAAAGGGCAATCGCATCAATTGCATCCTGTGTTGTATATAATGGTTCATAAAGTGGGGCACCGGAGCGCCTTGCTTTGCGATTGCGCCATTCCGCTTCAAACTCTTGGATATGCGCGCTATCGCGCAGCATAATGTTACATAAATCTGCGGTCGCGAAAGTAGTGACAATCTCTCCTTTAAATCCATGCTTGCACATCAATGGAACACGTCCGGAATGATCAATATGAGCATGTGTCAACAGAATATAATCCACCTCTCCTGCTGCAACAGGAATTTCCTGATTCTCATACAAATCAGGCCCTTGCTCCATTCCGCAATCTATTAATATCTTTTTCCCATTAGCCTCCAGCAAATGACAACTGCCAGTCACTTCATGGGCTGCACCGATAAACGTAAGCTTCATGCACTCAACCCCTTTTTCTTTTATTATAGCACTTTTTCCTCCCTTCAGATACTATATTTTACCATTTCGTGTTTTAAACGTTGCATAATCTTCTTCTCCAAACGCGAAATATATGATTGCGAAATTCCTAATAAATCGGCCACCTCTTTTTGTGTCTTTTCCTCTCCATCTTGTGAGTACAGTCCATATCTCATCTGGACAATCATGCGCTCACGGTTAGAAAGACAGTTCATGGCCTTCACCAACAATTTCCGTTCTGCTTCACTCTCTAAATCTCTATAAATTGTATCCTCGTCCGTTCCTAAAATATCAGAAAGCAACAATTCATTTCCATCCCAGTCCACATTTAGCGGCTCATCAATCGAAACTTCCAATTTTGTTTTATTATTTCTCCTTAGATACATTAAAATTTCATTTTCTATACAGCGCGATGCATAGGTTGCAAGTTTGATATTTTTATTAGGATTAAAAGTATTAATTGATTTTATAAGACCAATTGTTCCAATAGAAATCAAATCCTCTACCCCTATCCCCGTGTTATCAAATTTTTTTGCAATATATACGACCAATCGTAAATTATGCTCAATCAAAAGTTTTTTTGCTTCCTCATCTCTCTCGGTTCCCAAGTTTGATATAGCTGCATTCTCTTCCCCTACCTCTAACGGAGCAGGTAGTACATCTGCTCCACCTATGTAATGTACTTCTTCTCTCTCCGGAAACAAAAAAGTCCGGATAAACCGCTGTGGAACGGTCAGTTTCATAATCATCTTAATTCCTCCTAAAATAAATTCGGATTTAAAATCATCTCATACTCTCCTCCCGTTGAAATTTCTTCCTCACAAATACCAATTAAAGGTGTCTCTACCGTACACGCATTCTCGCCCTGTACGCACAGTCGATCAATTCTAATTATCGGCAGTACCCCTTCCCTGTTTCCAATCGTTTTGTAAGGAATGTATCGAACGTTTTTCACGTCTTCTTCCTGTAAGAGTTTTCTCGCTGTCTTTCTATCTATAATGCTGACCGGTTGCCCGCTTACAGGATCTCTCAAACCATTCCCCGTATCAATTAACCCTTTGAGCCGATACACTCTGCCGGTCAATTGAAGTTCCACATCGCAATGGTACCGATTCCATCTTTGCATATAAGAAATAAATTTCCAAATGCCCAAGAACAAATAATATCCTGCAATGGCTACTAACAGAAATAAACTCCCCACTTTGATATAAGGACGAAATACCTCCATAATTCCACCGAGCAAAAAACTTCCTATGTACAGCATTATGATTGCTTGAATAAAAGACCGTATGTTTTTGATTTTTAGTCCAACTTTAAGCATGCATGTATTCACAAATACGTGGAACAAGATTCCTTTGATAAATGCATATGGAATTGGCAAAATAACAACTATACAAGTTAATAATGCTCCGGTTAACGCTCCCAAGCAGATGTTCACATGTGTGGCAGAACATTTCAACATCTTCCTGACACAAAGCAATAGTAGATAGTCCATCATAAAATTTACCAAGAACAATACATCTACATATAATTCGTAATACACACTTTACCCACTTTCTCTTTCACTACGAAATTGATTTGGTACTCAAGCAAAATTTATTATAGAAATTTAGGCATAAAAAAAATGTCGAAGTGTCTGCGGTTTCCCGCAAACTCTTCGACATAATTCGTCTTTGTTATTTCTTTAAGAACGTCGGAATCTTAATAGCCTGTTCTTTCACTTGACTTGTAGGTGTTCTTTGTGCATCCAATGTAGGAGCTGTGCTGGTTGCTCTTGGTTGAAGAGGTTTTACCGGCGATGGATTAACCAAACCAAGATCTAACTCTGGCATAACCGGTGTAGGAATAACCGGTGCTTCGTATTTGTCAACCTTTCCTTCCAATCTAGATTTCAATTTTGAAGCAGTACCACCTACACTATGCAATCCTGTAGCGATTACTGTAATGGTAGCTTCGTCTGTCTTTGAATCATCGTACATTGCACCAAAGATAATATTTGCTTCTTCACCTGCAAGATCCTGTACATATTCTGCAGCATCATTTGCATCCATAAGAGTAATATCACCTGAAATATTAATGATAACATGTGAAGCACCTGCAATAGTGGTTTCAAGAAGTGGACTTGCCACAGCTTCTTTAACTGCCTGAAGTGCTTTGTCATCTCCTTTACCATATCCAATACCGATATGTGCGATACCTTTATCAATCATAACTGTCTGAACATCAGCAAAGTCAAGGTTAATTAATGATGGTACATTAATCAAATCTGTGATACCTTGGATACCTTGTTGCAATACTTCATCTGCTTTCTTAAGTGCATCCGGCATCGTTGTTCTTCTATCAACAACTTCCAATAATTTATCATTTGGAATTACAATTAATGTATCTACGTTTTCTTTTAATTTTTCGATACCTGCCAAAGCATTATTCATACGTGTCTTTGCTTCAAAACGGAAAGGCTTTGTAACAACACCTACAGTAAGTGCACCTTGCTCTTTTGCAATACGTGCTACAACCGGTGTCGCACCTGTACCGGTTCCACCGCCCATACCACAAGTAACAAATACCATGTCGGCACCTTTCAATGCAGCTGCAATTTCTTCTGCACTTTCCTCGGCTGCCTTTTCACCAACTTCCGGTCTTGCACCTGCTCCAAGACCTTTTGTAATCTTGTCACCGATTTGCATCAATGTCGGAGCTTTTGACAATTGTAATGCTTGTTTATCTGTATTAATCGCAATAAATTCTACACCTGCAATTTGTTCATCAATCATGCGGTTTACAGCGTTATTTCCGCCGCCACCTACACCAACAACAATAATTTTTGCCGCAGCATCTGTTTCGTTTGTTTTAATTTCTAACAAGAGTTTCTCCTCCTTCGTTCTCTATATTATCTCGTACATACCTAGACGTATCTCATTCTGTCATACATATATATAATAATTACTTTTTACCAAATAATCAATAGTTTTTTTTCGATTATTCGGTATTTTCTTCAAAACTGATTGTGCTCCCTTTCGTAAAGTGTTCCAAATGCAAAATCCCCTGTCTTTCTTCCAATTTTTCAAGAACAGGTGGCAGCTCATTTAGCTTGTCACCAAAGTTTGATTTCCCGAGATTTACACGCACACCACCAAAATACAAATTCATGCTTTCATCTTCCCAAACAATACGGTCTGGATGCAACTTGCGCTCTGCAATCTCATCCGTAATTCCCATGATATAGGAAAACACTTTTTCGTTATCTACCTTGAGATACTTGAACTGTTCCGTATTTTTCACTTTAATGCCTTCAATAATCGGAATACCTTCCTCATATTGCATAGATTTCTTCAACACCAAACCTTCTGCATCAAAATACACATAAGATTTTCCACTGATGACACAGCCGATTACCTGTTTTTCTTTCACAACAACCTGTACTTTCCACGGTGCTTTCAAACTCACATCCACACTTTCCAAATATATTGGAAGTTTATATGCACCTGTTTTAAATTTCCAGAATGTATAGAGCGAATTCACCGTCATAGGGTCTTCTTTAATCCAAGCAACAATCGCATTTTCTTCGCTGTTTACGGTTCCTGTTATATAAATATTTTGCACATAAGTTAATAACCATGTGCCCAATGTAATGTTCGTAATAGTGAGCAACAAAACTACCACTGCATAGAGGTAATACCCAAATTTACGCTTCTTTTTTCGTTGCTTCTTTTTTCTTCTCTCAGTATCCCCTTCCATTTTATTTCCTCCCCAAACCAAATGTTTCTTTTATTCTATCAGATGTGATACGTTTAGGACAAGTCCAATTTCAGTTAACAGGAACAAAACCGAAGTTCCGCCATAACTGACGAAAGGTAATGTAATACCCGTATTCGGTATGGTATTAGACACAACTGCAATATTCAGAATCACTTGTATCATAATATGGGCCATTGCTCCTGCTGCAATCAGACTTCCAAACAAATCTTTTGCATGTATTGCAACCACAAAAAAACGCCATATAAGCAGCAGAAACAATAGTACCAGAAATACCGCACCTACAAGTCCCCATTCCTCACATACAATCGAAAAAATCATATCATTTTGTGCCTCCGGAACGAATCCCAACTTCTGTATACTCTCTCCGCTTCCACGGCCGAACAAACCACCTGAACCTATTGCGTACAACCCTTGCAATGTCTGGTACCCTTTTTCATACAATTCCGGATTTCTCCAAATCGCAAGACGCTCTAAACGATAGCTTTCCAAAGCAAGGAAAATTGCCAAAAAACCCACTCCGCTAATGCCGAGCCACACAAACTGCGCATACAATGGGCTGGCCACAAACACCAACACTACACCGATACCCAAAATAATAATTGCAGTACTCAAATTGCTTGCTCCTACAAGTCCTACAATCGGCAAGATGGAAAGCATAATCAAAAGCAAGGTTCCCATTTTCTTCATCTTCTTTCCTTGCTTCACAATCAGTTTCGCCAAAAACAAAATGACTGCCAGTTTTGCAAATTCTGAAGGTTGAAATGATAAAGGTCCAAAAGACAACCATCTTTTGGACCCATTATATTCATCTCCAATAAAAAGAACAGCCAGTGAAAGTATGAGTGATATCACGTATGCCACTACTGCGTATTTCTGCCACACGTGGTAATCAATATTTGCCGCTATATACATGCACAAAAGTCCCAGCGTTGTTGCAAACAATTGCTTTTTCAGATAATAAAACTCATCTTGAAATTTCACACGACCATTATACGAACTGGTACTATATAAAATAAACAACCCGACAACAATTAGTATCATCACGACAAGCAAAAGTCCATAGTCAAAAGACTTTTTCTTTTCCGGCTTTGCCAATACTTTTCACCTCTTATAAAGCATTTACAAACTCTTTGAACTTATCTCCTCGTTCTTCATAATTTTTAAACATACCCCAGCTTGCACACGCAGGCGACAAAAGTACCGCATCTCCTTCTTCTGCTAAATCCGCACAAAGCTTCACTGCTTCTTCTAATGATTCCACCATGGCAATTTCATGGAACCCAACTTTCTTTGCAGCTTCTGCAATCTTTTCCTTGGTTTGCCCTAAAAGAACCAATTTCTTAACTTTTCCCTCAAAAGCCTGAATCCATTCTTCATATGCCGAATTTTTGTCATATCCCCCCGCAATCAACAAAGTCTTTCGATTCATCGCCTGGATTCCTTTAATTGCAGCATCCGGATTTGTGCCCTTGGAATCGTTATAGTATGCAACGCCGCCTTTTTCGCATACAAATTCGATGCGATGCGCAACTCCAGCAAATGTCTTTATAGTCTGTCGAATGATATCAATTGGGACCTTATAAGCCATAGCCATAGCTACCGCTGCCATAACATTCTCATAATTATGCGTGCCAAGTAATTGTAGTTCGTCTACATGACATATTTGCAACTCTCTGTCATCTTTATAAATGATATTGCCGCCATCTAAATAAATCCCTTTATCAAGTTTACGCTGACTACTAAAATATAGAACGCTACAATCTAATTTTTCACCAAACAATCGAAGTTCTTCGTCTTCATAATTCAATACGCATGTATCCTCTTTTGTCTGATTTTTTGCAATATCTTCCTTTGCCGCAATATACGCCTCCATGGTGTGATGGCGATTTAAATGATCTGGTGTAATATTAAGAATTGCACTTACACAAGGACGAAATTCATGTATCGTTTCCAACTGAAAACTGCTCACTTCTGCAACAGAAACGCTCTCACTGGTCATATCAAAAACAGCTGTTGTATATGGATTTCCAATGTTTCCCACAACAAATACACTTTCTTTATAGTTTTTCATTATCTCTCCCAAAAGAGCCGTCGTAGTGGTCTTTCCATTGGTACCTGTAATGGCAAGTACATCCCCTTTTCCATATGTATATGCAAGTTCCACTTCTCCCCAGATCGGAATGCCGCTCTCACGCATTTGATTCACTAACGGGAGATCCGTTGGAACTCCGGGACTCATCACCACTAAATCCAGAGTCTTTATCACTGTGTCCTGTAATTCACCTAGAATAATTTCAATGTCTCCGTTTTCATCAAGTTGTTCCTTCAATTTTTCAGAGTCCAGAGCAGTATTACCATCGTATAAGATGACCTCTTTCCCGAATCTTGCCAATAAATTTGCAGAACCGATTCCACTGATTCCCGAACCGAATACAAGTACTTTTTGGTGGTTCATATCTATCTTTCCTCCTGCTTTGCTACATTGCCATCAACGCAATCAAGCATAGAATTGCCGTCACAACTGAAAATACCGCTACAACCTTAGTTTCTGACCAGCCGCACAATTCAAAATGATGATGAATCGGGGCCATTTTAAAAATACGTTTTCCACCTGTCTTTTTAAAGTATGCAACTTGAATAATCACTGACAACACTTCGATCAAATATATCGCACCTACAATCACGATAAACAACGGCATTTGGAGCATATAGGCTGTTGATGCAACAAATCCGCCCAACGCCAGGGAACCTGTGTCTCCCATAAACACACTTGCCGGATATACATTGAACAACAAGAATCCGAGCAAAGCTCCAACAACTGCACAAGTAATCGGCTCAACTCCACTCTTGGTTCCAATAGCAACCACGGTAAAAAACGTCGCCACTAAAACGGTAACACTGGACGCAAGACCATCTAACCCATCCGTGAAATTGACACCATTGACGGTTCCAATAATTACCACAAACATCATCGGAATAGTCAAGACCCCAAGATTTAAATATTTTCCTCCGGTAAACGGAATCAGCATTGCCAATTCAATTTCGGTAAATTTTACAACATAAAAAGCAAAAATTGCAGTCACCAAAATCTGCAACGCCATTTTTTGCCATGGAAATAATCCATCTGAACGTTTCATCACAACCTTTAAGTAATCATCCAAAAATCCAATCAAACCGAAACCAAGCGTCACAAACACAATAGGAATGATATTCGGATAATCTTTAATAAAAAATAAAGATGTCAGAACAATACTGGCCAAAATAATCACGCCACCCATGGTTGGTGTTCCCGTTTTTTTCAAATGTGATTGTACACCTTCTTCACGCTCTGTCTGTCTCATTTTCATTTTTTTAAGAATCGGAATTACAACCGGTCCAAGGATCACACTTAAAGCAAACGCAATCAGCACTGGCACAATAAATTTATATTCCATAATACACCTCTTTATCTCTTTTGTTGTTCCTTTTAATCTAGTATAGTATACAACTATTCGCTTGCCTTTTCAATCCCCAGATAAGGCAAGATATTCTCAAAAACGGTTTTAATTACGGGGGCTGCCACGGTTCCTCCGTAGTAAATTCCCTTTGGATTATAGATGGCAACCATTGCCAAAACTTGCGGATTATCGGCCGGTGCAAAACCTACAAACGAGGAAATGTATTTATTAGCACTCCTTGGAAGTGTTTGGGAAGTTGCCGTTTTCCCTCCTATTTCATACCCTTCTATATATGCCTTTTTCCCGGTGCCAACCGATATCACGCTTTCTAATAGCTGCTTCATGGTCTCAGACGTTTTTTCAGAAAGCACACTCTCTTTCTCATAAGAGAATGTTTTTACCACATTTCCATCTCCATCAAGCACACGCACGCCGAGATGCGGTGTTACACGCACTCCTCCATTCACGATTGTACTCACCGTAGTTGCAAGTTGCATCGGTGTAATCTGAAATGACTGTCCAAAGGTCATAGTTGCCAATTCTACCGGTCCCACATTTTCTTGCTTATGAATAATTGTCCCGGCCTCTCCAGGTAAATCTACACCCGTTTTCTTCATAAGCCCAAACTTTTCAAAATAATTATAGAATTGCTCTACGCCAAGTCTCGCACCGATATCCATAAATACCGGGTTACAGGTATTACTGAAAAAATATTTCCAATCGACCGTCTAAATGTACAAAAATCCGTTCTACTTTCTTGGTGATAATTTTTAAAATCGCCTGTCTCACAACTCCGTCATTTAATATCTGTCTAATCTCACACAAACGTTCTTTACAGTTAATATATTCATCCTGTTTTTCTTTCATACACTTTATCACGATGTGTAAGTTTTCTATTTGCTCCTGTATTTCCCTTTCTAAAACAATATATTCTTCATCCTTGATGATTTCGTCAAGTAACTTTTGCAATAATACCTTTTTTTTGTTCTGTAACTGATCCAATTTTTTTTGAAATTTGTAAATAGATTTTTTATTTTCGTTTTCGCAACAAGCTTTTTCTAACAATTCAAGCGTTTCCGCAATCAAGGCTTCCTTCCGCTGTAAATACTCATTGGCATCCCCTACATACATTTTCTCGATTGTTTGTAATACTTCTTTTTCAAGTACTGTATCATTTCTACATCCATGTTCTCTTCCTTGTTTCAGGAAGGTAGAACACTTCCATGCGATTACTTTTTCTTTTTTCACAAGCACTTGGCTTCGATAATAGGGTTTCCCGCATCGAGAACAGTATATTTTTCCAGACAAATCGTACAACCCGCCTTTTGTCATATTTCTCGTATAATTTGAAAAGTGGTTTCTTGCAGTCCTGGTTTCTATCTTTTCTAATACTTTTTGTTGATATACTGCACTGACAATTGGCGGCAAAGCATCCTCTATCACAATCCACTCACTTTCCGGCAACTTTCTCTTTTTCTTGGTTTCAAAATCATATTCTGTGGTATGCATTACTACACTGCCGTGCGCTCTTGGTGAATAGAGCATTTTTCTCCACTGTACCTCAGAAATTCTGCCACCTTTTTTGCTCCGAATTCCTCTGTTATACATCTGTTTTGCAATCGTATAAAAACCTTTCCCTTCTTCTGCCATCGCAAATGCCAAGCGATAGGCTTCTGCTTCCTCTTCATTTAAGACATACACATCTTTACTGACCTTGTCCCATCCAAAAATAGGAACCGTAATATTAAGGCCACTTTTCTTCTCCTGTCTGCGTTTGTGCGCATTCTTAATTTTCTTGGAAAGTTCTCTACTGAAATCTTCCGCCAAAATCGCTTTAATTCCTGTAAGTAAATTGTCATCCGGTGTATAAAATTTTCGGTCAATATATATGTACAGTTTCTTGTGATTCTGCATCAATTTATCCAAAAAAACATACCAATCTTTGGCGGACCGCGTGAGACGGTCTATCGATTTTACCACCACCAAATCAAATAAATCCTGCTCCAATTCCTCCAACATCTTTTGATATTCACTTCTTCTGTATGATGTCGTTCCCGATTGCGATTCCACGTATTGTCTGACCACAATCCAGCCCTCTCGTTCCACAATTTCTCTACTTTCCTGAACTTGTATCTCCAACGCATTAATCTGCGATTCCTCTTCCGTTGAACATCGATTATAAATACATGCCCTCATCTTTGATTTTCCTCCATTTTCACCAACAACTTCAAACGATGATACTCGTCTTCGGTAATGAGATGCCGATCAAAGAGAATGTCAAAAATAGCTATTAGCACTTGCCTTTCCTCATCTGTTTTCAAAACAATCGCTCCTACATGCTTCTTTAAATAAGTTTATGTGTTTTTCTGTAATGGTATGTGTTGCATAAAAAAACAGCGCTTCTTTTTAACAAAGAAACGCTGTTTGACATCTTACTTATTTATTGGATAGATTCAAAATCTTCCACAATTTCTTTTGAAGGTGGTGCCGTCAAAAGGGATACTACCACAATACAGATTGACGAAAAGATAAATGCCGGCAACAATTCATAGATGCCGAACACGCCACCCAACTGGCTGATACCCAGTTTCCAAATAAATACCATAGCTGCACCACTTACCATACCTGCAATCGCACCTGCACGATTTGTACGTTTCCAGAACAAGGAGAACAACATAATCGGTCCAAATGTAGCACCGAATCCCGCCCATGCAAATGATACGATATTGAAGATTACACTATCTTTATCCCAAGCAATCACCATTGCAAGCAACGCAATTACAAGCAAAGTGATACGTGATACTGTCATAACTTTCTTGTCCGAAGCATCTTTTTTGAAGATACCTTGATAAATATTCTTTGCAACTGCTGAAGAAGCAATCAACAAATAAGAATCTGAAGAACTAATTGTGGCAGCCAAAATACCCGCCATAACGAATCCTGCCAAAATCGGCGGCAACGAACTGGTCGCCAAAGTAATAAAGATATTTTCTGCTGATCCTTTTGTCAAGTGCACGGTTGGATATAATTCTCTTCCCACAATACCGATAAACACTGCAACGGCCAATGAAATCAAAACCCAAATCATTGCAATTCTTCTAGAACTTTTCAATTCTTCTTCCTTACGAATTGCCATGAAACGAAGAAGTACCTGTGGCATACCAAAGTATCCCAAGCCCCATGCCAGCATAGAACAAATCTGTAAAATGCCATATTCTGAAGCAGCGCCGAATACCGGAGCACCGGCCTTCACAATCTGCTCTCCTGCTTCATTTAAAGAAGGTGTAGCAAGTCCAAAGAACTCAAAAAATCCCGGAATTGATTTTGCATTTTCTAATACAGCTCCCATTCCACCTGCACTAACTGTACTGATTACGACAATTACCGTGAGTGCTACAATCATAACAACACCTTGCATAAAGTCAGAGGCACTCTCTGCCAAAAAGCCACCCAAAAGAGTATATACCAATACAAATACTGCTCCGACAATCATCATCGACTCATAGGATGTCCCAAAAAGAGTCGAGAACAACTTTCCACATGTCACAAAACAACTAGCTGCATATACCGTAAAGAATACTAATATAAATAATGCAGATAACGACATAATGACTTTCTTCTTTTCACGAAATCTGTTTGAGAAAAAGTCCGGTAACGTGATTGCATTGTTTGCTCTGATACTGTAACGACGAAGTCTCTTTGAAACAATCAACCAGTTAAAATATGTACCGATTGCAAGACCGATTGCTGTCCACGCGGCATCTGCAAGTCCGCACCAATATGCAACACCCGGAAGTCCCATTAAAAGCCAACCGCTCATATCAGAAGCTTCTGCGCTTAAAGCGGTCACCCATGGTCCAAGTGATCTTCCTCCTAAGAAATAGTTTTCAGAACTCTGATTTGCTCTTTTCGCATATACCAGTCCGATTACGATTACAACTGCCATATAAAGTACCATAGCAATTAAAATCTGTATTGTTTGTCCGTCCATTCATCCGGCCTCCTTACCATAATTTTGCCTATTTTCGAGCTATTATACCACAATTAGCCAAAACAATCCACATAAAATTATTATTTTCATATCTACCTGCTTACAGGAGTTTTGTATTCCTTCCACAAACGTTTCAGAGCCATGGCCTCCCACCTTGTGGCATCGAATCTTCCGGTCCTCAACAATACGATATCCCGGACAATAGAAAGAATCATTTATATCCAAGACACCGGCCTCTAAACAGGCTGCTGTCGTAAAGGTTTTAAATGTAGAACCCGGTTCATAAGTGTCGTTGATGCAAGTATTTCTCCACATTTGATTCAGGAGATTCTGCTTTGTCTCCTCATCTTCCGGCTCTGCTTCCAAGTTCATGGTTTCTAAAGAAAAAGGTTCATTAAGGTTGAACTCCGGCACATTTACCATAGCCAATATCTCCCCATTTTGTGGATTCATTATCAAAAGTGCTACTTGATCTGCTTGCTTCTCCTCCATGACCTTTTCGGCCGCCTGCTGTGCATAAGTTTGAATATTATAATCCATACTAATCTGGAGTGTGTTGCCCGGAACAGCTTCCACTCGTTCCTCCGCAATCCCCTCCAGCTCAATACCTCTTGCATCTGTGGTTGTTAGAATGGTCCCATTTTGCCCTTTTAAATATTCCTCATATTTCACTTCCAATCCGATAATTCCCTGATTGTCACTTCCCGTAAACCCCAGCACTTTAGAAGCCAATTCATTATACGGATAATATCGCTTATAATCTTCATCCACTTTGACACCTGCCAATTCATATTCACGAATTCGGTCGCCCACTTCTTTTTTGACGTTCGATTTAATCAATTCTCTGGAGGAAACCTTTTCAACCTTTTTGCGAATTGCTGTTTCCTCCATTTCCAATTCACTCGTAAGCATTCGGATGACTGCTTCTGCATCCACAATCTGACTATGAATAACTGAAATAGTGCACACCGTTTTATTAGTGGCCAACACTACTCCGTTTGCGTCAATAATCTCTCCTCGTGCCGCTTTAATCGCACGTTCTCTTTCATGCAACGCCTCCGCTTTTGCCTGATAATAATCCGCCTCAAAAATCATCAAATAAGCCAATCTCCCGATTAACCCCAACAACATAACAGTGGCGAAAGAAAAGACAATTAATATCTTTCTACGATTATACGTCTTGTTCTTCATAAAAAAACCTCACAAAAGTGTTGTTAATTTTTATGAACACTTTTGCAAGGTTATGATTATTCTCCTTTTGTAATATTCAAATATGGAAAGGCCTCTTCCATAATACTTTTTGACAATTCAGTCACCAAAGCACTCACTGTCTGGTTTTCTACATTCGGTTCATCAATCACTACATATACCAACACTTCCGGGCTTTCCGCCGGAGCAAATCCCATATAGGACAGCACATAATTGCCGTTTCCACGAGGTAATTTTTCAGCAGTACCGGTTTTTCCTCCCATACTGTATCCTTCTACCTGCGCCTTTCTTCCGGTTCCGTCAGTCATCGTCTGTTTCATATATGTGCGTAATTGCTCACTCGTTTCCTCTGATATGGTCTTCTTGAGTAACACCGGATTCATATTTTCAATCACATTTCCGGTTTCATCCTGAATCTGTTTTACCACATGTGGTTTATAATAGTTACCACCATTAATCAACGAAGAGAACCCGGCCACCATTTGGGTCATTGTTACATTGAAACCCTGACCAAATGAGTTTGTAGCTAGTTCCGCCGGTCCCATATTATCTGCTTGATAAATAAGTCCTGCCGTTTCTGCCTCTCCCGGCAAATCAATCCCTGTTCTTTGACCAAAGCAAAAGATTTCCTGGTATTTACAAAAAGCTTCTGCTCCTAAGGAAGCCGCAATATCCATAAGTGCCACATTACACGAATTTGCAATTGCATCACTTAATGTCTGTATGCCATGCCCACTTCTTTTATTACAGTGAATTCTGTGGCCACCTATAATTCTATATCCCGTACAATTATATGTTTCGCCACCAAGAAGTGTTCCATCCTCTAACGCAGATGCCATTGTAAACGGCTTAATTGTAGAACCAGGTTCAAAAGTATCACTGACACAATAATTTTTCCAAATTTTATTAAGAAGTTCCAATTTATCTTCTTCGCTCATCTTATTAATGGATTCTTCCGAATAGTATTTTGTTAAATCTCTCGGATTATTCAAATCGTAGTTTGGATAAGAAGCTTCTGCTAAAATCTCACCAGTATTCGGATTCGCAATGATAACAGCGGTATTTGTACTACCTTCACCGGTTCTGGCTTCATTTTTATGCGCTTCATTAAATGCCAAAATATGTTTCTCTACAATCCCCTGCAACGTAATATCAATGGTAGAAACAACGGTATCTCCATTTTCTGCATTCTTTACCGTTCTTTCCAACGATAAATCAGTATCCAGATATCCATATTCTCTTCCATTCGTACCGTTTAAGATGCTATTGTAGGATGCTTCGATTCCCGCATTACCTACATTGCCCGAAACAGTAAATCCAATCACATCCGATGCCAATGTACCATACGGATAACTCCGAATGTAATCCTCTTCCAGCCATACACAGGAAAGATACGGATAATGTTCTTTATCATCTAAAAATTCGTTAAATTTTTGTGCTTGTTCGTAGCTTACTTTCTTTTTTAAAATATTGTAGCGACTGTTTGGATTCTCTTCTACAATCTGATCGATTACATCATCGTCTATATCAAAGCACCCTTCCAGCGCATCTTTTACTTGTCTTATTGTTTGTGCATCCACTTTTTCGTCTTTAGCCAACATCACATATGCATCAAGAATCACATTGTAAACTCGTTCGCTGGTTGCGATGGAGGTCCCGTTTCGGTCCAAAATATCTCCTCTCTTAAACGGAATCACACGACTGTTATATTGCTGCTGATCCAATACAATTTTGGTGTACTTTTCTCCATTCGTCGCATTGATATAGGTAACTTTTCCTACTAAGAAAACAAAAGCTAGTACGATTGCTCCAAACAACAATACTAGCTTCGTCTTCATTCTTTTATTGAATTTTCCACGAATTGGCGATTCTTTCTTGCGTTTCCTCTCTGCCATTCATTTCACCTTTCTTATTTTACAACATCTGAACTTGCAATAATTCCACTTTTCGGAATTCCCGAATACTGCGTAATTGAAGTTCCATCCGGGCTCTGATACTTTACAATTTGATCCGGTTCAGCATATACCATACCGAACTCATTCATTGCTTTATCTCTTATTTCTTTTAAATTCATAGAATTCATAATCGCATTGTACTTTGTTGTATTAGCTTCCTTTGCATCAGAAAGTTCTTTTTGCAAAGAGGTGATATACTGTGAACGTTTTGTAATATTCGATTGTAATTGTAGATACTGTACGCAAACAAACAATGCCACCACCGCTGCAACCGCAAGAAATACTACATATCCTCTATTCATATGTAATACTTTGCTACGTTCCGCACGGGCACTCTTTTGTACACTTTCACGCTTTGGTGCTACTATATTCTCTTTACGTACAACATTGCCATGTACATATGTTGCCATCAGACTCACTCCCTATATATGAATTTATACTCCTCTAAACTCTATATCCGCTCAAATATCCGAAGTTTTGCACTTTTCGAACGACTATTCTCTTCCAGTTCCCTTTCACTTGGAAGAATCGGCTTCCTCGTGATAACTTTTCCTTTTGAAACATTTCCACAAACACAAACCGGAAAATGACTCGGACATGTACATGGATCTTCGTTTCTTTTAAAAATACTTTTTACAATTCTATCCTCTAACGAATGGAAAGTAATGATGCATATTCTTCCACCCGGATTTAATAGCTCAATCATGCCATCTAGATTTTCTCGAAGAACTTCCAACTCACGATTTAGTTCAATACGAATCGCCTGAAAAGTTCTTTTTGCAGGATGCCCTGCTGTTTTTTGAAATTTCATCGGAATGGCCCGTTTAATAACCTCTATTAATTGCCCTGTAGTGTCGATTGGACCCTTTTCGCGCTCCATTGCAATGTGTTTTGCAATGTTTTTCGCAAACTTATCTTCCCCATAGTCTCGAATGATGCGAAAAAGATCCATCTCACTATAGTCATTGACGATGTCCCTGGCCGTCATCTTCTGACGTCTATCCATCCTCATATCCAAAGGAGCATCTACCCGATAGGAGAATCCTCGATCTGCCGTATCTAACTGATAAGATGATACGCCCAGATCAAGCACGATCCCATCTACTTTGTCAATGCCTAATTCTTGAAGCCGCAACTTCATATCACAATAGTTGCTTCGGACTATTGTGACTCTCTCCCCGAAGTCACGTAATCGGATGCCTGCAGCCTCGATTGCTGCTTCATCCTGGTCTATTCCTATAAATCTCCCCTTGCTGTCAAGTTGTGCACATACTTCATAAGCATGTCCACCTCCACCAAGCGTTCCATCTACGTAGATGCCGTCTGGCTTGATGTTCAGACCACCTACGGTTTCTTCCAACAACACTGATGTGTGCTCAAATACCATAAAGACCTCCAACTGTAGCGAAAGAATTAAATACTAAGGCCTAACTCTTCCATCTGACTTGCAATATCGTCCATATTTCCTTCTACAACAGCATTGTTTTCATCCCATTTTGCCTTGTCCCAAATTTCCACTCGTTCCAGCACCCCTACCAGAACAACATCTTTTTCTAAACCGGCAAAAGTTCTAAGGGCTGAAGAAATCAAAACTCTACCTTGTTTATCAAGGCCGCCATCCACTGCGCTTCCCAAAAAGAAACGCGTAAAGGTTCTGGCATTTTTATTAGTAAGCGGTAAGGTTCTTAGTTTTTCTTCAAAGACTTTCCATTCATTGTTTGGATATAAAAACAAACAGCCATCCATACCTTTCGTGATTACAAAATCCTCCCCCAGGATTTCACGAAATTTAGAAGGGATAATCAATCTCCCTTTTGCATCAATACTGTGATTAAATTCTCCTGTTAACAATGAACTCACCTTCTTTCGAAATGGGTCTGCCACTTTCGCCCCATTTTCTACCACTATTCACCACTTTCCACCACTTACGCTCATTGTAAACCACTTTTTTATGTATTTCAAGTACTTTTTATATTTTTTTTACACACAAAAAAAGAATGTGCTTTTGCACACTCTTTTTCGAACGCTTTATATCTACATAATAGAATCATCAAATTCACTTAATACTGTATAATCTACATCAACTTCTGCTCTCGGGCGGCTATCCAAATAGAAACGAACTCCCGAATCCACAAGTAATATAGCCAAAACGATCGGTATCATAGTCAAAATAATATTTCGGATTACCCTCGCTCTTTTTTCTTTTTTTAACGTTTCTTTACGATTTGCTTTTTCCTCTTTATATCTTGAAACTTTTTCTTGACTCATTTGATCTAGTCCTCCATTACTATAATGGTAACATTAT
>CAMFVG010000089.1 GCA_945992055.1 uncultured Clostridia bacterium | reverse complement strand
CCAGAGGGTACATCGTTGTGGATGCACCGTGGTGGAAGACCACTTCTTTCGAAGTGAGATACGAGGATAGTAGTCAAAATGAAAAGTATTTTTCTAAATTCTTAAATGATGGATTACGCTATGAAGTGGGTGATTTTGTTTCTTGCATTAATGGTTTTCAGGAAAAGAAGTTTAAGTTAAGTAAATGTGATAGCATTACAATGGCAGAAATCATGGAACAATTTTTGAAGATGCGGGTTGAACAATAGTTAGGAGATCTATATGGGAAAATACTATTTGTTTGGAGCAGGAAATAATGCATGGGGAGTTATTTCTTTTTTTGGGCGAGGAAATATACTTGCAATTATAGATAATGAAATAAAAAAAAATGGCCTAGAAATAATGGGGATTCCCATTATTTCTTTTGAACAATATTTGAAAGAACATGGTGATGAAACAATAATTATTACAGCTGCGATATATGAAGATATAGTAAAGCAACTTAAGGAAGCAAAAATCATGAATTATTATGTAGCACCGATGATTCAAATGGGGATTGCGTCTGTTGAACAGATGATAAATGATTGGCAACTGATGGAAAAGGATAATATTATTTTGTTTGGATACAATCCGATTGGTGAACAAATAATTCAGAAGCTTTTAAACTTCCATTATGTTGGACATGTGCAAGCGATTCCTCAAAATGAAATAGAGAGAGAATGGGCAACGAATGATAAAGTAGCTATTACGAAACTTGAAAAAATGGCGAAAGATTCGCAGGTAATTGCTTTTTCATCTGCTGATGCAGAATGGCTTAGAAAAGAGATAAAACCGGGCATAACAGTTTTATGTGTTTTTGAATTAGTGATGGAATCAAATAAAGAGGTGGGAGCTAAGCTGCAAAAATGGAAGGATATTCATAAGGACAAGGATTGCTTTATTATAGGAAACGGACCGAGCCTTAAGATAGAAGACTTGGAAAAAATACATAGAAGTGGAATTTCAAGCTTTGGAATGAATTTAATATATAAAATATATAAAAAAACAAGTTGGCGACCGACATATTATGTTTTCTCGGAGTATAACATTATGAGGCAATATTATGATGAAATCAAAATGCTAAAGAGAGATAACTTGTTTATAAAAAACTTTTACTATATGGATGATACTCCTCAGATGGAAGAGGTTAATTACTATCCAGGATATGGAGAAAGGTGTTATTTAGAACAGCAGTGTTTTTCAAATGATATATCAAAAGTAGTATATGCTGGATATTCTGTTATGTTTGATGCTGTGCAGATAGCAATGTACATGGGATATCAAAAAATATATCTTTTAGGAGCAGATTTTAGTTATTTAGGAGATCCTGTACAAAAAGGAAATCATATCTACGATAGTGAAGCTGACGATAAGCGGCTTATTGCAGGTAAACCTCATATTTACATAACGCTTAAAGCGATGGAAAAGGCTAAGGAATTTGCAAGTGAGCATGGTGTTACAATTTATAACGCAACTCGAGGAGGAAAATTGGAAGTATTTCCGAGAATTGATATTGATACATTAATTTGAAGGTGAGCAAGAAAGATGAAATGTAAGATATGTAATAGCAAAAATATAAAAATTGTTTATTGCGGGAAAATACGTAAGGGTGGACTTGGGAAGTATACTAAACAGGATGTTTCTATGTATCAGTGCCAAGAATGCCAAGTTATTTGGCATGAACAGACGGAAAAGAACGTTGAAGATTATTATGAGAGTTCAGCGTACCGAAAGTCATTAGAAGGCGGTTCGGAGATAGATAAGTTTTATGAGCTACATGACAAAGAAACAATGGCAAAATTTACATATACAGGAACAGAGTGTTTTAGACATAAAATCGTAGCGGATATTGGTTGTGGCGGGGGTGCATTTCTTGATTTCCTTAAGGGGGTTGCAAAGGAAATTATAGCAATAGAACCTTCTGTACAGTATAGAGAGATTATGGAACAAAAAGGTTATTATACTTATCCATATGCAATAGAAGCGATTAAGAAATGGAAGGATAAAATAGAGGTAATTACATCTTTTGATGTAATTGAGCATGTAGAAAAGCCGGTACAGTTTTTAAATGAAATTAATCAACTTTTGGCAAATGATGGAAAGGCAATCATTGGGACACCTTCAGATGCGCCCGTTATGAGAGCGGTACTTGGAGAAATATACGAAAAACGACTTCTTTTTAGTACACAGCATTTATGGGTTTTTGCAGAGAAAAATCTAAAATTGATGGCGCGGCAGGCGGGTTTTACAAAGATAGAGGTCAGACATTTTCAAAGATATGGTTTGAATAATTTGATAGGATGGCTGAAAGAACAAAGAGCGTGCGGTGAACAGAACTATTTTTTTGTGACGAATACAATGAATGAAGTATGGAAAGCAGAGCTCAGTGAAAAAGGCATTGCTGATTATATTGTTTTATATTTAGAAAAATAGGGAGATTTTTATGTTAAAAGCATATTTGTTTGGTGCCGGAGGTGGAGGCAGTCGACTGTTTGATATTGTAAAGGAACAATATGATATTGTTGGAATTGTGGACAATGACAAAAGGAAATGGGGAACGCCATTTCGACATATGGTTGTGGAAGAACCGGAAAAGACTTTAAGACTCCAAAAATATGATGCTGTTATCGTTACATCGGCTCCGGGAAGAGATAGTATTGTGAAGCAATTGCGCGAATATGGCATTGCGGAAAACAGAATAATTACATCCTTTATCAGCCAACCGTTAGAAAGCAGAAGAATATTTCTTGAAAATCTCGCAACGCTTATGGAATCTATAGACCCGTCGGTGGCAGTGGCAGAGGCAGGCGTATTTCAGGGTGACTTTGCAAAACATATTAATCGCTCTTTTGAACACAGAAAGCTATATTTATTTGATACATTTCAAGGATTTGTAGAACAGGACATCATATTGGAACAAAGTAATTCTTACTCATCGGCTAAGGTAGCAGATTATGATAATACCAGTCTTGAATTAGTACTACAGAAAATGATGTATCCAGAAAACTGCATTTTTAGAGTGGGATATTTTCCTGAGACGGCACATGGAATAGACGAAAAGTTTTGTTTTGTGAATTTAGATTTAGATTTATATTTGCCAACGTTGGAAGGTTTGAAATGGTTTGAAGGCAGGATGGTTGCAGGCGGCGTTATTCTGATTCATGACTATTTTACAGAGAATTTTAGTGGGGTAAGACAGGCTGTTAATGAGTATATGGAAACAAAAAAGAAACCTAACTTATATTTGATGCCGATTGGTGATGGAATTAGTATTGCAATTTGCGGTTTTTAACGTTATCTGATTGGCGGAAAGGGAGAAAATATGAAAGTAGTATCATTCATACCTATTAAATTAAATAATCAAAGATTACCAGGGAAAAATACATTGCCGTTAGGCAATAAACCTATGTGTAATTATATTTTTGATACGGTGAATCAGATAAAAAGTATTGATGAGAGATATGTGTATTGCAGTGATGAGAGTAT
>CAMFVG010000088.1 GCA_945992055.1 uncultured Clostridia bacterium | reverse complement strand
GACTGATACCAGACCATCTGCCTGTTCCTGTTCTCCGACAACCAGCATATAAGGAAGTTTATCCATTCTGGCTTCACGAATCTTATAACCAATCTTTTCAGAACGGTTATCAACTGTTACATCTACGCCGTTCTTTGCAAGTTCCTTGCGAACATTTTCTGCATAATCTGCGTATTTTTCAGAAATCGGAAGAATACGCACTTGTTCTGCACAAAGCCATGTTGGGAATTTCCCTGCATATTTTTCAATAAGCCAAGCCAAAGTTCTCTCATAGCATCCAAGAGATGTTCTATGAATAATGTACGGACGAACTTTTGCGCCATTCTGGTCAATGTAGTACATATCAAATTTTTCTGCAATTGCACAGTCCAATTGAATCGTAATCATTGTATCTTCTTTTCCGTAAACATTCTTGGCCTGAATATCAATCTTCGGTCCATAGAACGCCGCTTCTCCGTCTGCCTCTGTGAAGGAGATACCTTTTTCAATCAAGATTTGGCGAAGCGCATCTTGTGTGCTTTCCCAATAAGCCTCATCTCCCAAATACTTTGTCTTATTCTCCGGATCCCATTTTGACAAGCGATATGTCACATCATCCTGTAATCCTAAGGTTGTTAAGATATAAATTGCGAGGTTCAAGCAGTTTTGCAATTCTTCTTCTGCCTGATCCGGACGAATTACATTGTGTCCTTCTGAAATTGTAAATTGACGTACACGAGTCAATCCATGCATCTCTCCTGATTCCTCATTACGGAATAAAGTAGATGTTTCACCCATTCTATACGGAAGGTCACGATAAGACTTTTGCGAATTTTTATATACATAGTATTGGAATGGACATGTCATCGGACGAAGTGCAAATACTTCTTTATCCACTTCTTCATCTCCGAGTACAAACATACCATCTTTATAGTGATCCCAGTGTCCTGAAATCTTGTACAAATCTGATTTTGCCATAAGCGGTGTCTTTGTACGAACATATCCCCATTCTTTATCTTCCAAATCTTCAATCCATCTTTGAAGTTTTTGAATCATCTTCACACCATTTGGAAGCATCAAAGGTAGACCCTGTCCCACAACATCAACTGTTGTAAAAAGTTCCAACTCGCGTCCAAGGCGATTATGATCACGTTTTTTAATATCTTCCAAACGTTCCATATGTGCTGCCAAATCTTCCTTGTTGTCATATGCAGTTGCATAGATACGTTGCAATTGTGCCTTGTTAGAATCACCTCTCCAGTAAGCCATGGATGAAGAAATCAGTTTAAATGCTTTCACTGATTTCGTGCTCATAAGATGTGGTCCTGCACAAAGGTCTGTGAATTCTCCTTGTGTATAGAAAGAAATCTCTGCATCTTCCGGAAGGTCCCGAATAAGTTCTACCTTATATGGTTCTCCTTTTTCTTCCATCAATTTGATTGCTTCCTCCCTTGGAAGTGAAAACCTTTCAATTTTAATATTTTCTTTTACAATCTTCTTCATAGCCTTTTCGATTTCGGCTAGTTCTTCCTGCGAAAAAGCAGTTTCTCTATCAAAATCATAGTAGAAACCATCCTCAATGGATGGGCCGATAGCTAACTTTGTATCTGGATATAGTCTCTTCACCGCCTGTGCCATGATATGAGATGCAGTGTGTCTGAATGCACTCTTTCCTTCTTCATCTCTGAATGTCAGGATTTCCAACTCGCAGTCTTCGTCGACTACAGTTCTCAAATCCACAACTTCTCCATTCACTTTTCCGGCACATGCTGCTCTTGCAAGACCTTCGCTAATCTCTCTTGCCATATCGAGCACAGAAAGTCCATTTTCAAACTCTTTGCTTGAACCATCTTTTAACATTACTTTCATTGTTTTTTTCCTCCTATTTCTATTGTTATTAAGTTTCGAATAAGAGTTTGCTTGCAAACTCTCGCGTAAGACGCGGTTGCGTAGCAACAACTACATTATACGCGTCTCTGCGCATCCTCGCGGAGCTTTTTTCTTTATGGAAACCTTGTTTCCTATAAAGAAAAAAAGCACCCTCAAACAGCTTGCTGCTATTTAAGGGTGCGTTAAATTTAACACACGGTTCCACCTTAATGTTTCACTTTCAGTTCCTTAACGCGGAATACGGTAACGCTTATCACGCACAGCTCGGGAGTGGTCTTCACTATCTTTCCACATAAGAAACTCTCAGCGTATGTTTCTCTCTCTGGCTGATTCCGGATAGTTACTTGTTCCGTCATTGCTTTTTGAATATATGTGTATTATATTACCTGTTTCTTGGTTCGTCAATCATTTTATCCCTACGACATTACATATTGTGCAATTGCCTTTTCAACTGTCGCATTCAGTGTATCCCCATTTTTGATTGCCACAATTGCTAATCTCTTATGCAATTCTGGACTAATTCTTATATTGAACGTACCTTTATATTCTTTGTCAGGTTCTTTTCCAATTTCTTTGCAAAATTCCAAGTATTCATCAACTGCCGAATGAAATTCTTCCTCTATTGTATGGATATCCGAACTTTCAAAATTGACAAAATCTTTGATGCCCTCAATTCTCCCCCTTAACAAGAGTTCTTCCGAATCAAATTCTATCCTTGCATGATATCCTTTATATTCCAATACACTTCTCATTACAATTCCCCCATTTTAACTAAATATTCTGCTAATTGTTTCACTGCACCCGGTTTCATCACATCACCAGGATGTGGTTTGTGTAATAAAATTACTCTTTGATCTTTCTGTCGGTAAAACTTCACTCTGGATCCTGATGTCTTTCCTTTGTTATATTCCTCAAATCCAATCTGCGCAAGCAAAAATTTTGCTTCAGTGTAAGTATAATCTTTGGGCTTCGAAAATATTCTTTTCCTTGCTTTATCTATTTTACTCATTTGTACGGCCACCTTTCTTGCAACCGTTTTCTAGTTGCATTTTATCCTATTTTTATGAATACGTCAAGTAATCCAAAAACAATTATATAATTTTCTTCTGGGATTATTTCGGTTGAAACACCTAAAAGTAGACATGGCATAAACTTGTATGAATAACCAATTCGACATAATTAGTATAACACAAAATAAATAAGGACGACAAGTTTTCACTTGCCGTCCCCAATTATTTTCCTTCCGCCATTGCGAGTTGCGCAGTAACAAGCCCATAATAAATTTCTTTTTTCTCAAGTAGTTCATTATGTGTGCCCATTTCGGCTATCCCGTGTTTATCTATTACAATCAAACGGTCTGCATTTCGTAATGTAGATAAGCGGTGTGCAATCGCAAAAGTGGTTCTTCCCTTGACTAATCTTTCCAATGCTAATTGAATCACAAATTCACTTTCCGTATCCAATGCCGATGTTGCCTCATCCAAAATCAACAACCTTGGATTGTTTAAGATTGCTCTGGCAATGGCAATACGTTGACGCTCGCCTCCGGATAAATTGTAACCATGCTCGCCCACATATGTATTATATCCATCCGGTGTTTTGCAGATAAAATCATGTGCGTTAGCCGCCTTCGCCGCACGAATCACTTCTTCTAACGTTGCTTCCTGTTTTGCAAATCGTATGTTGTCAAGAATTGTCCCTGAAAATAAAAACGTTTCCTGTAACACAACTCCGATTTGAGAATGCAAACTTTCCGTTTTGATATCTCGAATATCCACTCCATCTATCAAAATGCGTCCCTCATCAACATCATATAAACGCATAATCAAGTTAATTAATGTAGATTTCCCCACTCCCGAGGAACCAACCAAACCTATCATTTCTCCGGCCTTTACTTCAAAAGAAACATCCTCCAGCACCGGTTCATAAATCTCATAACCAAAAGAAATATTTTCAAATGTGAAATCTCCTTGAATAGTGAGCTCCTTGCTATGCTCTTTATCCACAATACGCGGTTCTTCATCCAATACATCATAAATACGATTCAGACAGGTGATAGTTTGTGTCATAATCCTTGGAAGGTTTGCCATGGAACTTAATGGTTCAATCAGATATCCACAGTACGTATAATACTGCAATAAAGTTCCTGGTGACATTCTGCCACTCAATACATCCTTTCCGCCAAAATAAACAGCCACATACACCCCGCTACCCATAAGAAACCATAAAATCGGTATAATTGCCGACCAAAAACCTTCGTTTTTACTGCTAATATCCGCATACTCATTTGCTTTTTTGGTGAATTTTTCAATCTCGCGTTCTTCTTTCCCAAAAGATTTAACAATACGAATTCCGGAAATAACGTCTTGAAGGTTGCTGTTAAATTCATCCAACTTTACCCATTGCTTGCGAAAATGTGCACGGTTTGTACGCCGGAATATTCGTGTAGACACAAATACAACCGCGTGAATACACAGGATAATGCAAGTCATTTTCCAGTCAATCCGAAACATCATAACCACTGCAATTACCATGGTTAAAATACCCGTTAGCGTATATCCCAACACTTCTTCTATAAATCTTCGAATGACAGCCGTATCGTGACTGACACGATTTAGAAGTTCTCCCGGTTTCCGCTTATTCATAAAAGAAAGTGATAATGCCTGAATCTTGTAGTACAGTTTTTCTCTCAAGGTCATACTGATGCCAGTGCCTAGTATCACGCCGTACCAATGTCGTATAATTTCAGCCAAAATATACACTCCTACAAGCGAGAGTGTCAGGATTACAAATTGAAGCCACGAGCTCCATGTTGCCGTTCCGCTTGCCAAAGAAGTATCAATAAACCATCTTTGGATTCTCGGATTCACGATTTCAACGCTCGCTACTACGAGCATGAAAATGGAGGTAAGCAACGCCTCTTTCTTATAATTTTTACAAAGTCCCAACAAACGTTTCAGCACGTTGCCGTTTCCATCACAATAAAGACACTTATTAGTCCCCGGAAGGGCACGTCCGCATTTCTCACAATATTTTTCATTTTCAGGACTGGTAATGCGTTCTACTTCCTTTGCAGTTTCCCCACGTTCCAGTGCTTCCACAATAGATTGAGTTCCTCTCGACACATAGGACATCCTTATCATATGTCGCATAGAAAACCTAGCAACACAAATGCTATTCATATTTTTGGTAGTCACTGTAATAATTCCACAGTTTACTTGATGCTCACACTTGATTTTACTACAATCCCTCAACCAAAACGAAGTCTTCAATTTGTTCTCTTGTAAAACAACAAGACGTTTTTCTGTAACCACAAGCCAAGTCTGTCCTGCATATTCTTCGCATGCCAATTTGCTTTCATTGTCAAACCCAAGGTCAATAGGCACACAGTACCAGATGCTTTCGCCCTCTAATAGTGCCAATGCCGCTATCTGGGATTTTGGTAGCTCATACAATAGTTTCATATTATGCCTCGCCTTCTTCCTGTCAAACAACCTCTTACATAAAAAGGTCCAATTTCTTGCGCTCCCCAATTCCCAATTTATAAAAATCCGGAATCTCATAGCGATTTCCATCAATATCTGTAATCAATAGTCGTGATTCCCCCAAGGTAACCACAGTTTCTCCGCTCATATGCGTAGTAAAGCGACAAACGCCATATGTAGTCATCACGTGCCAATAAGCAAATCCATACTCATCCTTTACGTCCAATACTTTTGTGATAACCGGCATAAAATAGCGCAATCGAATCTGCTCACGAATCATTTCCTGCTGCTCCTTGGACAGCAGGGACAATTTCTCAATTAATCCGATTTCCTTCGCCTTTCCATCTGCTTCTCGAATGGAAATAAATTCCTCCGGCATAGTAATAGGAAAAGTTAGATACACTCCAACGCGAGCGTATTCCTTTTCGCCTGTTTTCAAGGATAAAAATCCGCCTTCAGTTCTTGCAAAAACCGCATTTCCCTTGGTAAGAAAATGCATTTGCATCAATTCTTCTGATTCTTTTTTCAAGCCTTCCTCGTCAAATTCCTTTAAATTCAAAAGATCTGCCATTGTGTCATCCTCCTATCTGGGGGCTATTCAATGCCCCGCATAGCTAACGCCTTCGTCTGCAGTTCATTCAGTTTATAATACGTACCCTTTAGTTCCATCAATTCCTGATGCGTGCCATATTCCGTGACTTTTCCGTCTTCCAAAACAATCAAATGTGTGGCATTCCGCAAGGTTGATAACCGATGGGCAATAGAAAGAACGGTTCTTCCCTTCTCCAATTTTTCCAAAGACCTCTGAATCGCAAGTTCCGTCTCTGTATCTACCGCCGATGTAGCTTCATCCAAAATCAAAATTTTCGGGTCTGCCAGAATTGCCCTTGCAATGGAAATACGTTGGCGTTCACCCCCTGATAACGCACGTCCCGAAGAGCCTAGCATTGTATCATATCCCTCCGGCATTTTACATATAAAATCATGCGAATTGGCCTGAATCGCCGCCCGAATAATTTCCTCTCTTGTTGCTTCCGGTCTGGCATATCCGATATTTTCTGCTACAGTTCCCATGAAGATATAGGTTTCCTGGGATACCATGGCTACATTTTTTCGCAATTCTTTGAACCCATATTGCTTTACATTAACGCCATCAACCAATATTTCTCCCTCATCCACATCATACAAACGCGAAATCAAGTTGACGAGTGTGGACTTTCCTGTGCCCGAGCGTCCCACAATGCCAAGCACCTCTCCTGCTTTGACATGGAAACTTACATCTTTCAATACCGGTTTATTTGCCTCATATCCAAAAAACACATTCTTCAGTTCAATATCACCCTTGATGCTTTCCGGTCGATGAGGTTCTTTCGCCTCTTTTACATCAGGAACAGCATCTATTATTTCAAAGAGTCTTTGCCCCGCATTCATGCTGTTCGTATACCATCGAACCACACGTGACATGAATCTCAATGGACCTTTTAGTTGTGCGGCATACCCTGCAAAGGTAATTAAAAGACCTATCTCCATGTTAGAGCCACTGATTATCAATGCACTGCCAATCGCCCAAACAACGAAAAGAATTCCATCTTGCAAGCTTTTGTAGAGTGCAAAGAACTTATGATCATATCGCACCATATCCTGCTCTGCACTTCGAAGAAATGCACTGTTTTTAGAAAATCTTTTCATTTCTTGTTTTTGCTGTCCAAATGCCTTTACCACTCTTGCACCCACAAAACTTTCATTTAATTGTGCATTCAGTTTTCGTTCTGCACGGTGTCTCTTACCTGTATAAAAAAAATAGATGGGCAACATTTTACGTTCAATGACATAATGCACAAGCATAAGTACAACGACTGCTAGGGCTAACAGCGGATTGAGGTAAAACATGATTCCAATGGTTGCTATCAAAGTTCCAAAACTAATGGAAAAGTACGGTACCCCATCAATTAAAAACGAAGAAATTTCCTCCGCATCATTTGAGATACGCGTCATCAAACCGCCCGTCTGTCTCTTGGTATAAAAACCAATAGACAACTCGCCCATTGATGCGAAAACACGGGTTTTCAATTTCGCAATAATCCTTGGTGCAACTTTTGCAGTCACAACACCTTGTACAATTCTCATGCCATGCAAAAGAATCTGACTAACAATCATCATAAAAACAAGCACCATTAATGCCAACAAGAAATTCCCCTGCGGAAGATGTAGCATTTTTAGAAACCCCTCATCTTTTCCAAGCACTCTGTCATACAAAACGGTACCCGTCAAGTAAGGAAACATCATATTAATTGCTGCTGTTCCGAGATAGCAGAAAATCAAAACCGCCAAACTAACTTTATATGGCTTATAAAAACTCAAAAGTCGAAACAGAATTGATTTCTTATTCATACACTTTGGGCAGATTTTTCGCTCCTGATCCAGATAAATCATCCCGCATTTCGGACAACGTTCTTTCCCTTTTGCCGCATCCAGATCCTCCGCTACGATTTCTTCTTCCTTCTTTAACTTGCCATGTAGCTTGCAAACTTGGAGAAAATCCGACATCTTTGTGTTGGAAAAATGACAAAGATTTCGCTCAATTCCATCAATTTCTGCCAATAATATGCCTCGCCCATTGATGCGAAAACACGGGTT
>CAMFVG010000087.1 GCA_945992055.1 uncultured Clostridia bacterium | reverse complement strand
ATTTGAAGAAGGGCCTTTATCCTTCGATGGCAATATACTTTTTGTCCTCTATCTGAGTTTTCCTTTCTTCTGGTTTTGGAATGGACAATCTCAAGACACCGCTTTCATATTTCGCATGAATATCTTCCTGTCTGATATCCTCACCCACATAGAAGGATCTGCTCATACTGCCTGCATAACGTTCACGACGGACAAATCTTCCAGTCTTTTCTTCTTTTTCCTCTTTGTCCAGACCTTTCGCTGCATTGATCATCAAATATCCATTTTTCAGTTCCAAAGAAAGTTCATCTTTCTTAAATCCCGGAAGATCGATATCCACTTCATAGTGATCATCCTGTTCTTTCACATCTGTTTTCATCATGTTTGCAGCATGACGACCATACAGTTTTTTCTTTGCTTTCTTCATTGCCGGATCATCAAATACCGGAAAATCAAAGAAATCATCAAAGAACTCGTCAAATAAGTTTTCTCCAAAAATACTAGGTGTTAACATAATCATCGCTCCTTTTTTTAAAATTATTTTTTTGAAACTGGGGATGTTTAGGAAGAATCATGAACTCGTGGTTCTTTCTTTCTCCTGTTTCTAATTATGTTATAGCACCATTATTAGCACTCGTCAATAGAGAGTGCTAATTTTTTTGTGAATTTTTTGTGTCTTTCTAACATCCTACGTTCTTTTGTTAGCTTCAATAAATTCTTGCGTGCTTTCAGACTCACCAGAAACCTAAAAGTGTTAGCCAATTTTATTAAAAATGATTGTCTGCTCCTTCATAGATATTTTTTCGACCTCGTAACCGTAATCGATTAATTCTTTTTTGTATTTCAGAAAAGAGTGGTCTATTGGTATTCCTGCAATATCCCGTATTTCTTCAAATGTCATCTTAAAAGATTGGTTTACGTTACTCTGCACATATTCCCATAAAGAATTATATTTACTCATTTTTCTTAGCACCTCAAAATTCAATTTGTCCCTCAGTTAAACACGCCGGCTTACTGAAAGTTGCGCTCTCTTATTTGCAATATATCTCAATTGCTTTTGCTGTAAACAGAGCAGTTCCTTCTCCACCATAGCTATCAATGTTTTCGGTAAATTCTCCGCCACTTGCATACATCTTTCCCAGACCTGATAAAATTTCTTTTGTACAGGTGTAATAATTCTCTGTGATGAAATCCTGCAATTTTTTCACCTGTAATTGAACCGTATCACAGGATGTATCTAATTCTTTTATCTTGCCAAACTCTGTAAAAATAAGCATAAAACGATTGATTACATCCTTCTGCTGTGTATCAGACACCCCTTTCGTCTTTTCTTCAAATTCCTGATACTGGGCTATCTGTCCCCATTGTTCCTTTGCACGCTTTGAATAATCTTCCATCTTTTTTTTATCAAATACTTTAAAATACGTCTTATTTACTCCCATCGTTTTTATTCTTCGAGCAAAATCAATCAAATTTTCTATATGTTCCTTCTTCAATACCAAAAGTTCTATTTGCTGCTCTAATACTTTTTCCTTATTAAATTTAGGATTATATATAATATCTTTGATTTCTTTCAGTGGAAATTCCAATTCTCTAAACAATAAAATCTGTTGCAACCTTTCTAATGCTTCTTCATCATACAAACGGTATCCTACCTCTGTATACTCAGTTGGTTTTAACAGTCCGATACTATCATAGTACTGAAGGGTACGTATACTTACTCCTGTTAGCTTACTTACCTCATTTACTGTCCTCATAGGAATTTCCTTTCCGAATAATGGTCGTTTCACTCCAAAATCCATCTATTTCTTTCAAAATTTCTTCTGCTGGAAGTATTGTTGCGTCAACAATATCTTTTCCAGTTTTATCCAAATAATATTTCACCATATAATATCCGCATGCATACCCAGCACAATAAGGCATACCCACCGGAATATAATTTTGTAATTTTGCCATTTCATCTCCATACATATATGATGTAATATTGTCAAATCCTTGCACTTCTAAAGCGTCCTGGATAAGTGGCTTAATATATTCATTTAACATTTCCTGGTCAGTTTTACTAACCCATGGTCCTAAGTTCTCTTCACCGTAAAGTTTTACTGCAAAATTTTCTGCCAATCCTTCACAAATCATATATTCTGCTAATGATATTTCATTACTCCACTTTATATATTGAAATCTTACATTATGATTCGTCTCATGAGCTAATACAACTGGAATCCTTGTTTTTGTCGTTTCAGAAGGTACTAATGATCCAAATATGTATCCCGGAATTCCACCATCACCACAATAACCATCATTCATCACCGAATAGGGACTTGATGGATCTGCGAGCATCAATGTAAACATATACTCTTTAACCTTCAAATCTATTCCATGTCTAACAAATGTCATAAGAGAGCTTTCAATAGATGCCACGCAATCCGTCCATAACTTTTCATCTGCTAATTCTGCAATATATTTTTGTTCTGTGTCTCCTATTTTTTGTGGCAATAAATATCCTAACATACCGCTTGCCATCACCACATCATATCCGCCAGATTGTTTTGCTTTCAACGGACAGTGATACATATCCCATTTCTTTTCAAATTTTTTCATAAAGTCATAGCGATATATATCATCTTTCTTCTCTAACGATGCATTTGCTATCTTTCGATAAATCTCATCTGATTTTACTATTTCTATTATAAATTCATGCATATCATTTCCTCCTATCGATAAGTACACTTTAAACTATTACGCAACGTAGGAGTCAAGACTTTTTCCAAATATTTATCTGATGAAACTTCAAGTTTATCTAATCGTTTTACAAATCGAAATTTGCTTGTTAAAAGATTTCTCTACCCATTCTTGTATAATATACCTCATTGATTGCTGACACCGTTGCCAAAGAACACACTATCACAGAACTATACATTGGTTCAATAAAACTGAGTGTCAAAGGAAAAAGAAACAGTAAAAATCCCGTGGCTTTATTCAAAATGGTATGCATGGATACCAACTTTTTGTTACAAATCAATCCCCAAACAACATTCCCTATTTTAATGGTTGCTATAACAATAATCCAAATCCATAACCAAGTAGGAAATTGTATTAGTGGTAGAATTTTCACAAAACACACTGCTACAAATACAATGTCTGCAACAGTATCTAATCTTGCTCCTGTTTCACTAACAGACTTTGTTTTCCTTGCAATTGTTCCGTCCACCATATCTGTAATTCCACAGAACAGATACATAATATAAAAAGCAACGGAAAAGACAGGACAGAGCAAGAAACAAATACTACACAAAATTCGACTGCTTGTTATTATGTTTGCAATCTGCTTTCTCATCGGTTCACCTACAAATTCTTATTTACTCAGTTAGTAATCTTTCAGTTTCTTCCATGTCCTTTTCAATCAGGGGTCGCATACTGTCCTTGTACTTCGATAAATCAGCACCATGAAAACAGGACAGTATCCTTGGAATGTATTGTGGTTTTGCCATACCTACTTGCGCAAGAGCCTTAATACATTGTCTGGCAGTAATCGGTTTTTCATCCGTAATATGTGAAAGATACTCTGATAGAATAGTATCAAAGCGGTTATTATCATCCCACTGAGCATTGGCGGCAAGAATGTGCAATGCACGATTTCTCACCAACGATTTAGGATGATTAAGCAACGAAGCAAAGGTATCAAAGTATCCATACCATTCATCGGTATCTTGACTCTCGGATATGATTTTATCAGCAATAGCACAAGCGTATTTATCATCTTTCGATGTCAAATTCGTAATAAGGTTTTCGTGCATTAAATCTCACCTCCAAATTCAAATCTTTGCGTGTATCCAGACTCAACAGAAGCCTGAAAGTTTCGTGTTCTCAAGAGAATAATCTCATTACAGC
>CAMFVG010000086.1 GCA_945992055.1 uncultured Clostridia bacterium | reverse complement strand
GTACAGGACGTACACTTCACCCAGATAACATGGCTGCAGGTCCAGCTTCTTACGGTATGACAGATACAATGGGACGTATGCACAGTGATGCACAGTTCGCTGGTTCTTCATCAGTTCCTGCTCACGTAGAAATGATGGGACTTATCGGTGCTGGTAACAACCCAATGGTTGGTATGACCGTTGCAGTTGCAGTTTCTATCCAAGAAGCAGCAGATGCAGGTAAATTCTAAGAAATAGAATAATATAAGAAAAGGGTGCTGAATTCAGCACCCTTACTTTTTGTCCGTCTTTCGACCAACGATATAATCTAAACTTACATCATATAAATCTGCAAGTTTAATCAAAACATCCACAGGAATATTAATTTTACCCAATTCATACTTTGAGTAGGTAGTTTGTTTTACATTTAAGTATTCTGCAAGTTCTACTTGTAGTTTGTTGTTTTCGTTTCTTAAAGTTTTGATATTATCGTATTTCATGGTTATTACCTCATAAAGTTTTTCTTTATTATAGAAAAGTCTATTTTGGACTACAATAGGAAAGTCCAAAAAGGACTAAAATAATTTTATATAATGCTTGCAATTATAAAAGGAGTTGTATATAATTACTTTAACACTTTAAAGCAATGTGGCGTTAAAGTTTAAAGTGATAAAGAGCATGAGAATGGAGGAAAAGTATTATGGCAGTGAAAATTATTTTATTAATCGTTTTCTTTGCGATAATGATTACAGTAGGCTTGTATTCAAGAAAGCATGCAACCAATGTAAGTGACTTTGTATTAGGAGGACGTTCTGTAGGACCTTGGCTCACAGCTTTTGCATATGGAACCTCTTATTTTTCAGCAGTAGTATTTGTCGGATATGCAGGACAATTTGGTTATAAATATGGGATTGCATCTACGTGGATTGGTATTGGTAATGCGGTGATAGGCTCTCTTATGGCTTGGGTAATACTGGGTCGAAGAACCAGAGTTATGACGAAACATTTGTCGTCTGCAACCATGCCGGATTACTTTGGAAAAAGATACGATTCGAATGCTTTACGTATTGTGGCAGCGGCGATTTCCTTCATCTTTTTGATTCCATATACAGCATCTGTATATAATGGACTTTCCCGTTTGTTTGGAATGGCATTTAACATTGATTATTCAGTGTGCGTAATCGCCATGGCTGTTTTGACTGGCGTGTATGTTGTTTTGGGCGGATATATGGCAACAGCAATCAATGATTTTATTCAGGGAATCATCATGCTTTTTGGAATTGTTGCAGTTATTGCGGCAGTTTTAAACGGACAAGGCGGATTTACGGAAGCAGTGAAAGGATTGGCACAGGTAGAAAGTGATGTACCGGGTGTATATGCATCTTTCTTTGGACCGGATTTACCGAATCTAATTGGCGTTGTTGTTTTAACGTCTTTAGGAACATGGGGGCTTCCGCAGATGGTACATAAGTTTTATGCAATTAAGGATGAAAAATCCATTAAATCCGGAACTATTATCTCAACTATCTTTGCGATTATTGTATCCGGAGGATGCTATTTCCTTGGTGGATTTGGACGTCTCTTTGATTCGCCGGCAATTTACGGAGCTGATGGAGCTATTATGTATGATGCTATCATTCCAAGTATGCTTTCAAAATTACCGGACATTTTAATCGGTATTGTAGTGGTGTTGGTGTTGTCCGCATCTATGTCAACATTATCTTCCTTGGTTTTGACTTCGAGTTCTACATTAACTCTGGATTTAATCAAGGACAATATCGTGAAGGATATGAATGAAAAGAAACAATTACTTTGTATGCGAATTATGTTGGTGTTCTTCGTGGTGATCAGCGTTATTATTGCATTAGACCCACCTACATTTATCGCACAGCTTATGGGTGTTTCTTGGGGAGCATTGGCAGGAGCATTTTTGGCACCGTTTATGTATGGCTTGTATTGGAAAGGTGTTACCAAAGCATCCGTATGGGCAAGCTTTGCATGTGGTGTAGGAATTACCGTAGCGAATATATTCTTGCAATTCATTAAATCCCCAATCAATGCGGGAGCTATTGCAATGGTATCAGGTTTGGTTGTCGTTCCGATTGTAAGTCTTGTTACACCAAAGCTGAAAAAGGAAAAAGTAGAACAGATTTTTGAATGTTTTGAAGAGACTGTTACTGTTCGCAAGAAAAGATCTATAGGAGAATAGAAGAAAAAGAATTATTGCCTCATTTCGATTAAGATTTCTAGAGTAGGAAATACTTTTAGAAAACAGAAATGAGGCATTTTTATGTGTACAGCAATCTCTTATAAAACAAAGGACCACTATTTTGGAAGAAACTTGGATTTGGAGTACTCGTATGAAGAGTCGATTACCATTACACCAAGAAATTTTCCTTTGCACTTTCGGAAGGAAAGAGAGTTCCCAAAACACTATGCTATGATTGGGATGGCATATGTAAAAGAAGAATATCCCTTATATTATGATGCAACCAATGAAAAAGGATTAAGTATGGCAGGACTTAGTTTTCCCGGAAATGCAGTTTATCTGGGAGAAAAAAGTGACAAATATAATGTGGCACCTTTTGAATTAATTCCTTGGGTTTTGGGCCAATGTGCGGATGTGAGGGAAGCAAGAAAGCTTTTAGAAAAAACCAATCTGATTAAGCTTTCATTTGACAAAGAGTTGCCACTATCTCCGCTGCATTTTATGGTGTCTGATAAGAACGAATCGATTGTACTGGAGCCAGTGGAGGAGGGACTGCGTATTAACAATAATCCCGCACAAGTATTAACAAATAATCCACCATTTGCTTATCAGATGTTCCATTTGAATCAATATATTGGATTAACCAAGAAAGAACCAATGAACACCTTTGCCAAAGAGTTACCGTTGGAAATTTTCAGTAGGGGAATGGGCGGTATCGGTTTGCCGGGAGATTTATCTTCACCTTCCAGATTCGTACGTGCTGCTTTTACAAAGTGGAATTCGGTGAGCGGAGAGAGCGAGTCGGAGAGTGTCAGCCAATTTTTTCATATTCTTGGGTCTGTTGAGCAACAGAAGGGATGTGTACAGTTAGAGAAGAAAGTGTATGAGTACACCATTTACAGTTCTTGTTGTAACACGGAAAAAGGGATTTATTATTATCGGACATATGAACACAGTGGATTGACAGCGATAGATATGCACAGGGAGGATTTGGACGGAAATAAAATGATTGCTTATCCCATGCGAAAGGAATGGAAGGTAGCGTGGGAGAAGTAAACATTGCAACTTCTTTCTTGGATGTGTTATATTTACAGAAAGAAAGGGAAAGGAATTACATCTGTGAAAGTTCTAAAGAAGCTGTTTGTCATTCTCTTGGCAACGATTGTTACTTGTAGTGGAATCTACATGATATGGACTTTAATCCTGCCGGATACCTGGTTCTCGGAATTAAAGTATGTGTTGAAAACTTTAGAAGATTCGGGTATCACAGGAAGCGAGTATACAGAGTTTGATACGGAATACTATCCATATTATGGGTTTTTAAGTGATGAAGGAAAACAATTATATAGCCAGGTATATGCCAATGCTATGGCGTATAAGACCACGTTTGTTCCGATTGTAGAAGTATCCGTTGAGGAAGCCGAGAATGTCATTCATGCAGTATCCTATGACCATCCGGAATTGTTTTGGATGAATAGTGGATTCCAATATCATTATACGAAAGAGGATATCTGTGTACAGATTATTTTAGAATTCAATCATATAATTAAAGATATAGAAGTGGCGAAAGCTGAATTCGAGCAAAGGGCGAAGATGATCATGGAACCGGCATCTGCCCTTACCAGCGATTACGAAAAAGAAGAAGATGTGTATCAAGCATTAACGACTATGACCGAATACGATGAAAGTGCAAGTGTCAATCAGAGTGCCTACAGCGCGTTGGTAAATGGGAAATCGGTGTGCGCCGGATATACGAGAGCTTTTCAATATCTCATGATAGAATTGGGTATTCCGACTTATTACTGCGCAGGAATGACAGGTGGACATGCATGGAATATCATAAAGTTAGATGGGGCATATTTCAACGTGGATACAACCCAGGAAAAGTATTTTAATTGTTCGGATGCCGCGTTGAGTTCCAACTATAGAAGGAGTGGGTATTCGGTATTTTTACCAAAATGTACAAAGGCAGAGTATCAAAAAAGATAGCGCGGATAAGCGCTATCTTTTTATGTATCTTATTTTCCAAAAAATCCTTTTGTGCAAAGACCAACAAGATATGTCATCAATCCTGCCACGGTTGGGGAAGTAACCCAAGCGATGGCGATGGATTTGAACTTGTTGAAATTAACATACTGCACACCTCTTGTAAGACCGGCTCCCATAACAGCACCTACAATGGCTTGTGAATTGGATACCGGTATCTTTAATAAGGTTTGCATAATAAATACGGTAAGAGCCATAGCAATGACTACTACGAAACCGTCCATTTGTGTGATTTCGGCAATCCCGCCTCCTACAGCGAGCATCACACGTTTGGAATATGTAATGGCACCGATTGCGATTGCCACACCACCGATAATGGCAGCTAACTGCGCGCTGGATAATAGGTTCGCACCAGTTCCTGTTCCGTCGTAATAGAGAGCAGTGATACTGGCAGAACTGTTGGTACCAATACTGAACGCTGCAAAGGTTCCTGCAATCAGATATCCCCATTTGATAATCTTATCGTAAGAACTTAATGAGGTGAGTTTATCTGCAAGGAAACGATTTACCAACGTTACTAAAACAAATGAAACGATTCCTGCACCAAGTGGATTCAGAATCCAAGTTGATGCAAATAATCCGATTTTCTTTAGATTTGGAATTAAAATATTTGGGTCTGAATAATTTGCATAACATAATCCCCATCCGATGATAGCACCTGTGCTTGCCTGATTGGCAGAAACAGGTAGTTTCAAATAACTCATCACCGAAACCGTTAAAGCAGCACATACAAAAATAATGGCAGCTTTCAATGCGGATTTCAAACGCAAGGTTTCTAAAATACCGTTTTCAATGGCATACTGGGCGTCCGCCTCCGTTGCGGTTACCCGGTTGCTTTCAGCTAAATCGGAAAGACTGTGAATGTTGCCGGCGCCACCAAAGATTGCTCCAAGAATAACCATAACAGCAATAATGGTAACGGCAGTTCGGTATTTTACAACACGCGTTGAAACGGCGGTTCCAAATGCACTTGCAGAATCAACAGATCCCAGGGACCAACCCATAAATAGGCCGGACGCCAATAGCAAGTAAATCATTCTTATCACGCCTTTCTGGTTACTAACATAATTTGGATTTTATCAGCAATATTTTCTGCAATATCTGTCAAATCGCAGAGGT
>CAMFVG010000085.1 GCA_945992055.1 uncultured Clostridia bacterium | reverse complement strand
AACCTTACTGTTCCGCCGAGTGGAAGAACTTTGTCCGGTGGTCTTGACCCGGCAGCGCTTCATATGCCGAAACGATTCTTTGGTGCAGCCAGAAATATTCGTGAAGGGGGTAGTCTTACTATTCTTGCAACTGCTTTGGTTGACACAGGAAGCAAGATGGATGATGTGATATATGAAGAGTTTAAAGGTACAGGAAATATGGAATTAGTGCTTGATAGGAAATTACAGGAAAAACGTGTATTCCCAGCGATTGATATTCCAAAATCCGGCACCAGACGTGAAGACTTACTGCTTAACAAAGAAGAGCAGGATGCAGTATATATTATGCGCAAAGCATTGAATGGTATGAAGGCAGAAGAAGCTGTAGATAATATTCTAAATATGTTTGCACGGACTTCAAATAACAAAGAATTTGTGGAATCAGTATTGAAAAATAAATTTTTATAGAAATACTTGCAAATCCCAAACATCTATGCTACAATAACGGAGCTGTTTAGAAAAGCAAACCTAATCGCGGTTGGAAATCGCGAAAAAATAGTGAAGAGGTGAAAAAAATGAGAGAAGGAATACATCCAACATACCATCAGGCAACAGTTACATGTAACTGTGGAAACACATTTGTAACAGGTTCTACAAAAGAATCAATCCACGTAGAAATTTGTTCAAAATGTCATCCATTCTACACAGGACAACAAAAAGCTGCTCAAGCTCGTGGTCGTGTTGATAAATTTAACAAGAAATACGGAATGCAATAATCAAATGCAAACTTGCGGGTTGAGATTTTGGAATCTCAACCCGTTTTATTTTAGAGGTGAGAATTTATGAAATCGTCAAATATAGGCGGACAGGCAGTGTTGGAAGGAATTATGATGCGCAATGGTGATAAATACGCAGTTGCTGTCAGAAAGCCAAACGGAGAGATTGAAATAAAGGAAGAAGAATATAAAAGCATTATAAAGTGGAAAAGATTGACCAAGATTCCGTTTGTCAGGGGCGTATTTAATTTTATCGATTCCCTAGTATTGGGCGTTCGTACACTGACTTATTCGGCAAGCTTTTTTGAAGAGGAAACGGGAGTCGTTATCAGTAAGGAAGAAGCAGAAAAGCAAAAGAAGAAGGAAGATATCTATATGGCACTTACGATGGTTGCATCTGTGGTGATTGCATTGGGTCTTTTTATGGTTCTGCCAGGATTCGTTGCGGATTTGTTGAAAGATGTCATCACATCCAGATTGATGAGGACGATTTTGGAATCTGTTTTTCGCATTGCCATGTTTGTAATCTATATTGTTGCGGTATCTAAAATGGAAGATATCAAAAGGACTTTTATGTACCATGGTGCAGAGCATAAATGCATCAATTGTATTGAAAATGGATTGGAGCTGAATGTAGCGAATGTACGAAATAGTTCAAAAGAACATAAACGTTGCGGAACCAGTTTTTTAGTGTTTGTTATGATTGTTAGTGTTATCGTATGTTTCTTTATCACAGCGGAAAATCGTTTGATACGCACTCTTTTAAGATTGGCATTGTTACCACTTGTTGCAGGGATTTCTTATGAAATCATTCGATTAGCAGGAAGAAGCACCCATCCTTTCGTGGAAATCTTAAGTAAGCCGGGTCTTCTATTACAGAGATTGACTACAAAGGAACCAGATGATGCTATGATAGAAGTGGCGATTGCGGCTGTGGAAAAGGTGTTTGATTGGAGAAAATATTTAAAAGAAAATTTTGAGGAACAATAAATGACATTACAGGAAGCATATCAATATGGCCAAAAACAATTGAAGAATGCAAACATTGAGGATGCAGATGTGGATGCGTGGCACCTGTTGGAATTTGTGACAGGACTGACGCGTACACAATACTTTATGCGTCTGCAGGAGCCTTTGGCCTCTACCAGGGAAGAAAGGTATCGGGAGTGCATTGCCCAAAGGTGTAATCATATTCCATTGCAACATATTACCGGTGTGCAGGAGTTTATGGGACTGGAATTTTGCGTCAATGAAAATGTGCTAATTCCAAGACAGGATACAGAGGTGTTGGTAGAGAGTGTTTTAAAGGTGATGCAACCCGGAATGCACGTTTTGGATATGTGTACGGGATCCGGCTGTATTGCAATTAGCCTTGCAAAGCATAGCGCGTGTGAGGAAGTCATGGGGGTGGACATATCTGAAAGCGCATTAAAAACGGCCATGGTAAATGCAAAGAAACAGGATGTACGGGTAAAGTTTGTACAGAGTGATTTGTTTTCCCAAGTGGAGGGGAAATTTGATGTAATTGTTTCCAATCCTCCATATATTCGCACAATGGTTATTGGCGAACTGGAAGAGGAAGTGAAACTGCATGATCCAATACTTGCTTTGGACGGCAAAGAAGACGGTTTGTTTTTTTATCGAAAAATCATAGAGGCAGCTCCACAATATTTAAAACAAAATGGGCAGTTGTATTTTGAAATTGGGCATGACCAAGGACAGGATGTAAAGAAGCTGATGGAAGCGGCAGGATTTGCAGACGTCACAATCAAAAAGGACTTAGCGGGACTTGACCGAGTAGTCTTTGGCGTGTATATTTAATAAAGATAAATTAATTGGAGGAAAGCATATGTTTGACAAATTAGAGGATTTAATTATTCGCTATGAGGAGCTGATGAGTGAATTGCAAGAGCCGGATGTAGCGAATGATCCAACACGTTTTCGCAAATTGATGAAAGAGCAATCAGATCTTGCTCCAATTGTCGAAGCATATACAGAATATAAAAATGCAAAGCAAGCAATTCTTGACAGTGAGGAAATGCTGGAAATGGAATCCGATGAGGAGATGCGTGAGCTTGCAAAGGAAGAATTGTATGAATCCAAGAAGCGTGTAGAAGAGTTGGAACACGAACTTAAGATTTTACTTCTGCCGAAGGACCCAAATGATGACAAAAACATTATGGTGGAAATTCGAGCAGGTGCGGGTGGTGATGAGTCTGCACTGTTTGCTGCTGAAGTATATCGTATGTATGTGCACTATGCAGAATCCAGACATTGGAAAACAGAAATGATTTCCTTTAATGAAAATGGAATTGGTGGATTCAAGGAAGTTGTATTTATGGTCAGCGGACAAGGTGTTTATTCGCGAATGAAGTATGAAAGTGGAGTGCATCGTGTGCAACGTGTGCCGGAGACAGAATCAGGGGGACGTATCCATACCTCTACCATTACGGTGGCAGTTATGCCGGAGGCAGAGGAAGTCGATGTAGTGATTGACGACAAGGATATCCGTATCGATGTTATGCGTGCATCCGGGAACGGAGGGCAGTGCGTTAATACAACCGATTCCGCAGTGCGTTTGACCCATTACCCGACAGGAATTGTGATTTACAGCCAGACGGAAAAATCACAATTACAGAATAAAGAAAAGGCATTCCGTTTGTTGCGTTCCAAATTGTATGAATTGGAGTTGGAAAAACAACAGTCAGCAGAAGCGGAGGCGAGAAGAAGTCAGATTGGTACAGGAGACCGTTCAGAAAAAATTCGAACCTATAATTTCCCACAGGGGCGCGTGACAGAACACCGTATTAAACTGACTTTGTACAAAATCGACAGTGTTATGAATGGCGATATTGACGAGATTATTGACAGTTTGATTGCAGCAGATCAGGCGGCGAAATTGGCACAGATGAACGATTAATAAAGGATAATTAGAGTACTTAAGAGGAGGATATGAAAATGATGAAATTCTATCAATTACCGTATCAATTGGGGTTAGCGAAGATTGGAACGGCAGCAGTCGGCGTGTTGGCGCTTGTGGGAGTGATTCTTTTGATCGCATTTGGTTTCGCAATCGCGCAATATATTATGACCTCGGTGGCTCTTTCAAGGATTGCATCCAGAAGAAAAATATCGAATGGTTGGATGGCATGGTTTCCGATTACAAGAGACTGGTTGATTGGCAAGATTGCTGATGAGTATGATGGCAGAAATGGTATTAAGAGAAACTGGAGAGCCCTTCTGTTAACCTTGGTATTGATTACGACCTTTGGGTTGGCTGTTATTTATGGGATTGCTTTTAAGAGCGTATTGGTTATGGTGTTGGCTGGTGACTATGCACAGAGTGCTATTCTAGATTTGATTGGAAGCGTATTGGCAATGTATTTGATTGCCATTGCCGTTGCAGTTGCCGGGGTGCTCAGAAAGACCTTTTACATGATTTGTATTTACAAGGTTTTCGAATCGACTGTTCCGGAAAAATCAGTGGCATATATGATTTGGTATCTGCTTATTTCATTTATTGGTGCCATCTGTCTTGTAAAATGCCGAAACAAAGGATATTCACATGTAGCTCAGGATGTTGTAGTAGATGTGAAAGAGGAAGTACAGCAGGAAGCACAAGAGGAGATTGTGGAAGAAAAAGACGTGGAAATCGACGAGACAACAGCGGAAACAAAATAGAAGAGTGTAGATGTCGTCAGGCATCTACACTTTTTATATCATGGTTCATATATTGTTAATAAGGAAAGAAGGAAGTAGAGATGCGAAAGAAATTGATTGCAATGAGTATATTAGTTGTCGTTCTAGGAATTGCCCTATTGGGGTGTGTCAAAGAAAATCACTCCGCAACCGAAAAAGAAGGGCCGAAGAATGAGTATCAGTTTGATGCCAAAGTTTTAGAAGTTCAAGAAGAATATTTGCTTGTGAAAGCTTTGGATGGGCAGGTTGTCACTGGGGAAGTCAAAGTCTGGACCGGGCTTTTAGAAAAAGAACATATTCCAGCACTAGAAGTTAGCGATAAGGTTCGCATTACAAATGATGGAAAAATGACCATGTCCATCCCGGCACAGATGACGGCAGTAGAGATTACTAAAATATCGAAATGAGCTAAAGAACATTTTTATCAATTTATTTTGAATGCAAATCTTTTAAATCCCCGGTTGCCGGATTATCAATTAATTGCCCGTCTTTTGTGAAACGTGAACCGTGACAAGGGCAATCCCAGGAGTGTTCCGCAGGGTTCCATTTTAAAGCACACCCAAGGTGGGGACAGCGTTTGGTGGTCGGAGTGAGTAAGTTTGTCATGGTTTCCCATGCGTTGATTGCAAGTTGTGGGCGAAATATGGTTCTTGAGGGAGAGAATACCGATGCATAGGGATTCTCTTTTTCTATTACCAAATCGTGGAGAATGTTGGCTGCCACCATTGCGCTGGTCATGCCCCATTTGTTGAATCCGGTTGCTACATAGAGATTGGATGTCTGCTTGGAATATGGTCCAATGTAGGGAACTTGGTCTAATGTCATGCAATCTTGTGTTGCCCAGCGGTACTTTTCTTCGGCATCTGGATAGTATTTTTGAGCAAAGCGTGCGAGTTCTTCCCAATTTCCGCCTTTCTTGCCGGTACGGTGACTACCGCCTCCAATCAGGAGAAGATTTTCGTAGTTTCGGAAGGAAAGTCCCTTGTCTGACGCGTCTACATACATGCCGTTTATAGCGGCTGCACTTTCCAAAGCAAGGACGTAGGAGCGATGTTGATACATTTTTAAGAAATAGCTTCCATGTTTGTTCAAAAAAGGAAAGTGGGTTGCAACAATTATTTTAGAGGCCCTAATTTTGCCATAATCAGTAACGGCTACACCGTTTTCGAATTCACGAATAGTTGTGTGCTCATAGATGTGTAGTCCTTCTGCAATTTTTGCAAGAAATTGGAGGGGATGAAACTGCGCCTGATTGCTGAATTTTACGGCACCTGCAATGGGGAAGGGAAGTGGTGCGTATTCTGTGTAATGAGCGGAATATCCGATTTGCCGCAAGGCATCCAACTCATGCTCAATTTTACGAGTGTTGTCGGTGGAATAGACAAAAGAATCTTTTATATCGAAAGAACAGTTCAGTGCTTCGCACAAGTCTTGATATTGTCTTTTGGCTGCTTCATTGGCTTCTAAATATAAGCGCGCTTTTTCAATTCCAAAATTTTTTATTAGTTTGTGATAGATTAGCCCGTGTTGGGATGTAATTTTAGCAGTGGTGTTCTTGGTAATGCCGCTACAAATCCGATTAGCTTCCAAAAGTACATAATTTGTATTCGATTGG
>CAMFVG010000084.1 GCA_945992055.1 uncultured Clostridia bacterium | reverse complement strand
ACCTAATACGCTCCTGCATAGATTGTAAAAAAGCAACTATGCAGGGGTTTTATTTTGAAGGAATACATCGAAGAACGAGCAATGGAAATTGCCAATTATATCATAGAGAACAATGCGACGGTGCGGCAGACAGCCAAGGCGTTTGGCATTAGTAAAAGTACGGTACATAAGGATGTTGCAGAGCGGCTTATGCAAATTAATCCAGGGTTAGCGGCAGAAGCCCGCAAGGTATTAGATTTGAATAAGTCAGAGCGCCATATTCGGGGTGGGCTTGCCACTCGCGAAAAATATTTACATATGGAGCATGCCAAAAGTTGGTGGTCTGCACTGTAGAAATTATAGAAATTTGCCATGATATATGAAAAAATATCATGGCTTTTTATATTTAGGAATATTCTGCTTCTATTCCTAATATAATCTTAATAAGGGGTTGCAATAAGGCGTGTCTACATATGAAAATGATGGAAAAATTGTGAAAAATGCATAAAAAAATGATGGAAAATTCTAGAAAGTGTACAAAATTACAAAAAACCTATTGCAAAATTCTCGAAAAAGATTTATATATGTATTATAAGATGTTTGGAAACGTTTCCAAACAAGAAGTAAGGAGGACGAATATTATGAAAAAATTATTATCGGTTCTTTTGGTTAGCATCATGGCATTATCGTTGTTGGCCGGATGTGGAGCGAAAGAAGACAAGGGTTCAGTTTATTATCTGAACTTTAAACCAGAGCAAGACAAACAATGGAAAGAACTTGCTGAGATTTACACAGAAAAAACAGGTGTTGAAGTAATTGTTGAAACTGCAGCTTCAGGACAGTATGAAACAACATTGAAAGCTGCTATGGCAAAATCAGATGCACCTACATTGTTCCAAGTAAATGGACCGGTTGGATTAGAAGCATGGAAAGACTACTGCTATGATTTGAAGGGTAGCGATATTGCAGGTCAATTATCAAGCGAAGATTTCGCATTGATGGACGGAGATAAAATGGCCGGCATCGCATACGTTATCGAGACATACGGAATTATTTACAACAAAGAATTGCTTCAAAAAGCAGGCTACAAAGCAGAAGATATTAAATCTTTCGCAGATCTTAAGAAAGTAGCAGAAGATATTACAAAACGTAAAGCAGAATTAGGATTTGCAGCATTTACATCAGCTGGTATGGATTCTTCTTCTGACTGGAGATTCAAAACTCATTTAGCAAACCTTCCGATTTACTACGAATATAAAGCAGATGGAATCGGAGCAACAGATGCGATTAAAGGAACATATTTGAACGAATATCGCCAAATTTGGGATTTATATATCAACAATGCTACATGTGAACCAACTGCTCTTGCAACAAAGACAGGTAATGATGCAGTTGCAGAATTCACAGGAAAGCAAGCAGTGTTCTATCAAAACGGAACATGGGCATATGGTGATGTTGCGGATCTTGGTGATGAAAATATCGGAATGCTTCCAATTTACATCGGTGTAGAGGGAGAAGAAAATCAAGGTCTCTGTACAGGAACTGAAAATTATTGGTGCGTAAATGGAAAAGCAGATGAAAAAGATATTAAAGCTACACTTGATTTTATCAACTGGTGTGTAACGGATGAAGTTGCTGTAAAAGCAATGTGCGGAACAGAGAAAGCAATGCCTTCAGGTGAAGCAGGAATGGGATTTGTAATTCCTTTCAAAGCTTGTTTAGAATCAACAAATCCACTTGTTAACCAAGCAAGTGAATATGTAGCAAACGGCGCTACTTCAGTTTCTTGGAACTTCCCTACAATGCCTTCAGAAGACTGGAAGAACGGTGTGGGTTCTGCGCTTACATTATATGCAGCAGAGCAGACAGATGCGAAATGGGAAGACGTTGTGAAAGCATTCGTTGATGGATGGAAAACAGAAGCAGCAAAATAAGCTTTTAGACCATGTAGTGGGCGTGCAAGGGTTTGCTCGCCCACTATTTTATTAAAATTAGGAGGAAACAGAGTTTATGGAAAAAGCGATAAAAAAGAGTTGGCCATTCTTTGTGTTACCCACTTTGGGGGCATTTATTATTGGCTTTATCGTTCCATTTGCTATGGGAATTTGGCTATCGTTCTGTGAGTTTACCACGGTTACAGATGCAAAGTTTGTAGGATTTTCCAATTATGTGAAAGTGTTTAAGGACACTGTTTTCTTACATTCCTTTTGGTACACCGCATTATTTGCAGTTGTTTCTTTGATTGTAATTAATGTAATTGCATTCCTTTTGGCAATGGCATTAACACGAAAGATGAGAGGAACCAATGTTTTCCGTACAATCTTCTTTATGCCGAACTTAATCGGTGGAATTGTATTGGGATATATTTGGCAACTGATTTTTGATGGTATTTTACAACAATACAATACAGCGTTGAAATTAAATGAATGGTTTGGTTTTTGGGGACTTGTTATTTTAGTGGCATGGCAGCAAATCGGGTATATGATGATTATTTATATTGCAGGTTTGCAAGCAATTCCGGATTCTGTTATGGAAGCGTCTCAGATAGATGGCGCAAACAGTGTTCAGAAACTATTTAGAGTTACAATTCCGATGATGATGCCGTCTATTACAATCTGTATGTTTTTATCTATCACAAACGGATTTAAGTTATTTGATCAGAACTTATCGTTGACTGCAGGACAACCTATGAAAATGTCAGAGATGATGGCTCTCAATATTTATAATACATTTTATGGTAGCGTAGGATATGAAGGAGTAGGACAGGCCAAAGCAGTTATCTTCTTCCTGGTAGTTATAGGAATTGGTTTATGGCAATTGAAGGCTACACGCTCGAAGGAGGTGCAGCAATAATGAAACGAAAAAAAATATTTGGTTGGTTAGGCACTATTTTCTTTTCTATGGTCGGAATTCTTTATATAGCACCGATTATTATTGTGCTGATTAACTCGTTTAAACAAAAGAATCATATTTCATTAGAGCCATTCAAATTACCGACGAAGGAAACGTGGTTTGGTTTGGGTAACTATTTGAGCGCGATTAATGATTACGGATTTTTTGAGGCAGTTGGATGGACGGTATTTATTACGATATCCTCTGTACTTGTAATTTTAGTCTGTACTTCCATGTGTGCATGGTATATTACGCGTGTGAAAGGAAAGTTTTCGAGCTTTATGTATACACTGTGTGCATTTTCCATGGTAGTGCCATTCCAAATGGTGATGTTTACGTTGGCATTGGTATCTGATCGTCTTCAATTGAATACGCCATTAGGAATTATTATTATTTATTTAGGTTTTGGAGCAGGGCTTGCAGTCTTTATGTTCTGTGGATTTGTAAAATCGATCCCGTTGGAAATTGAAGAAGCAGCTATGATTGATGGATGTGGAGCGCTTCGCACCTTTTTCATCATTGTGCTTCCAATTATGAAACCAACCTATATTTCGGTAGGAATCCTTGAAACAATGTGGATATGGAATGACTTCCTGCTTCCGTATCTTGTGCTTGACACAAGGAAATATAAAACGATTTCTATTGTGGTACAATACATGAAAGGAAGTTATGGTAGAATTGACATGGGGGCAATTATGGCAGCATTGATTATGGCAGTAATTCCTGTTATAATATTCTATCTGGCATGCCAAAAACACATTATTAAGGGTGTCGCTGCCGGTGCAGTAAAAGGTTAGGAGATTACAAATGACAATCAAGGACATTGCAAAAGAATCAGGTTATGCAGTAGGGACCGTTTCCAGGGTGCTAAATAATCAACCTGGCGTATCTGAAGAAGCACGGAAAAAAGTAATGGAAATTGTAAAAAAGTATGATTTCCGTTTGAATAATAATGCGAAATTGCTGAAGCAACAGCATAACTATGGCGTTGCAATTATTGTAAAAGGTACAAAGAATATGTTGTTTGCGGCATTGGTGGAAACTTTGCAAAAACTGGTTACCGAAAATGGATACGCATGTTTCATCTATTATATTGGTGAAGATGACCATGAGGTGGAACAAGCGATACAGATATGTCGGGAACGACAGCCGATGGGGATACTTTTTTTGGGAAGCAACAAAGAAAACTTTCGTGATAAATTTGAGTTTGTGGACGTGCCGTGTGTGATGGTCACAAATTCGGCAGAAGGATTGGATTTTAAAAATCTTTCTAGTGTGACCGTGGATGACAAAGAAGCTGCGGAACAGGCAATTCACTATTTGTCTTCGTTAGGACACAAAACAATAGGGATTCTTGGTGGTGAAATGCAACATTCGAATCCGGCAAAAGCGCGGTATGAAGGTTGTATGAAAGCGTTCCAAGAAGAAGAGTTATTCTTTGATGAGGCGACGCAGTTTGCAAGTTCCTACTTCACCATGGAGGGCGGATACCGGGCAACGAAGGAGCTTCTTGAAAAAAATCCAAATATTACGGCATTATTTGCAATGTCTGATGTAACGGCGCTAGGAGCTATTCGCGCCATAAGAGATAAAGGACTCCGCGTTCCGGAGGACATATCGGTAGTGGGATATGATGGCATTGAAATGGGACAATATATTGTACCGAAACTGACGACGATTCAACAACCTGGAACAATTATTGCGGAGCGATGTGTGGAAATTTTGTTGCGATGTATTGAAGATGAGAAACCGGCGGTAAGAGAAAAAATTGCATTTTCGCTTGTGGTCGGAGAGAGTGTAAAAAAGACGTCGTAACTGTAAAATATAGTAGATAGGAGCGTGAACGTCTTGAGAAAAAGCGGAATTTTAATGCACCTTTCTTCTCTTCCTTCTCCTTATGGCATAGGGACGATGGGACAGAACGCACGAGAGTTTGTGGATTTTTTAAAGGAAAGCGGTCAGACATATTGGCAAATGTTGCCGATATGTCCTACTAGCTATGGAGATTCGCCATACCAGTCCTATTCCACATTTGCAGGAAATCCATATTTTATAGACTTGGATGAGTTGGAGCAAAAGGGACTTTTAGAAAAAGCAGATTATGTGAATGTAGATTGGGGAGATGAACCTAGCAGAGTGAATTATGGAAAACTCTATGAGAATCGCTATCCGATTCTGCGGAAAGCTGCAGAGAGATTTTTGGGTTCTCCTCCAGATGACTATGAAGAATTCTGCCGAAAAAATGCTTTTTGGTTAGATGACTTTTCGCTTTTTATGGCGTTAAAGGATGTCCATCATGGAGCGCAGTGGAGTGAATGGGATACCCCCCTTCGAAATCGCGAAGAGGCAGCACTAAAGGAATCCGTTCAAAGCAATGGGAACGCTATCGCTTTTTGGAAAGCATTGCAATACTTGTTTTTTGAGCAATGGGAAAAATTGAAGGATTATGCAAATGAACGGGGCATTTCCATTATTGGAGATTTACCAATTTATGTATCCCTGGATAGCGTAGATGTTTGGGCACATCCGGAATTGTTCCAATTAAATGAGAACAAAATTCCAAAAGAAGTTGCGGGATGTCCTCCGGATGGATTTTCTGCGGATGGACAGCTATGGGGCAACCCACTGTTTGATTGGGATTATATGGAAAAACACAATTTTGATTGGTGGATTCGGAGAATTCATTACTTATGTCAAGTGTATGACGTACTTCGGATTGACCATTTTAGAGGATTTGCAGGATACTATGCCATTCCTTATGGAGAGGAAACCGCAAAAAACGGTCGTTGGCGAGAGGGTCCGGGTATGAAACTTTTTTCGGCAGTAGAGCGTACTATCGGAAGACAACGTATTATTGCGGAGGATCTTGGTCACGTTACGGATGATGTGAGAAGATTACTCAAAGACAGTGGCTTTCCTGGTATGAAGGTGCTGCAATTTGCGTTTGACCGACGTGATAAGAACGGTGTGGAATATTTGCCACATAATTTTGTTGAACATTGTGTTGCATATACGGGAACACATGATAATGACACGATTCTTGGATGGTTTGGTGAAGCAGATCTAGATGACACGACATATGCGAAGGAGTATTTGGGAATAAAGAATGAAGATGCTCTTCAGTGGGATATGATGGATGCCATTTGGAAAAGTGTGGCAGAGCTTACCATTGTGACGGTCCAGGATATTTTAGGTCTTGGAAGTGAAGCACGAATGAATCAACCGTCCACAGTAGGAAGGAATTGGCAGTGGCGAGCTCTCCCAGGAGTGTTTACGAAGGATTTGGCCGATAAGCTGAAAGATAGGATGAGGCGATACAATCGTATAGGTGCATAGAAAAAGAAGTTCGGAGAGTCTCCGAACTTCTTTTGGTTTATTTCTATAGATTAAAATACTTATCGAATTCTGCCGGATGCGGGATTTTAGACATTTCAAAACATTCTTGTCTCTTGCGGGCAATGTAGTTTTTAATCAAGTGTTCAGGGAACACACCGCCGGCTGTTAAGTAATCATGGTCAGCTTCTAATGCATCCAAGGCATCTTCCAAACGAGTTGGGAGAGAAGATAATTTTGCTTTTTCCTCTTCCGGCAAATGATAGAGATTCATATCGTATGGTCCCCAACCACATTCGTGAGGATCAATTTGATTCTTAATACCATCAAGACCTGCCATAAGGAGAGCTGCATAACAGAAGTATGGATTGCAGGTAGCATCCGGGTTGCGAAGCTCGAAACGACGAAGTTTTGGAGATTTCGCATAAGCCGGAATGCGGATTACCGCACTACGGTTTGAAGTAGCATACCCCACTGTTACAGGTGCTTCAAAACCAGGAACCAATCTCTTGAATGAGTTTGTGCTTGGATTCGTCAAGGCACAAAGTGAAGCAATATGTTTCAATAATCCACCCATGAAGTAATGAGCAGTTTTGCTTAAGTGTGAATAGCCTTCGTCATCGGAGAATACAGGTTCTCCATCTTTCAAAAGTAACATATGTACATGCATACCATTTCCGGCTTCGCCATATACAGGCTTTGGCATAAAGGTTGCAACTTTGCCGTGTTTCAATGCTGTATTGTGAATTACGTATTTAATCATCATGGTGTTATCAGCCATTTTGGACATTTGTCCGAGCATTGGTTCAATTTCGAACTGACCTGCTGCACCTACTTCCGGGTGATGATATTTAATCTCAATTCCCATTTTTTCCAATTCTAAACACATTTCAGAACGACACTCATAGGTGCGGTCAAATGGTTTAGCAACATGGTAGTTTTTCTGGTGAGGAACCACGCACCCAAGTCCTTGATTAGCGCTGTTCCAATATGCTTGTTCACAGTCTACGGAGAAACCGATTGCGTCTGGCTCAACAGACCACCCAGCTTCATCAAACATATGGAACTCGAACTCCGGCAAGATTAACATCGTATCTGCAACGTCACAGTCTTTCATATATTGCTCTGCTGCCAGAACGATATTTCTTGGATACTGATCTAACGGGCGATTTTCCGGATAATCAATCACCATTGCATTACCTGTGATTGATAATGTTGGGATATCACAGTATGGGTCTATGAGTGCAGTATCTAAATCAGGGATAAATACCATATCACTCTTTTCTACAACTGCATACCCATAGTTAGAAGCATCAAATCCGATTCCGTTTTTCATGGTGTCTTCTGTGAACTGGGATGCAGGAATGGTAACATGGCGAAATTGTCCATTGATATCGACAATTTTAAAATCCACCATTTTGATGTCTTGTTCTTGAATCAATTTCATAATGTCTTTAGCAGTTCTTTTCATACATTTTACCTCCAGTAAAATTTTCCAAAACTTTTATTAATAATAGAATACTCCTAATTTTTTGAAAATGCAATGCTGTAAATAAAGTGAAAAATAAGGTCTGTAACGAATTTTTATCGTTACAGACCTTTTGTGTTAGCGATTGAGCCACCAGATTCCGGCATTCAGATACGCAGCAAATGTTAACCATATTAAATAAGGAATATTTAAGTAAGCAGCAGTCTTTGAAATCTTGCTAAAACTCCGAATCATAAGTAAAACTAATGTCCATAAGACAATTAACCAAACAAAAGAAAATAGATACCAGCCAAAATTGAAGAAGAAGATAGGCCACAGGAAGTTTACAATCAATTGGTAAGTGTAAAGCATGAGTGCGTCTGATTTTGTTTCCGTATCAGCATCTGATGTTTTAATAAGGTAGGAGGAATATCCCATAAGCGCGTATAGGATAGTCCATACCACCGGAAACAGCCAACCGGGTGGAGCTAAAGGTGGTTTGATAAGAGCTTGAAATTCTTGCATGGCATTTCGAGTCAAGAAGCCAGAAATGGCACCCACAATGAGTGGGAGTGCAATTGATTTTATAAGTAGTTTTGTATTTTTGTTCATATGAGTACACCTCCATTATAAAATATGTGGAACGGTGTTCTATTATGCAAAAATAAAAAATCTCCCAACTAAGTAATTGGGAGATTCTGTGTTATGCATTATTTATCATCATCATTATCGTCGTCGTCATCATCTTCTTCGTAGAAGTCTTCCGGAATATAGATGTGAACCTTTTCGATGCGGTTCTTGTCCAAAGATTCAACAACAAGGCGAAGACCACGCTCTGTTTTGACCTCATTTCCAATCTCCGGATGATGATCCAAATTTTCAATCATGAATCCGCCGAGAGAATCGTATTCTTCAGATTCCAATTTTAATTCCAAACGGTCGTCCAAGTCATCCAAACTGATGGAACCTTCTAAAATATATTCGAAATCGTTTACTTTGGTCAGAAGCTCGTCCTCTTCGTGTTCATCATATTCATCATGAATTTCGCCGACAATCTCTTCTAAAATATCTTCTAGAGTGATTAAGCCGGCTGTTTCGCCGTATTCATCAAGAACAATAGCAATGTTGTAGGATGCTTCACGCATTTCCACAAGAAGTTCGGAAACAACTTTGTGTTCATAAGTGAAATACGCTTCACGTAAGAAATTCCTCACTTGGAATTCTTCTGTATGATCATATAAAAGCAGATCCTTCATATTGATTGTGCCTATTACATTGTCCGTGGTTTCTTCGTATACCGGGATACGGGTAAATTTGTGTTCACGGAAAATGTCAATCAATTCGCTATAAGTGCTTTCGACATTTGCAAATATAACATTGACACGAGGAACCATAACGTCCTTTGCTTTTGCATCGCCTAAACTAAACACATTGTAAATCATTTCACGTTCTTCTTCTTCAATCACACCGTCCTCGTGCCCTACATCCACAATGGTAAGCAGCTCGTCTTCTGTCAAGGTGTCAATCTTGGCATTCGGGTCCAGGCGAAGAATAAACATCACTAATCGAGCCAAGAGATTAATGACAAAACTAATCGGTGTCAAAACAATCATAATAAGATGAATTGGATAAGCATATAATAAAGAAAGCTTATCGGATTTTACGTTTGCTGCTGTTTTCGGTACGATTTCACCAAAAATTAAAATCAATATGGTAATAATACCGGTTGCAGCAGCAACTGCAATGTCGGCACCGAATTTGATGGCGATTGTAGTAGTTAGTGCGGAAGCGGAAAGGTTGACAATGTTATTGCCAATTAAGATGGCAGATAACATTTTACTTGCGTTGTCGTTGAGTTTTAATACCAACTTCGCATTCTTGTTTCCATCTTCTGCTAAAGAACGCATTTTGATTTTGTTTACGGTTGTCAATGCTGTTTCTGCAGATGAAAAAAATGCAGATAGCAATAATAAAATAAGTAATACCACAATTTGAAAAACAGGTATTTCGCCTCCCTGTAAGGGGGCACTTTGTATGGCGGCACTAGGGCCCACTGATACATCACTCCTTTTTTAATAAAAATTTACATATTTAGGATACTATAACGTATTTCCAAGGAATTTGCAAGTGCCCGTTGAATTTGCCTCGAGTTTGTTGTATGATGAATTTTGAAATCTATTAGAAAATGGAGAGTGTCCGATGAACTTTGAATTTTATAATCGGCTGATTCAAATCATAGACGAGCCGCGTGTGCTTTGCGCGGAACCAATGAATAAGCACACGACTTTCCGCGTGGGTGGACCTGCGGATTACTTTGTGATGCCAAAAACAATAGAGGAAGTGCAACAAGTAATATCTCTGTGTAAGGAAAAAGAGATGCCATATTATGTACTGGGAAATGGAAGCAATCTATTAGTTGGCGATATGGGTTACCGGGGTGTTATTATTCAAATTTATAAAGAAATGAGCAGTATTCAAGTCAGGGGCACAACGATTAAAGCGCAGGCAGGGGCATTGCTTTCGAAAGTAGGAAGTGCTGCTTTAGAAGCAGGACTTGCCGGTTTTGAATTCGCATCTGGGATTCCCGGAACTGTAGGCGGAGCCGTGGTAATGAATGCCGGTGCTTATGGCGGGGAAATGAAAGATATCCTTACGTGCGCTACCGTGATTACGCAGGAAGGAGAAGTTCTTACCTTATATAAAGGGGAATTGGAATTAGGATATCGTACGAGCGTAATTGCAAAAAAGGATTATATCGTTTTGGAAGCGGAGTATCAATTGCAGTTAGGAGATAAGAAGGCTATTCGTGCCAGAATGGACGAACTCAAGGTGCAACGCGTGACAAAGCAACCATTAGAATACCCGAGTGCCGGAAGCACGTTTAAAAGGCCGGAAGGATATTTTGCAGGAAAACTCATTCAAGATGCTGGCCTCCGTGGATTTCAAGTGGGAGGTGCGCAGGTTTCAGAGAAACATTGCGGATTTGTAATTAATACAGGAACGGCAACTGCAGCAGATGTGAAAGAGTTGATCCGACAGGTGTCTGATAAAGTGATGCAAGAGTTTGGAGTTCGATTGGAACCGGAAGTGAAGATTTTAGGAGAGTTTTAATATGAAACAGGAATTGACATTTTCGGGGAAGGTAAAAGAGGAATTGTCAAGACATTGGAAAGAGGAGAAACACTGCCAGATTGCAGAGCTTGTGGCCATTATCAGTATGTGCGGCAAAGTGGCAATCGACAGTAGGGAACGCTACGCAGTAAAGGTGCGTACAGAAAATGTGTCTGTGGCTAGAAAATGCTTTACATTGCTGAAAAAAACATTTAATATAGATACGGAAACTTTTGTTTCAAGAAACAAAAGTACAGATAATATCACTTATACTGTGATCGTAAAAAATCATACAGATGCGATGAAATTGTTAGAGACGTCACAATTAATTGACAGCGAAGGGGAAGTTCAGGAAGAATTTTCTACGAAGCGAAATATGATTGTGAAAAAGAATTGTTGCAAAAGAGCATATCTTCGAGGTGCTTTTTTGGCAGCAGGTTCTATGAGCCATCCGGAGAAGTCATATCATATCGAGATTGTGTGCGCATCAGATCAAAAAGCAAGACAGATATTGACGTTAATTAACAGTTTTGGACTGGATGCAAAAGTTATTCTTCGAAAGAAATCGTATATTGTTTATATAAAAGAAGGTTCTCAAATTGTAGACCTATTAAATATTATGGAAGCACCGGTCGCATTGATGGAAATGGAAAATGTCCGAATCCTAAAAGAAATGCGTAATAAAGTGAATCGCAAGGTAAATTGTGAGACGGCAAATATTAATAAGACAGTATTTGCCGCTGTTAAACAGACAAATGACATTCAGTATATTCAGGACACAATTGGACTCAATAAATTGCCGGAAAATCTTCAGGAAATTGCGGAATTGCGAGTGGCATATCCCAATGCATCGCTGAAGGAACTGGGGGATATGCTGACAGAACCAATTGGGAAATCCGGTGTAAATCATAGACTAAGGAAACTTGGTCAAATAGCGGAAGAGCTAAGAGAAAGCAAGGAGGAACAAAGATGGTAAAGAAAACGGTGACCGTTCGGCGTGAAGCTGGTTTAGAAGCACGTCCGATTGCGATGCTTGTACAGAAAGCAAGCCAATTTTCCAGCCGAGTGTATATCGAAGTTGGAAGCAAAAGCATCAATGCAAAAAGTATTATGGGTATGATGACTTTGAGAGTTGGTAACGGTGATCAGCTTGTTGTTGTGACGGAAGGAACCGATGAAGAAGCAGCAGCAAAAGAGATTGAGTTATATTTAGAAGCACAATAATACATAGTACTGGAAGAGCGTATTTTTATATGCTCTTCCTTATTCATATGACGGGAGGTGTCATGATGAAGAAAATGTTATTTATTTACAATCCAAATGCAGGAAAAGGTCTTTTGAGAACAAAGTTGGCTGATGTGTTAGACATCTTTGTCAAGGCTGGTTATGAGATGGTTGTTTATCCGACACAATGTTATAAGGATGCCTATCACAAAGTTGTGGGAATGGAAGAAGGCTACAGTTTGGTTGTTTGTAGCGGCGGTGATGGTACTTTGGATGAAGTGGTTACCGGCATGATGAAGCGAGAAAAAGAAAGCAGAGTGCCGATTGGTTATATTCCTACCGGTACGACAAACGATTTTGCGAGCAGCCTTCATATTGCAACAGATATTTTAGATGCAGCGGATATCAGCGTGCATGGGGAACCGTTTGCATGCGATGTCGGAACGTTCAATGATGACGTGTTTGTGTATGTGGCAGCGTTTGGGTTGTTTACGGATGTACCGTATCAGACAGATCAAAAACTGAAAAATGCATTGGGACATGCGGCGTATGTTTTGGAAGGTGTAAAAAGATTGTCTCACATTCCTTCTTATAAAATTAAGATAACCAGCGGAGAACAAGTGATAGAAGATGAATTTATGATTGGAATGATTACAAATTCTCGCTCTGTTGCAGGTTTTCGCAATATCATGGGAAAAGAAGTGAAATTTGACGACGGCGAGTTTGAAGTAACATTGGTAAAGAAACCAAAAAATCTTGCAGAATTACACGAGATTATATCTTCATTGTTGATAGAAAGTTTTGATACAAAGCACATGTATACGTTTAAGACAACAGGAATTACTTTTGAATCAAAAGAAGAAATCCCTTGGACTTTAGATGGTGAGTTCGGCGGACAACATGAAATGGTTCAGATACTTAATAAAAAACAAGCACTTCAGATTATGGTTGATCGAAGTGAGAAGGAGTAACAAATGGAAAAGAGAGAAAAGTTTTCGTCGAGATTGGGATTTATCTTGATTTCGGCGGGTTGTGCAATTGGTCTAGGCAATGTGTGGAGATTTCCATATATCACAGGTAAATATGGTGGTGGCGTATTTGTGCTGATTTATCTGTTTTTCTTAATTGCAATGGGATTGCCGGTTGTAGTTATGGAGTTTGCAACAGGACGCGCCAGTCAAAAAAGTATTACAAAATCTTACGATGTATTGGAACCAAAAGGGACAAAGTGGCATATACACAAGTATTTTGCATTCGCAGGGAACTATCTTTTAATGATGTTCTATACAACGGTAGCAGGATGGATGTTGGCGTATTTTTATAAAATGTTGACAGGAAAATTTGTTGGCGCAAATTCAGGGCAGATTGAACAGATTTTCGTTGGTTTGACTACGAATCGAAATGAAATGATTTTCTGGATGGTTCTTATCTCAGTACTGGGACTGTTAGTATGTTCTTTAGGTCTGGAAAAAGGCGTTGAAAAGATTACAAAGCCAATGATGCTTTGCTTGTTTGGTATTATGCTTGTATTGATTATCCGTGCAGTTACGTTGCCAAACGCTATGGAAGGCCTTTCTTTCTATTTGAAACCGGATATTTCAAAAGTGAAAGAAGCGGGATTTAGTGAAGTGCTTTTTTCGGCAATGGGTCAGTCCTTCTTTACACTTAGTATTGGTATAGGTTCTCTTTCTATTTTTGGTAGCTATATAGATAAGGAAAGAGCTCTTACAGGAGAAGCAGTCAGTGTTATGGCTTTAGATACGGCAGTGGCTCTTATGTCTGGTCTCATTATTTTCCCAGCGTGTTTCTCGTTTGGAATTGACCCGGGAGAGGGACCGGGACTTGTGTTTGTGACGTTGCCGAATGTATTTAATGAAATGGCGGGTAGTCGATTGTGGGGAACGCTGTTCTTCCTGTTTATGACATTTGCAGCTTTTTCAACGGTTATTGCAGTGTTCCAAAATATTATTGCATGTGCGCAGGATCTTTGGGGATGGTCGCTTAAGAAGTCAACCTGGATTAATGGTATCTTGCTAATTGTGTTAAGCTTGCCGTGTATTTTGGGCATGACAGATTGGGCGAACTTTACGATTTTAGGGAAAAATATTATGGATATGGAAGACTTCCTTGTAAGTAACAATTTGTTGCCGTTAGGAGCAGTCGTATTCCTCTTGTTCTGTACGACCAGATATGGTTGGGGATGGAAGAACTTCCTTGCGGAAGCAAATGCCGGAAAAGGTATGAAATTTCCTGCGGCAAAGGCATATAAGTTCTATTTGACTTTTATTTTGCCGGTGGTAGTTCTCTACCTTACAGTGCAAGCTTATATTACGTTATTTTCATAAAAACTGAGTGAAAAAGTACTTGTATATTGCGAAAAAATGTTCTACAATGTACAAGTACAAACAAGGCCCGTTGGTCAAGAGGTCAAGACGCTAGCCTCTCACGCTGGAATCAGGGGTTCGATTCCCCTACGGGTCATTTTGAAACGGAGCGTTCCGTTCACAATTTAAATCATTAGATAAATGGAGGTATTATCATGTTAGTATCAGCAAAAGAAATGCTTCAAAAAGCAAAAGCAGGTCATTATGCAGTAGGTCAATTCAATATCAACAACTTGGAATGGACAAAATGTATCTTACTTACAGCTCAGGAATGTAATTCACCGGTTATCCTTGGTGTATCTGAGGGCGCAGGTAAATATATGTGTGGTTACAAGACAATTGTAGGTATGGTTAACGGTATGTTAGAAGAACTTAATATTACTGTTCCTGTAGCAATTCATTTGGACCATGGTAGCTACGAAGGATGTTTGAAATGTATCGAAGCAGGATTCTCTTCAATCATGTTCGATGGTTCACACTATCCAATCGAAGAAAACGTTGCTAAAACAAGCGAATTAGTAAAAATTTGTGCAGAAAAAGGAATGTCTTTGGAAGCAGAAGTTGGAGCAATTGGTGGAGAAGAAGATGGTGTAACAGGTAAAGGTGAATGTGCAGATCCAAATGAATGTAAAGCAATCGCTGATTTGGGCGTTGACATGTTGGCAGCAGGTATTGGTAACATTCACGGAAAATATCCGGAAAACTGGGCAGGATTAAGCTTCGAAACATTGGATGCAATCCAACAGTTGACAGGAGATATGCCATTAGTTCTTCACGGTGGTTCGGGAATTCCTGAAGAAATGATTAAAGAAGCCATTGACTTGGGTGTTGCAAAGATTAATGTTAACACAGAATGTCAATTGTCATTCGCAGCTGCAACTCGCGAATACATCGAAGCAGGAAAAGATTTACAAGGAAAAGGATATGATCCACGTAAATTGTTAGCTCCTGGATGTGAAGCAATCAAAGCAACAGTAAAAGAAAAAATGGAATTATTTGGTTCTATCAATAAAGCTTAATTGTGATAAAATATACATAAAAAGGTGGTGGAAGAAAACTCCACCACCTTTTATTATAGGAAGGTACAACGATGAGTGATTTTTTAAATGTAGCAGATATTTTCGGTGAAAATGTATTTAACGATGCGGTGATGCAGGAACGTCTCCCGGAAGAAGTATATAATGAACTGAAACGCACGATTGAACAGGGAAAAGAATTGGAACCGACTATCGCTGACGTGGTTGCACATGAGATGAAAGAATGGGCGATAGAGAGAGGGGCAACCCATTATTCTCATTGGTTTCAACCATTAACCGGGGCAACGGCCGAAAAGCATGATGCGTTTATTTCAACGCCAAAGTCCGATGGAAAAGTTTTGATGGAATTTTCGGGAAAGGCTTTGATAAAGGGTGAATCAGATGCGTCATCGTTCCCATCAGGTGGACTTCGTGCCACATTTGAAGCGAGAGGATATACAGCATGGGATTGTACTTCACCTGCGTTTATCAAGAAAGATGCTACGGGAAAAGGAGCGATTTTATATATTCCAACTGCTTTCTGCTCTTATACAGGGGAAGCGTTGGATCAGAAAACTCCACTTTTGCGTTCTATGGAAGCAGTAAACAAACAAGCACTGCGTTTGATTCGTTTGTTTGGAAATACAACTTCCAAAAAAGTAACTCCGTCTGTGGGAGCAGAGCAAGAATACTTTATTATTGATCGCAACAAATATCTCAGAAGAAAAGACTTAGTGTTCACAGGACGCACCTTGTTTGGGGCGATGCCGCCAAAGGGACAGGAATTAGACGATCATTATTTTGGCGCGATTCGTGAACGTATTGCACTTTTTATGAAAGATGTCAATGAAGAACTTTGGAAACTGGGTGTATCTGCAAAAACGCAGCACAATGAAGCGGCGCCTGCACAACATGAATTGGCACCAATTTTTGCCCAATGTAATGTTGCGGTAGACCATAATCAATTGATTATGGAGACACTTAAGCAGGTTGCGTATCGTCATAATTTGCAGTGTGTGTTGCACGAGAAACCATTTGCAGGTGTGAATGGCTCAGGAAAACATAACAACTGGTCTTTGACGACAGATGATGGAATCAACTTGTTAGACCCGGGAAAAACACCACACCATAATATCCAATTTTTGTTGGTGCTAACCTGCATTTTAAAAGCGGTCGACAGACATGCAGAACTTTTAAGAGAATCGGCAGCAGACGTGGGGAATGATCATCGTCTTGGTGCCAATGAAGCACCGCCGGCAATTGTTTCCGTTTATTTGGGAGCGCAACTTGAAGATGTGTTAACACAGCTTATTAATACCGGTTCGGCAACAACCAGTATCAAGCGGGAAAAGTTAGATACAGGAGTAAGAACGCTTCCGGATTTTGCAAAAGATGCAACAGACCGTAACAGAACGGCGCCACTTGCATTTACCGGAAATAAGTTTGAATTCCGTATGGTGGGCTCCAGAGATTCAGTGGCCGCTTCCACCATTGTATTGAATACGATTGTGGCAGAGGCGTTTAGCGAAGCGTGCGATGTACTAGAGTCTGCAGAGAATTTTGATTTGGCGTTACATGATCTGATTAAGAAATATGCAGCAGAGCATCAACGAATCCTCTTTAGCGGAAACGGTTATTCCGAGGAATGGGTTGAGGAAGCAGCGAGACGAGGACTTCCGAATATCAAGACTATGGTGGAAGCTATTCCGCATCTTGTTACAGATAAAACAGTTAATTTGTTTGAAAAGTTCGGTGTATTTACCAAAGCAGAGTTGGAATCGCGAGCAGAAATTAATTATGAAACATATGCGAAGGCAGTCAACATTGAAGCTAGGGCGATGATTGATATAGCAAGTAAGCATATTATTCCGGCGGTTATCAAATATATTACCTCTTTGGCGACCTCGATTAATCAGGTGAAAGATGCGTGTGGTGATGTGAGTGTGGATGTACAACAGGAATTGTTGGCGGAATCTTCGGCATTGCTTACAGATACTAGAAATGCTTTGAAGAAATTGACAGAGAAGGCAGATCAGGCAGCAACAATGGAACACGGAAAAGAAAAGGCAGAATTCTTCCTCTATGAGGTTGTGCCTGTTATGAACGAACTTCGTGCACCGGTCGATAAATTAGAAATGATTGTTAATAAGGAAATGTGGCCAATGCCATCGTATGGAGATTTGTTGTTTGAAGTATAATAATCAAAAAGGAGAACTTCTTTTGAGGTTCTCCTTTTGTGTATTTGAATTTGCTTTTAAACGGTAAAAAGACCAATGGGGGAGCCATCGGTCTTTTTGAGGGGAGTATAAATAATTAATAAGGGGTTGTAGAAAATCGCTTTCTACAGGGTTCAGTATAATACAAAAAAATGGAAAAAGCAAGTTAAAAAATTAAAAAAACTAAAATGTATAAAAATATTGCCCTGCGAGATAATAAAAGTGTACCAAACAAATTTCAGGAGGGTAAAGAAATGGACAAAAATTATAGCAATGCAAACAACAAAAATGCAAATAATGCGAACAATAATTCTAACAACAATGCAAATAAGAATGCAAACAACAATGCAAACAAGAATGCGAGCAAAAATACAAGCAGCAATTCTAACAAAAACGCAAACAACAATTATTAATAACAGGGAAGGAGCCTCTTATAAGAGGTTCCTTTTTTGGTTGACATGAAAGTGCGAACCACGTAATATAAAAGGGTATTACGCAGGGGGAATATTATGGAAAGATTTGAACTGATAGCACCATGTCACTTTGGTTTGGAAGCTGTTTTGAAAAGAGAGATACAAGATTTGGGATACGAGATTTCCTGTGTGGAAGATGGCCGAGTTTCGTTCTATGGAGATGCGGAGGCTATTTGCAGAGCTAATATTTTTTTGCGCACAGCAGAGCGAGTATTGTTAAAAGTTGGAAGTTTCAAAGCTTTGACCTTTGAAGAACTGTTTCAAAATACGAAAGCAATCCCGTGGGAAAAATATATTCCCAAAGACGGAAAATTTTGGGTTGCAAAGGCTGCGTCTGTGAAGAGTAAACTGTTCAGTCCTTCGGATATTCAATCAATTATGAAGAAGGCCATGGTTAATCGCATGAAGGAGAATTATGACGTGGAATGGTTTGAGGAAACCGGTGCGTCTTATCCGGTGCGTGTGTTTCTGATGAAAGATATGGTGACGGTTGGAATTGATACTTCGGGGGTATCACTGCATAAAAGGGGATATCGCCAATTGTCCAGCAAAGCACCGATTACAGAAACATTAGCAGCGGCATTAATCTTGTTAACCCCATGGAAAAAAGACCGTATTTTGGTAGACCCTTTTTGTGGATGCGGTACATTTCCAATTGAGGCAGCCATGATTGCTGCAAATATTGCCCCAGGTATGAATCGTTCGTTTCTTGCAGAAGAATGGACGAATTTAATTCCGAAAAAGGAATGGTATGCTGTGATTGATGAGGCAAATGAAATGGTTAATGATGATATCCAAGTAGATATTCAAGGATACGATATTGACGGTGATGTGATTCGAGCAGCAAGGGAGAACGCAAAAGAAGCAGGCGTAGAACATTTGATACATTTTCAAGAGCGAGCGGTGAAAGATTTGAACCATCCTAAAAAATATGGATTTGTTATTACCAACCCGCCGTATGGAGAACGTTTGGAAGAAAAGGAAAATCTTCCGAATTTATATCGTGAGTTTGGAGAAAGTTTTAAAAGACTGGATAGCTGGTCAGCGTATATGATTACAAGCTATGAGGATACAGAACGGTATTTTGGGCGAAAGGCGGATAAGAACCGCAAAATTTATAATGGTATGTTGAGGACGTATTTTTATCAATTTAATGGACCAAAACCACCAAAACCGAAAAAGTAGGAGAGAGATACATGGAGAAAAAGATTATATTTGCTACGGGAAATGAAAATAAAATGAAAGAAATCCGTATGATTCTTGCTGATTTGGGCATGCCTATTTTATCCATGAAAGAGGCTGGCATTGTTGCAGATGTAGAAGAAAATGGAACTACATTTGAAGAAAATGCACTTATTAAAGCTACTGAAATTGCAAAATTAGTAACAAACTGTATTGTTCTTGCCGATGACTCGGGATTAGAGATTGATTATCTCAATAAAGAGCCTGGAATTTATTCCGCACGGTATGCAGGAGTGGATACTTCTTACGATATTAAAAATAATTTGTTGTTGGGCCGATTGCAAGGCGTTCCTGACGAGAAGCGTACAGCACGCTTTGTCTGTGCAGTGGCGGCAGCGTTTCCGGATGGAAGTACGGAAGTGGTACGAGGGACGATAGAAGGAATCATCGGGCATGAGATAGCAGGGGAGAATGGGTTTGGCTATGATCCGATTTTTTATCTTCCGGAATACCGATGTACAACTGCAGAACTTACCCCTGAAAAAAAGAATGAGTTGAGTCATCGTGGAAATGCACTTCGTGCAATGCGCGCAATTATGGAGAAGAAAGTATGAGAATATTGATTGTCAGTGATACCCACGGACGTCACAGCAACCTGGATGAAGTGTTGGAGAGAGAAAAAAATATTGATATGTTACTTCATTTGGGCGATGTGGAGGATAAGGAATATTATATGAAAGCCGTGCAGATTGTCCGGTACATATGATTGCGGGAAATAATGATCTGTTTTCATATCTTCCGAAGGAAAAGGAACTCAAAATCGGAAAATATAAGGTGTGGCTAACGCACGGTCATACGTATTATGTATCTATGAGTATAGAGCGTCTTCGGGATGCGGCCAGAGCAAGGGGAGTGGATATTGTGATGTTTGGACATACACACAGGCCGTATCTGGATGTGGAACAAAAACCAATGGTTCTCAATCCCGGAAGTCTTTCCTATCCAAGACAGGAAGGGAGAAAAGCGAGTTACATAATTATGGAAATTGACAGAAGTGGAAACGCTGAATTTCAACTAAATTATGTATAAAAATAAATTGCAAAAAAAGAAAAAAAGTTGTTGACATTTCCATAGGCGCACTATATAATAAGTCTTGCGCTATGGGAATGGTGCGAAAAGAAGATGTTCTCGGGGTGTGGCTCAGCTTGGCTAGAGCGCCTGGTTTGGGACCAGGAGGTCGCAGGTTCGAATCCTGTCACCCCGACTCTGCGGGTGTAGTTCAATGGTAGAA
>CAMFVG010000083.1 GCA_945992055.1 uncultured Clostridia bacterium | reverse complement strand
GATGCATACGAAATAATTCTTTTGTATCGAATATCATTAAAATATGTATTTTGGTAATCAGGATGAAATTTAATTCCTTTCAGTCCATGGTCTTTTATCCAACGAAGTTTTTCTTTGTAATTCTCCTGTTCCGGATGAATGCCACCAAACGAAATTAATTCTCCATCTAAAAATTGCAATGCAAATTTATTAATAGAATCAAATTGTCTTGGTGCCGTTACAACCGGCAATATTACAGAGCAAGTAATACCTGCTTTCTTCATGGATTGCAATAACGCTTCTTTTTTTCCATTCACAAACGGAGGCATCTTGCAGATGTCTGACAAATAAGAAATTGTTCTATCTGCAATCTGCTCCGGAAATATATGTGTATGAAAATCTATCATTTAATCGCCTTCTTTTATAGTTTTGTTGTTACGAAAATATCATATAGTGCACGTATTGCATTTTCAAAATCATGATTACGCACACCTACTACAATGTTGAGCTCACTGGAACCTTGATCAATCATTTTGACATTTACGTGAGCATGAGCGAGTGCGGAAAAAACACGACCGGATGTGCCGCGTTTTGAACGCATACCACGTCCCACAATTGCAATTAAGGATAAATCAGATTCTAATTCAATAGAATCCGGTTGTACAGCCTGATGAATACCGGCTAACACTTTCTGCTCTTTTTCTTCAAATTCTGATTGATGAACAAAAACCGTCATTGTATCGATGCCTGATGGCATGTGTTCGATGGAAATGCCGTTGTCTTCAAACACTTGTAATACTTTGCGGCAGAATCCGATCTCGGAGTTCATCATTGCTTTTTCAATCGTGATAGAGGCAAATCCTTGCTTTCCGGCAATACCCGTAACGGTGTACTTCGGATGTCTGCAAGTAGCTTCTACAATCAATGTGCCTTTATCTTTTGGTGCATTTGTATTGCGAATATGAATCGGAATCCCCTCATTTCTAATTGGGAAAATCGCATCTTCATGAAGCACAGTTGCACCCATATAGGAAAGTTCACGTAATTCTTTGTATGTAATTGCTTCGATTGTTTTTGGATTATTGATAATACGTGGGTCTGCAATCATGAAACCGGAAACATCTGTCCAATTTTCATATAAATCTACCTGAGCCGCCTTTGCGACAATAGAACCCGTTAAATCAGAGCCGCCTCTTGAGAACGTTTTAATTGTTCCATCCGGCATTGCCCCGTAGAATCCAGGGATAACAGCATAATCTACCTTTTTCAATTTTTTCGATAAAATTTTGTTTGTTTGCACTTCATCAAAGTGTCCGTTTTCGTCAAAGAAAATTACTTTTGCAGCATCTATAAACTCATATCCAAGATAATTGGCCATGATAATACCATTCAAATATTCTCCACGTGATGCGGCATAGTCACTACCGGCTTTCTTCTCGAAATTTTCTTTGATCACTTTAAATTCTTTATCCAAAGACAAATTTAATTCCAAACCTTCTATGATTTCATTGTATCTTGCTTGAATATCAGACAAAAGTTTTGAAAAGTCTTTCCCATCTTCTGCTTGTGCATAGCATTGATACAACATGTCTGTTACTTTTGTGTCTGCTGAAAAACGTTTGCCCGGAGCAGATGGGACTACATATCTTCTGCTCTTTTCTGCACGGATAATATCGCCAACCTTTTTAAATTGTTCTGCACTGGCAAGAGAACTTCCGCCGAATTTTACTACCTTTTTCATTCTATATCCTCCTTTATTCACGAATTGCTTCGTGAAGTGGTTTTCTAACTTTTTTACGAGTAATTTCAACTAGTTGTAATTTTGTCAAATCTACTAATGTTGTTGTGATTGGGTCTTTTCGCAATTCACATCTTAAAATCTCTAATAACTCCTGCATATGAGTTTCATTAGCTAAATTAATAAAATCAATGATTATGATTCCTGACAAATTTCTTAACCGAATTTGTTTTGCAGCTTCTATTGCAGCCTCAATATTAATTTTAAGTGTGGCCGTTTCATCTTTCTTTTTGCTGATGCATTTTCCAGTGTTTACATCAATCACTGTCAATGCCTCTGTTGGTTGTATCACAAGATAGGCGCCTGATTTCAACCAAACAACTTCTTTTAATGCATCTGAAATATGTTTTTCAATTTTATATAATTTGTGCAGCGGAAGTTGCTTATCTGTATACCAAGTTAAATATGCCAAATCTTCCGGCTGTTCTTTGCTTAAAAATGCCCTTACTTCATTATAGATTTCTTCATCTTCGACCAAGATTTCCATTAGTCCATTTTGATAGATATCACGTAGTTTTGTCAAGTATTGTTTTTCGCTATGCTTTAAACAAGAATAACAAACTCTTGTTTTGGCCACAGAGGTAATCGCTCTATACTCCGAAATCAGATGCTTTAATTCTGTTTCTATAGTAGTTACATTTGCATCCTTTGCATTTGTGCGAATAATAAACCCATACTCATCGGAAGCATAAGGTGTGGCGGTCTGTATCAGTGATTCGCGATTGCCTTTTGCAATCTTAGATGACACACCAACTCTGGTATCTCCGGTAGTAAGAACGGCGTATTTCCCAGTGAAATTAAGATTGCTGCTCACAGTAGCCACTTTTGTTTTTGTCGCTTCCTTTGAAATTTGAACCAACAATTCGTCCCCAACACACAAAGGTTTTTTGCCAATTTTATGGGTGAAAAAAGGGGTCGGATTTTCGGGAATTGAATAATAGCATTCCACACCATCGTTAATCTCAATGAACGCAGCATTGATATTGTTGACAATGTTTTTTACTTTTCCAACATAAATATTACCAAGTGCAAAATCATTTTCAACATCGCTTGCAGAAGCACAATACAAATCCACAATCTCTCCGTCTTGAAAAAGCGCTGTCCAAATTTTTTTTTCAAATTTTGTAATTACCAGTTTTTGATTCATTACGATACCTGATCCAAACTCACAAATTTACGCTGGTCTTCTGTTCCTACATTTGCGAATACATCTAAACGATGGTGTGAGAAAGATAATTTTTCCAAATCCATGTCTAAATACTTGCAAAATGCACTCATAACTAATTCCGGCTTAAGATTCTCCACACTGCCGGTTGCCACGCGCATGTATACTTTGTCCTCACAAACCTCAAATTTATATATCATCGGTTTAATGTTTACTTCTTTTTCGCTTTTTTTGGTCTTTTTTATAACGCAGATTTCTTCCTGCTCCATAAACTTTTCGGCTAAATCCTTCCAATTTTCAGGGAAAATACCGCTTCTCAAAGAAGACAAATAATCCGCAGCAGCCACAATTGACATTCCGGTTTGCTTTTTGTCATCAGAGATTGGCACCATATTAACAATCTCGATACCTTCTACCACAACTTGATTCATGCGTTCTACAGCAGACATCATATCAATACTTTGAGAAAGTTCAATATCAAAATATTCTCCATCGCTTGTCACACCGACTCCCAGTGGATTTGCAAAGGACATAATCATATGTGGGCTAAATCCTCCACTAAAAGCAATTGGTATGTCCGCTCTTCTCATCACTTTCTGGAAAAATCGCATGACATCCAAATGTCCGATGAATTTCATTGCACCATATTTACGGAATTTAATTCTTGCTTTCAATGCAAACACCTCCTCCGTAAATGGCTGCACCGCAGCCGGCACATTTTGTGCGACAATTTTGTGTTACCTTTTCTTCTAAAGCATTTTTCCACTCGCGTTTCAAAAATTCTTTTGAGACTCCTATATGAATAAAATCCCATGGAAGAATTTCATCTAGATCACGTTCTCTCAAATTGTAAAAAGCGATATCTACACCGGCGTTTTCAAAGGCCTGCATCCATTGTTCATATTTAAAATGTTCACCCCATGAATCATATATACAGCCAAGGCGATAAGCTTCTAACAACACCTTTCCTACTCTTCTGTCTCCACGGGCAAATATACCTTCCATAACTGTCACATCTGCTTCATGCCAATTGTATTTCAAACTCTTGTGATTGAGTTGCGCCTTCATTTCATGATTTACAATATTTGCACGAGCAATATAATCTTCTTTATTTAACATCGGTGCCCACTGAAATGGTGTAAATGGCTTTGGAATAAAGAATGAAGAACTTGCAACAATCTGACACTTGCCATTGCGTTGCTCTTTTGGAATTTCATAATAACGTCGTGCAATCTTATCTGCCAAATGAGCAATTTCTTTCATATCTTCCTCTGTTTCTGTAGGAAGTCCCAACATGAAATATAATTTCACACGATTCCAACCGCCTTCAAATGCTTGTCCAGCACCTTCCAATATAATTTCTTCTGTGAGTCCCTTGTTAATCACATTGCGAAGTCTCTGTGATCCTGCTTCGGGAGCAAAGGTTAAACTACTTTTTCTAATATCTTGTACTTTACTCATTACATCTAATGAAAAAGCATCAATG
>CAMFVG010000082.1 GCA_945992055.1 uncultured Clostridia bacterium | reverse complement strand
CACTTCCAAAGCGGCAGCTCTTTCTCTGGGAGTTCCATTATATCGCTTTTTGGGAGGTGTTTCAGGAAATCGACTGCCGGTTCCTATGATGAATATTTTAAATGGAGGTGCCCATGCAGCGAACACCGTAGATGTACAAGAGTTTATGATCATGCCGGTAGGAGCATCTAGTTTCAAAGAGGCACTAAGATGGTGTGCAGAGGTATTCCATTCACTAGCCGGACTTTTAAAAGAACAGGGGCTTGCCACATCTGTTGGTGATGAAGGCGGTTTTGCACCAAATCTTTCAAGCGATGAGGAAGCAATAGAATATATTTTAAAGGCAATTGAAAGAGCGGGATATACACCGGGAAAAGATTTTAAATTGGCCATGGACGCAGCTTCCAGTGAGTGGAAGGGAGAGAAAAAGGGAGAGTACATACTTCCGAAAGCGGGAACACATTTTACTTCGGAATCTCTGATTGCGCATTGGAAAGCATTGGTGGAGAAATATCCGATTATATCCATTGAAGACGCACTGGATGAGGAAGATTGGGAAGGCTGGCAGTTACTAACTAAAGAACTGGGAGATAAAATCCAGCTTGTAGGAGATGATTTATTCGTTACAAATACGGAACGACTTGCAAAAGGAATAAAACTTGGTTGCGGTAATTCTATTTTGATAAAATTAAACCAAATCGGTTCTGTATCGGAAACACTGGAAGCGATTAAGATGGCACATAAAGCCGGTTATACTGCAATTGCGTCCCACAGATCTGGGGAGACAGAAGACACTACTATTGCAGATTTAGCGGTGGCACTCAACACCTGCCAGATAAAAACAGGTGCACCTAGTCGAAGTGAGAGAGTGGCAAAATATAATCAATTGCTACGTATTGAGGAAGAACTTGGCGAAAATGCTGTTTACCCTGGCGATAGTGCATTCAATGTGCAATAAGACAATAACCTATTTTTTGATAAACCACATACAAAACATACCAAGCGAAGAGGAATCCAATTTGGGTTCCTTTTTGCTTGTTTTTAGCTCTTAATGGATGATAATTTTGAGGAACGGAGAGCTCGCTTAATTGCTTCAAAGCTTTCCTCACTCAAATCGTGTTCGACTTTACAGGCATCAGCCAAAGCAGTTTCTTTACTTACTCCGATATGCATTAGTAAATCAGCAAGTATAGTATGCCGTTCTAATACATCTTCGGCACGCTGTCTGCCGGCTTCGGTCAGCGTGATGTATCCGATGCTGTCCATCGTTATGTATTGTTTTTCACGAAGGTTCTTCATGGCAACACTGACACTTGGTTTTGTAAAATTCATTTCATTTGCAATATCTATTGAACGAACCTGTCCTCTGCTTTTTTGCAGCATAAGAATTGTCTCTAAATAATCCTCCAACGACTCGTCTGCACGATGTTTAATATAACTCATTATGGCATCTCCAATCTTTTTTCACATCATATCATTTTTTTAATGAAAAAGACAAATAGAAATACACAGGCAATGGTGGAAGCTGTTATTTTTTCTTCTTCCATGGACCGTTGTAATAAAATCCAATGGATAGTACCGCAGCTACGCACCATCCGATAGGCCATGCACACCAGATTCCGGTTGCTCCGAGTGCTGTCCTTGAGAAACAGAAAGCAAGCAATACGCGAAGAATTAAATCTGTAAAAGTAGCTATCATAAATTTTTTCATCATGCCGGATCCCCTCAGAATGCCATCTGCTACTAATTTCGCGGAAACCACATAATAGAAAGGAGACAGGATTTTTAGAAAGGTGATGCCTGTCTGCATGGCAAGTTTAGTTGGGGCATCCATAAAGAGTTTTAATACGATATTTCCGCCAAAGAAGTAAAGTAGAAACAACGGGAGACTCAGCATCCATACTAATTTGATACCAACACCGAACCCCTGTTTTACCCGGTCAAGCTTTCTGGCACCAAGATTCTGTGCTGTATAGTTGGAAATTCCGTTTCCAAGTGTTGTAAATGAAGTAATCACCAGATTATTCAGTTTTACGGCAGCAGAATATCCGGCCATGACAGGTGCTCCGAAACCGTTAATAATACTCTGGATAATGATGTTACCTATGGAAATAAAGCTTTGCTGCAAAGTACTTGGAATGGCAATCACTACAATCTGTTTTAAAAGCTGTAAATCAAATAGAGGAGCTTTTTCTTTTTCTTCGATTTTGGCAAGTCTCTTGAATACTACAATCATTGCCAGAATGCAGCTGATTCCCTGACAGAGAAATGTTGCCCAGGCTACACCGGCTACCCCCATGTGGAATGCCTTTACAAACCAGATATCTACTGCGATATTGGACATAGAAGATATCGCCAGAAAGTAAAATGGTGTTTTGGAATCTCCGAGTGCAGAGAAGATACCGGTAGCAATATTGTAGAAAAAGACAAATGGTAATCCCCATGCGTAAATATCAAGATACAGTTTTGAATCTGCAAATACTTCTTCAGGGGTTCGAATTAACCGAAGCAACATACCGGATCCGAGTATTCCGATGAGCATTAACAGGATACAAACAAAACCACTGAAAATACAGGCAGTGTAAACGGCAGTTTTCATTTCTTTATAATTTCTGGCTCCAAACAGCTTGGAAACGACAACGGAACAGCCCATGTTGCATCCAAAGGCAAAGGCAATAAAAATCAAGGTGATTTCATAACTGTTTCCAACGGCAGCTAAAGCATTTTCTCCTATAAACTTTCCAGCTACCAGACTGTCAGCTATATTATAGAGCTGCTGGAAAATAATGCTTCCAAATAAAGGCATACAGAATTTCCACAATACGGTTTGTGGGTTTCCCACAGTCAGATCTTTATTCATTTTCAGGAGTCTCCTTTTCTTTCAGACTGTCGATAATTAGCCTAACACATCCGTCTATGCTGAAGTGGCTGCCGGATAGCATCATGTTGCAGTTTTTCTCAAATCTCTTGCCCACCGCTCCCATATAGTCTGCCAGTGCAAATGATATTCTGCATAAATTGGATTGGGTTTTGTTACTGGCAGTATTATAATTCCTTATAA
>CAMFVG010000081.1 GCA_945992055.1 uncultured Clostridia bacterium | reverse complement strand
ATTCTACATCATCGTATGTGAAATTTAATTCTTTTACATATTGGATAACCTGCTCAAGCCCCGCTGTAATTGAATACCCGGACTTATTCGGATTAGACCGGAAAAACATGTCAAATACAACCATTTCGTTCGCTTGACGTTCAAAATATCCCTGCATCATCGTGAGCTCATACAAATCAGTTAACAAGGTCAAATTTCTTCTATCCATCTTTTTCACTCCTCTTTTTGTAAAACCAGGATTTCCCCTTTCCGTACATTATATCACTCTATATCTAAAATGTAAATTTCAAAAAAGTTGCCTTTGTAATGAGAGTTTTGTATAATGTTTTTATTGAATAGAAACCAAGGAAACGATAATGAACAACCAAAAACAACAACGTGTATCAGGAATTTTACTGCACCCAACTTCACTGCCATCCCCTTACGGAATCGGTGACTTGGGGCAGGCGGCTTATGATTTTATAGATTTTCTCAAAGCAGCAAGACAACATTTATGGCAGACATTGCCTCTGACGCCGACTGGCTTCGGTGATTCCCCCTATCAAAGTTTTTCTGCTTTTGCCGGACAACCACTCCTAATTAGTCCGAAACATTTAGTTGAATTAGGATTTTTAAATGAGAGCGAACTTTCCGATTGTCCTACAGGTGATGAAGAACTGGTAGATTATGGTGCCATCATTCCATGGAAAACCAAAATCTTAAACCTTGCGTTTTCCAGATTTTCAGAGTGTGCATCAAGCGAACTGTTTGCCGAATACGAAACCTTTATCCAAAAGCACTCGTTCTGGCTGGAAGATTATGCACTCTATATGTCTTGCAAAGACATGCACGAAGGTCGTGAATGGCTTGCTTGGGAAGCAGAATACCGCACTCCAACGCCGGAGACAAAAGCATCCCTCAAAGAGTTCTTACAAAAAGATATGAACTACTACTACTTTGTGCAGTTTATCTTTTATAAGGAATGGTTTGCGTTGAAAGAATACGCCAACAAGAATGAGGTTAAAATCATAGGAGACATTCCTCTTTTTGTTTCTCTAGACAGTGCAGATGTCTGGGCAAATCAAGAACTGTTCCAATTAGATAGTGAAGGATATCCAACCGTCGTTGCGGGCGTCCCGCCGGATTATTTTTCCGAAACAGGACAACTTTGGGGAAACCCTCTTTACAATTGGGATAGGCAAAAAAGTGATGGTTATCAATGGTGGATTTCACGGGTTCGTCACCAACTACATTTGTCCGATTATCTTCGAATTGACCACTTCCGAGGTCTGGAATCCTATTGGGCAATTCCTTATGGAGAAGAAACTGCAATTAATGGGGAATGGATACCCGGTCCCGGAGCCGATTTATTCACTGTAATCGAAGACGCCCTGGGGAAAAACCTTCCTATTATTGCAGAGGATTTGGGTATTATTACTCCGGAAGTTGAAGCACTTCGAGACCAATTTGGTTTCCCTGGCATGCGAATTCTTCAATTTGGTTTTGATTCAGAAGAAGAAAGTACATTCCTGCCACATCAGTTTACAACTCCAAACTGTGTGTGCTATACAGGAACGCATGATAACAATACAACAAAAGGCTGGTATGCATCCGCATCCGAATACTCTCGCGATAAAGTTCGCTACTACATGAATACTGATGGTTACAACATTCATTGGGATTTTTTGCGTACATGCCTCGGAACCATCGCTACTTACGCAATCGTCCCATTACAGGATGTACTCGGAATCGGCGAAGAAGGTCGCATGAACACACCGGGCATCGGTGTTAACAACTGGGCGTGGCGCTACAAGAAACACGCTTTGTCCCAAGGGTTGGCGGAAGGGCTTGCCAGAATAACACGTATTTACGGAAGATAACAGAAGGGAAAAATTATGATTAGATTTATTTTTGCTGCACTTTTTCTAATACTTTTTTTACTATTATCTTATCCACTCTTTTTTGTGGAATGGATAATCGGTAAATGTAACAAAAGAGCGAAAGACTACAGTTCACTTCGTATTGTACAATGGGGATTTCGGGTAATCCTCTGGTTCAGTGGCACCAAAATCACTGTCATCGGTCAAGAAAATGTTCCGGATGAAGCATCGTTGCTGGTGGGAAATCACAGAAGCTTTTTTGACATTTTGCTCCTTTATGTGCAGTGCAAACGCTTGACTGGATTTGTTGCAAAAGATTCCATGGAGAAAATACCTTCCTTACGAGTATGGATGCGCTATTTATATTGCCTATTCTTAGATCGAAAAGATGTCAAACAAGGGATGAAAACTATTTTGCAGGCAATTGAATACGTCAAGCAAGGGGTTTCTATCTGTATATTTCCAGAGGGAACTCGCAATACCGGAGAGGAATTAAGTATGCTTCCCTTCAAAGAAGGCTCTTTTAAGATTGCATTAAAAACCGGTTGTCCGATTGTACCCGTATCAATTAATAATTCTGCTGAAATTTTTGAAAATCATCTTCCGAAACTCAAAAAAACACATGTGGTTGTAGAATATGGAAAACCAATTTATCCAAAAGATTTGAGTCGAGAGGAGCAAAAGGTGATCGGTGCTACCTGTCAAAAAATGATAGAAGAAACGATACGCAGAAATGCTGCATTACTTTAAAAGCAATAAAAGAGCTTGGAATTTCAAAGTTCCAAGCTCTCTTTGTTTTTATTTTTCTGCCAAAACAGCTTTTAAATATTCCCACATACGGGCAATGGAAGAAATGCTGATTCTTTCATCCGGTGTATGCACATCGTACATATTCGGTCCCATAGAAATGCAATCCAAACCTTCTATCTTGGAGGATAAAATACCACATTCCAATCCGGCATGAATGACTTCGACCACCGGTTCCTTTCCGTACTGTTCTTTATAATTCTTGATACACAATTCTCGAAGTTTAGAGTCTCTTGCGTAAGGCCAGCCCGGATATAGTCCATGATAACTTGCCTCTCCTCCTAACACTTCCGCAATCTGCTTTAATGTTTCTGCAAGATGCATTTTTGCACTTTCATGCGAGCTTCGAAGAGAAAAAACGGTTGTAATTGCCTCTTCATCCACACTCATAACGCCCATATTTAAAGAAGTTTCTACAAGACCCTTCAAATCTTGGCTCATCGTCTGTACACCATTTGGCATCCCATTTAAAACAGCAAGTACCTTTTCTTTTGATGTTGCAGAAAGTACTTCGCGTGTGTCAACATCCCCAACTGCCAATTCCAATCTTGCATCCGGGTCACTTGCACCATATTCTATGTTTAACACTTGATTAAACGCTTCTACTATGCTGTTTATTGCACTCACATCTTCTACCAAAAACAATGCTTTGGCATTTTTCGGTATAACGTTATCTTTGACACCGCCCTCCATTTTGAGGATCTCGAAATTCATTTTCTGTTTTAAGAATAGGAAGAAACGGCCCAACATAATATTCCCATTTGCACGTCCTCGATCAATTTCAATTCCGGAATGCCCTCCGAGAAATCCTGTTGTTCTTATTTCACAAACTGTCCCCGTCTTTTGCGTCATTTCCAAAGGAATGCGGCAATCCACACGTAATCCACCTGCGCATCCAACGGTAAAGACACCTTCTTCTTCTGAATCAATGTTAATCAATCGTTTGGCTTGACAGCAAGACAAGTCGATTGCTGTCGCACCTTCCAGTCCAACTTCTTCACTTACGGTAAGAACAACTTCCAAACGTGGATGTGAGATATCATCTGCATCCAGCAATGCAAGACCATAGGCTACTGCAATCCCATTATCACCACCCAAAGTTGTACCATCCGCGGTGATATAATCTCCGTCCACGAGAACACGAACACTTTCTTTCGTCATATCAATATCGCATTCCGGAACCTTGTCCCCCACCATATCAAGATGCCCCTGAATGATAATCGGCTCTACCCGTTCATATCCCGGTGTTGCCTCCTTCACGATAATCACATTCCCAAGTTCATCCTGTTCACAATAGAGTCCTCGCTCTTTTGCAAACTTTACACAATAATCACTTAATTCCTGTTCGTGATAAGAAATATGTGGTATGTTGCAAATATCTTCAAAGAAACTGAGCACAGTTGCCGGCTCATATCCACTTAACACTTTCATTCTGTTTCCTCCAAGTCTGTTTTACGTTGCTTATATTCTCTTATAAAACATCCCTTTCGTCAACGTTTTTTCCTTCCAAATGGGATAATATTTCACGTTTATACATCAGAAATTCTTCCGTAAGCGGAAAGTCCCCTCTTCTCGGTTTGCGCTCCTTTATAACTATTTCCTTGGTAATCTGTCCTGGTTTTCCCGTCAAGAGATAAATTCGGTCTGACAACAAAATCGCCTCATCAATATCATGTGTAATGAAGAGAGTAGATAATTTTATTTTTTCCATCACACCCAAATACCATCCATGAATCGATTGCTTGGTCATCATGTCCAGCGCAGAAAAAGGCTCGTCCAAAAGAGCCACCTTTTCTGAAAATAAGTAGGTTCGAAGTAACGCTGCTCGCTGTTTCATGCCTCCGGACAGTTGTGCCGGATATTTCTTTTCTGTTCCGGTCAATCCGAATTGCTCAAAATATATGCGTGCTTTTTCACGTGCTTCTTTCTTTTTCATCCCACGAACAATCAAAGGTAAGGAAACGTTGTCCAAAATCGTACGATATGAAAGCAGCAAATCCTTTTGAAGCATGTAACTCACATTCCCCGGTCGTCCGGTAATCTCTTCCCCGTCCAACCACACGCTTCCGGTCTCCGGTCGACTCAACCCGGCTATGATATTAAAAAGCGTCGTTTTTCCTCCACCGCTCACACCAAGAAGGGACACGATTTCCCCTTCATGAAGTTGTATTGATATTTGATTAATAATTTTTTCTCCATCAAAGGATTTGGAAATATCCCGCACCTCTAAAATCGCCATTCTTTCCTCCTACTTAAGGCAAATATTCATTGGAAAAACCGGTGTTCTCCGGTATATCTTTTTCCACTAATTCTTTTTCATTCAACCAGTTATAAAAATGATTCCAACGTGTAGCATCAATGTATCCCCATTGTTCTGCTTCTGCCTGATACTTATCCGCCAGATACATTTGACTTGCTTTTACAAGCTCTAAATCCAACTCCGGTGCTGCTTTGCAGAGAATCTCTGCAGCCTGCTCCGGATGTTCCATTGCAAATTGATAGCCCTTGGTCAAAGCACGCAAAAATGCTTTTGCAGTTTCCGGTTTTTCCTGTAAAAATTTGTTTCCGGAAATGACAACCGGTGTGTAATAATCGAATACCGGGTCCATGTCTGCAAACGCAAAATAATCGGTCTCCAATCCCTCCAGTTCTGTTTTCACGCCTGCCCAGGCATAAAAAATCCAAATGGCATCCACAGACTTTGTTTTCAATGCAGAAACCTCATCCGTAACCGTGCTGGGGTTGAGTTTTACCTTCTCAAAATCACCACCATCACTCTCAATCACCTGTTGGAGTGTTGCAAGCTCAATCGGCCCATTCCATGTAGCATAACGGTTGCCTTCCATTCCCTTTGGCGTATGCATCCCTTCCCCTTTGCGGGATATAATCCCCGACGTATTATGCTGAATAATGGATGCTACTGCCGTGATTGGAAGCGCCTCTTCACCTGCTAATGCCGGTGCCATAGAGTCCTGAAACGAAACACCAAATTGTGCCCTTCCCGATGCAACCAGTACTTCTGCACCATCCTCCGGCGGTTGTACGATTTCCACTTCTATGCCCGCTTCTTCAAAATATCCTTTTGCTTGAGCAACATACAAGCCGGTATGGTTTGTATTTGGTGTCCAATCTAATACAAATGTTACTTTTTCTAAATCTTTATCTTCTTTCTTCCCACTTCCGCATGCAACTAGTGACAATGCCATCACAGTTGTCATAAAAAATATCAGTATTTTCTTCCTCATAATCCATTCTCCTTCTCCCAAGGCATACACTTCTTTTGCAAGAGATCAACACCCTTCATGAGCACTAGACTAATCAGGGAAATCAAAAAGATGACTGCAAACATCTTGTCAAAAGAAAATGCCTGTTTTACTCGCGTCATATAAACGCCAAGACCGCCGAAGCCGCCAAGCCATTCAGAAATTACCGCACCCACAACTGCATAGGAAACAGAGATGCGCAGTCCTGCAAAAAATTGGGACAAAGCACTCGGAAATTTAATATAGCAAAAAATCTGCATTCTCCCGGCGCCCATGGCGCGAAGCAGATGAACCTCGTCGTGATCGATAGATTTGAAACCATTGAGTAATCCCACAGCAATTGGAAAAAAGGTGACTATCACAATCAGAACTACTTTTGGTGTCATCTCATATCCAAACCACAGTACCAAAAGCGGTGCAATGGCAACCGTCGGCACTGTCTGTGTCAAAATCATCAATGGGTAAAACGCTTTATACAAACCATCAAAGGCATCCATCAGAACTGCCATAACAAACCCCAGCAAAATTCCAAGCCCCAGCCCTATAAATGCTTCTGATAAGGTAATTACAGAATGCTTCATAAGTGTTGGAAACTCCCCCAAAAACGCCTGCACTACATCTATCGGCGAAGGCAGCATAAAGCGGTCTACCAATCCAATGGTCGATACAATTTGCCAAATAATTAAAACAAATACAATTGCGGAACACGACCAGATTTTACCGGTGATGTTTGGTAACTTTCTTTTCAATGCTTAACACTTCTCCTTCCGGGCGATATGTAATCTTTACATATGCAGAGACAGACTCTGCACCTGCTTTTACAGCTACTTTTTGACATTCCTTGATGATATCCATCAACTCATCATATTCTCCCTCAATCGAGGTTTCACATGGGCCAACATAATAATTAAGTCCTGTAGACTTAATATAATCAATCACTTCATCTACAATACGAATGAGTTCATTGTCGTTGTCTGCCTTTGGCAGCACTTGAATTGCTACGCTTGTGTTCATAATTATCTTCTCCTTTTCTTTTAGAATCAAACTACAAACCTGACTGTGTTGGAGTGCATTTTAATATTTTGCTGCGCGCTTACAAAATATAAAAAAGAGTTTGTTTACAAACTCGGGCGCGAGACGTGATTGCGAAGCAACATTTCCATTGTGCACGTCTCTGCGCATCCTCGCGGAGCGTTTTTTACTTTATAGAAACTTCGTTCCTATAAAGTAAAAAACACCCAGATATCTGTGATATCCAGGTGTTAGAATTTTCTCCAAAAATGTACTCTTCCTACGCTGGCATTATCCAGATCAGGTTCTCGGGTTCAGGATGATCACATCCCATCTCAGCCGGTTTAATTACCAGCGCCCCTTCAATTGTCGTCTTAAGTTTACTACGCAAATTTTAATAAGTCAATTGTTTTTACTTGATTTTATGCTATAATACTGTTGCATTAAGCAAGAAAGGATGCATGTTATGTTATTTAAACTTTTTTATACATTTGCCAAAATTGGTCTTTTTACATTTGGTGGCGGCTATGGCATGATTGCCATCGTTCAGGACGAATGTGTCGAAAAAAAGAAATGGATTACCGAAGATGAATTTGCAACGGTTCTTACGATTGCAGAATCCACGCCGGGACCTATTGCCATCAACTGCGCCACTTATACCGGCTATGCACAAGGCGGTATCCTAGGTTCCATTGCTGCAACTTTCGGTGTTGTTCTACCGTCTTTTGCGATTATTTTCTTGATATCTTCGTTTTTTAATAACATTCTTGATATCTCATGGGTAGCTAATGCCTTCCACGGAATCCAAATCGGTGTCGGCCTCATCATCTTACGCGCCGGCTACAACATGCTTAAAAAAATGAAGAAAACAGCTTTCTCAATCATTATACTGGTATGCGCTATGCTTGCAATGTTGACAATTAACTTCTTATCTTTGAATTTCTCAACCATTTGTCTGTTGCTATTAGCAGGAGTGATCGGTTTTGCATTTTTTTATATTCGCAAATGGTACGATGGAAAGAAGGTGGCATCGTGAATTATTTAGAATTGTTTTGGGGCTTCCTTAAAGTTGGATTGTTTTCCTTTGGTGGCGCTTATGGTGCCATTCCTGTGATCCGGGAAGTAGTAACGGAATACGATTGGGTTACAGAAGAAAAATTTGCATACCTTTTAGCAATTAGCGAAAGTACACCAGGTCCAATTATGGTAAACACAGCGACTTATATTGGAAATGAAGTCGGCGGACTTTGGGGTTCTATTCTTGCAACGTTTATGGTATGCCTCCCGGCATTTATCATTATCCTGCTGTTCTCCATGATTTTTAAGACTTTCTTGCAAAAACCTTTTGTGGCAGCAATTTTGAACGGTATCAAACCATGTATCATTGGTATCATTATTGCAACCGGACTTCACATGATGATTGAAAACTGCTTTGCAGAAGGAATTACCATTTCTGCAAACTGGCAAACATTTATAATTACAGCTATTCTCCTTTTCGTTATGTTCTTATACAAAAAATTACGTAAAAAGGCAATATCGCCGATTCTGTTGATCGGAGTCGCTGCATGCTGCGGAATCATTTTCTTTTAGGGAAAACAAAGGCATCGGAAAATCCGATGCCTTTTCTTATTTATTCTTCAAACATACTTGCGAGTTTCCTTGCACTCTTAGATAAGTTCTGAATTCCTTGAAAGATATTGCTCTCATCATAAGGTTTTAGATATTGATCTGCTTCTAATGTAAAATATCCCTGGTAATCAATGTCCTTTAATGCCTTTACAATCGCATCAAAATCAATAGACATAGAAAATGGAATGTTATGAGAATCATGCCATTGATCATTGTCATGGATATGTAATGCCTGCAAGTGATTTCCGAGTGCCCGAATCATATTTGCTGCTCCCGACCCGGAACCCCGCATTTCTGCATGGCCGATATCCAAGCACGCAACGAAAAATTCGTCATTCACAGTCTGCAAATGTTTAAGAAAATCTTCCGATGTAGAACAAGCTGCAAAACAAGATTCATCCTTTTCATCATTCCAATGCCACATATTTTCTGTAGCAATCTTTACTCCACATTCCTTTGCAAACGGTAACAACTCCCAATAGAATTCTGCATTTTGTTCTGCCGTTCCTTCATTTATAGGATGTATGATACAAATCTCTCCTCCCGCTTCTGCAGTACATTCAATCGCCCACTTCAAACGGGAACGAACGCATTCATACTTGGTAGAAAATGGTGCATGAGATTGATTACATACAATCCCATTATCCAATCCGATTTGCTTTAACCTTCTTGCAAAAGCCAAGCGATTGCTTCCGGTTAACGGATGTCCTGTGTCAATTGCTAATTTTGTCTTGGAATCATATCTACACATGTCCATCATGGAGAAATCCCAAGCATCAAAACCAGCTTTTGCCACATATTCAACCACTCTTTCCTCTCCTATTTTACTTGCTGCTGATCCAATTTCTGTTGATGTTTTCATAGCATTGTTCCTCCTCCGAAACATTATATAATAATAATTTTAAAAAGCAACTGTCTTTACTTCTTGATAAGGGTTGGTCTTTGCCAATCCTATTTTTACTACTTTGCCTTCAAATATGCAAAAATGATTCTGCAACACCTCGAAGGCAATTTTCATTTCCTCTCTAGTCAGTTTCTTACCAATTGTGGCATGTGGAATCCACTGGAATGGTTGGTAGTACGGACTCATCTGAATTCCCTCCACCTTCACAAGTGCATCAAACACCTCCTCACATATACCATGTAAGTATTTGTTTAACACCGGTTGTAAGAAGATCACATATGGAAAAAACTGTCCCACACTTGCCCAAGTAATGTGGCCTTGTTCAAATCGTTCTGCCACATTCTCCAACGCTGCTACTACCTCTTTTTCACTTCTCGCCTCAAATGCAGCTATGGTAACATGCGGTGGAACCTTACGTTCAACCATAAAACTATTTCCCGTTTTCTCCATGATAAGATTGATATAATATTGCATTTTCTGATTGGTTTTCTCGTCAAAATAAATGGATACCAGATACATTAGATTTCCTGCCTACCCTTCCGCTTTGTAAATAATCTCTCCGTCAATCATAGTATATAACGTTTTAGTAAATGTTTCCATGGGATTTCCTGTGAAAATTGCAATATCTGCATCTTTCCCTTTTTTCAGGCTGCCGACTCTGTCATCCACATGACAAATACGTGCTGCATTGATTGTAATTGCTTTTAACCCCTCTTCTACAGGTAATCCATATTTTACCGCAAGGCCGGCACAAAGCGGGAGATATTGAATCAAGGCTACTGGATGGTCAGTCGTGATGGCAAACAAAATACCTGCCTCATGCAAAATTTTATTTGTTTTAAAATTCATATTTTGCACTTCAATTTTTGATCTGGAAGTAAGATCAGTACCTGCAATCACCGGGAATCCGGAACTCTGAATCTTATCAACAATCAAATGTGACTCCGTGCCATGATCAATGGTAATATCTAATAGAAACTCTTGCGCAATCCGAATTGCCGTTAAAATATCATCGGCCCTATGAGCATGGACTTTCATAGGAATTTCCCTTCGAAGAACCGGTATCCATGGTTCCATTTCGAAATCCTCTCTCTCTAATTTGCCACTTTCCTTCTCATATTTATATTGTTGTGCTTGCATCAATGTTTTACGCAACAATGCAGCTATGCCCATGCGTGTAGATGGAAGTTCCCCCTTATCTCCATAAGCAGTTTTAGGATTTTCACCAAACGCAACTTTCATGGCCGCGGGATGTTTCACTATCATATCGTCTACACATCGCCCTTGTGTTTTCATAAAGACAAACTGACCGCCGACTACATTGGCACTCCCAGGTCCCGTCATCACCGAAGTAATTCCTGCTTCAATCGCATCGTGAAATGCAGGGTCCATTGGATTCACCGCATCAATAGCTCGCAAAGTGGCAGTAACCGGCATCGTTTCTTCATTACAATCATCGCCTATAATACCCCATTTTTCTTCTGTAATTCCAATGTGTGCATGAGCTTCTATGAGCCCTGGCAACACCCAGGCCCCCTTAACATTTAAAACTTCTTCCTCTTTCATCTCCTTATAGAAGGACATATCCCCCACTTTTTCAATGATTTTTCCCTTTGTACGTACATATCCGCATTCAATTATTCCCCCCTCCATAGAGAAAATCTTTCCATTTATAATTACCATGCTTTCCTCCTCCATTCTATTCTAAAAGCTCACCACATCCATGCGGTGAGCCTTTAAAATTCATTTACTTTATGACAATTTGATTCCTTTGTCAAACTCCGGATTACAATAATAAAAATTTCTGGAATCCAGAGCATCTTTCGTTCTTTCTAAAGCTTCTCCAAACCTTTGAAAATGAACGATCTCCCTCGCGCGTAAGAACTGGAGTGGCTCTCGAATTTCTGGATCTGTAATCATACGAAGCAGATTATCATAGACCGTTCTTGCCTTTTGCTCTGCTGCCAGATTTTCCGTCAAGTCTGTAATGGCATCCCCTTTGGATTGAAATTCTTTTGCCGTAAATGGAACTCCGGCTGCTGCTTGTGGCCAAAGTGCTGCTGTATGATCAATATAATACGCATCAAATCCAGCAGTTTTTGCTTCTTCTATAGTTAGATTTTTTGTCAACTGATACACCATTGCACAGATAATCTCCATATGTGCAAGCTCTTCTGTACCAATATCTGTTAATAGTCCTCCAATTCGCTTATCCGGCATAGTATATCGTTGAGCCAGATATCGCATGGATGCCGAAAGTTCGCCGTCCGGACCACCATATTGGCTGATAATTAATTGTGCCGTCTTTGGACAAGTTTTCGTAATGTTGACAGGATACTGCAACCGTTTCTCATATACCCACATTAACTGCACGCTCCTTCCCAGGGAATCTTGCCCTCTGCCCAACAGTAACATTCAGATTCCGGATTTTCCTTATAAATAACTTCCATGCATTCCTCCGCAAGGGGATAATACCGAAGTGCAAACTCTCTCATCAGCCTTCTCTTTTGTCCCAACATTTCTTTCAGTAGTTGCAACGCCTGTTTATCCTCCGGATGCGTGTCAAGGTATAGACGCAAATCATCTAATACAAACCCCACACGTTGAATCTGAAGGAGCATTTCCTGTTCCGGATTCAAATTTCGCTCTGACGTCAAAGTTTCATCATTTGTCACCGTCACATAAAATGGTCGATTAAGCTCTCCGAAAATGGTCCCATTTCGCAAAGCATGCTCTGCATCATATATTCCGTTCCATTCCTGGATAGGAACAGACGCAATCGCAAGATGTTGCCTTTTTCCCATAAAAAAACTCCCTTCATAAAAAAGAATTTGCTTGCAAACGAAGTTTCAATAAAGTAAAAAAATTGCGCTTCGCACATATAGTATGTGTAAAACGCAATTTATTCTTTATGGAATTTTTTTCTTTTTTAAAATAATTATGGTCTTAATCCCATTCCACCCTCTAATGTTAAAGTCTCTCCTGTTAAGTATTTCATATCAGGTGATGCCAAATGTACACACACACGACCGATTTCAAGTTCTGAATCCCCATAATGTCCTGCCGGTGGCATCTTTACATTTGCTTTGAATGCTTCCGGATAAGCTTTTTCAAAGTTTTCCAATTGAGCAGTCCATGCAAGTGGACAGATAATATTTACGTTCACCCCATCTTTTGCCCATTCTGTGGCTGCCACACGAGTCAAACCACGAATTCCCTCTTTTGCAGCCGCGTAAGAACATTGTCCATAGTTACCAAATAAACCGGCTCCTGATGCAAAGTTAATGACCGTTCCCTTTGTCTCTTTTAAATACGGATAGCATGCTTTCATATAGTAGAACGTTGCATAAAGTCCCGAATACATAGCCAAATTGAATTGCTCTGTCGTATGTTCTGCCAACGGCACTCCGGATGCTGAAGCCTGTGCGTTATTAATCAATACGTCGATTCGGCCGAATTCCTTAACTGCCTGGTCCACTACATTCTGTACTACAGCCTCATTATCCGCTCCATCACTTACATCTGCTTGTACAATCAACACCTTGATTCCATACAGTCTCTCCAATTCTTCTTTTGCATCTTCTAGTTTTTTTACGTTACGTCCTGTAATAACTAGATTAGCACCCTCTTTTGCATATGCCGTTGCAATACCATACCCAATAGAACCACATCTTCCATCACTTAACACTGCTCGTCCTGCACCTGTCACTATCGCTGTTTTTCCCTGTAAATATCCCATCACTGTCCTCCTTTTCTTTTTCACAGAATTCTTGCTCTTATTTTATCATTTTTACATACTTTTGTAACTATAAATTTTATTTATAATTTTTGTTTGACTTTAATACGCTAACGTGATATACTTAATTAAATTTTTATAAAAAATGACTATGACGGAATTATGCTTCTTTACTGAATGTTTCAGAGAGCCGGTGGGTGGTGTGAACCGGTACGGATGGAAGATAGCAATCTCACTCCCGAGTCGACTCTGCAAAGAATAAATTTTATTTGTGTAGTGGAGTACGGTCGCCCCGTTATCGGCTTTGAACTTATTAGAGTTCGAGAGGGATAGTTTGCTGTGAGGCAACTATAAGCAAGGTGGTACCGCGAATCGTATATTCGTCCTTGAGGCTATTATAGCTTCAAGGATTTTTTTATGTTATTTCAAAAGGAGGGTCAATATGAACCAAATAAGAATCAGCGACATTACAATGAAACAATCAGGAAAAGATTTTTCACTATCTTTTAAAGAAAAGTTGGAAATTCCAAAGTTATTAGATAAATTGGACGTCTCTGTTATTGAATTAGAAGGAATTGAGCAACCAAAAATCGACTCATTACGAATTAAGTCCGTAGCTTCTACGGTAAAAAACAGTATTGTGGCTGTTCCGGTTGGGTTGACTGTTGAAAGTGTGGATATAACTTGGAATGCATTAAAAGAAGCAAAACACCCTCGCTTACAAGTATTTACTTCTGTGAGTCCGGTTCAGATGGAATATCTATTTCACAAAAAACCGGCAGCTATGTTAAAAACAATCGAGGAAATCGTTACTGCTTGTTGTGATAAAACTTCTGATGTTGAATTCATTGCAGATGATGCAACCCGCAGTGATTCTACCTTTTTATATGAAGCGATAAAAACAGCCATTGCATCGGGCGCAAAAACAATTACGGTCTGCGATGCTACCGGCGCAATCCTTCCGGATGAATTCGGTGTATTCTTGGATGCATTATATGAAAATGTACCGGAATTAAACGATGTGGTACTGGGCATTTCTTGTTCTAATGAATTGGCAATGGCGGATGCCTGCGCAATTGCAGCCATCAAACATGGGGCACGCGAAATCAAGGCTGCTGCATACCAGATTAATCAGATTTCTCTACCTCATATCTCGCGCTTACTTGCTATGAAAGGAGATTCGTGCGGCGTGACTTGTTCTGTTCGCACTGTAGAAATGAACCGTATTATTAAACAAATCGAATGGATGTGTCAGACTAGTCGTAGCAAAAACTCGCCGTTTGATAATGGCGTGCAAGACGTAGTCGATGAAATGTCTCTTACGAGCATGGATAACATGACAACCGTACTCAAGGCTGTGGAAAAATTGGGTTATGATTTAAGCGAGGAAGATGGTGCACAAGTATGGAATGCCTTCCAAAAGATTGCAGCACGCAAAGATGTCATTTCTTCCAAAGAATTGGATACCATCGTTGCTTCTGCAGCAATGCAGGTTCCTGCAACTTATGTATTAAATACCTACAGTATTACCGCAAGTAATACTGCTGCTTCCATGGCCCACATGACTTTAGAAAAAAATGGGCAAACACTGGAAGGTGTTGCTTTGGGAGATGGTCCGGTAGATGCAGCATTTCTGGCATTAGAAAATATCTTGGGATGTCACTATGAATTGGATGATTTCCAAATCCGTTCCGTAACAGAAGGGCGCGAAGCAATGGGGGAAACTGTTGTGAAATTGCGCTCCAACGGAAAATTATATTCTGGACGCGGAATCTCTACTGATATTGTTGGTTCCAGTATCCAAGCTTATATTAGTGCATTGAATAAAATTGTTTATGAGGAGGCTGAAGTATAATGAAACTTTCTTTCTCAACCAGAGGATGGGCTCACTTAAATTGGGAAGAATGGATTGACGCAGGTGTCAATATGCGTTTTGAAGGTGTTGAAGTTTATAACCTGCCAAAATTCCCGGAATTTGTTGAACGCAGTGGTCCTTTTCACAAATATAATATGGCGTCAACTGTTCGCCAACTTCGCGAGAAAAAACTTTCCATTCCTTGTTTTGACACTTCTTGCGATTTATCTTCAAATGAAGAGAATTTTGTGCCTGCTTTAAAAGACTTGATTTACATTGCGAAACAGATGCAGGTTCCATATGTAACAATTGTAGCGTTACACGACAATGAAGAATTGGTGCGCGAACGCTTATCTGAATTATTGAAATTTGCAGAAGATAACGATGTGACTGTTTTAGTAAAAACAAGCGGTATCTTTTCTGATACGGCTCGTCTGCGTGCGATGTTGGACGATTTTGCCTGCGATCAACTTGCAGCTTTGTGGGATATCCACCATCCTTATCGCGATTATGATGAAAGTGCAGATAATACCATTAAAAATCTGGGAGCATATGTCAAACATGTTCATTTACGTGATTCTGATGACAAAGATACTTACAATCTGATTGGCGAGGGAACGCTTCCTGTAGCGGATATGATGCGCGCACTCTCTTCCATTGATTATGATGGTTTTATCTCTTTGGAATGGAAGACAGAATGGATGGAAGACCTTCCGGACTACGAGGTAATCTTCCCTCATTTTGTAAACTATATGAGTCGTTTTGAAAAAACACGTGGTAAAAAGAAAGTGTTATATCCAAATCACAATGGTACCGGACAGTATGTATGGAAGAAGGATGAATTAATTAACCTTACTTTCTCACAAGTATTAGACCGTATGGTAGAAGAATTCCCGGATCAATATGCATTCAAATATACGACTTTGGATTATGTGCGTACATACGAAGAGTTTCGCGAGGATGTAGACCGCTTTGCTCGTGCACTCATTTCTATGGGTGTCAAAGCTGGCTCCAAAGTATCCATTTGGGCTACAAATGTTCCAGCTTGGTATATTACCTTCTGGGCAGCGACCAAAATCGGTGCCGTACTCGTAACCGTAAATACTGCTTACAAAAGACATGAAGCAGACTATCTTTTCAGACAATCGGACACACACACGCTAGTTATGGTGGAATCTTGTCTGGATTCTAATTATAAAGAAATTATTAATGAAATTTGTCCGGAAATTGCAACTGCAAAACCGGGAGAACCATTACACTGTAAACGTCTTCCATTTCTTCGAAATGTCATCACCGTAGGATTTAAACAACCTGGATGTTTGACCTTCGATGAAGCAATGGAACGTGCTGATTTAGTTCCTCAAGAAGAATTAAACCGTATGGCTGCTCGCGTAAGACCGGACGATGTATGTAACATGCAATATACTTCCGGAACAACCGGATTCCCGAAAGGGGTTATGCTTACACATTACAACGTAGTAAATAATGGAAAATGTATCGGTGACCGTATGGGGCTTTCCACGGCGGACCGCATGATGATTCAGGTTCCTATGTTCCACTGTTTCGGTATGGTACTTTCCATGACTGCATCTTTGACACATGGTGCTACCGTTTGTCCGATGCCATATTTTTCAGCAAAGTCTTCGCTTGCTTGTATTAACCAAGAGCGAATCACCTGCTTTAACGGTGTTCCAACGATGTTTATCGCCATGTTCAATCACGAGGATTATCGAAAAACCGATTTTTCTCACATGAGAACAGGTATTATGGCCGGTGCAGGTTGTCCTCCTGAATTAATAAGACGTGCTGCAGATCCAAACGAAATGAATATGACCGGTATTGTCAGCGTATATGGACAGACTGAATCTTCTCCTGGTAGTACCATGTCTGCATGGACAGATCCTCTGGATCTTCGCTGTGACACAGTAGGCTATAATTTCCCTCACATTGAGTGTAAGATTATTGACCCTGAAACGGGCGAAGAAGTGGCCGCCGGAGAAAATGGCGAATTTTGTTCTCGTGGTTACAATACAATGAAAGGCTACTACAAAATGCCGGAAGCAACACGCGACACAGTAGATGCCGAAGGCTGGCTCCACTCCGGAGACTTGGCTTGTCGCGACAAAGATGGTAACTATCGCATCACCGGTCGTCTGAAAGATATGATTATCCGCGGTGGTGAAAACATTTACCCAAAAGAAATCGAAGAATTTATTTACACACACCCGTTTGTACAGGATGTACAGGTTATTGGCGTTCCGGATAAAAAATACGGCGAAGAAGCAATGGCTTGCATCATTCTAAAAGAAGGAAAATCTTTATCCGAACAGGAAATGCACGACTTTATTGCAGCCAGTATGGCAAGACACAAAGTGCCGAAATATATTGAATTTGTAACTGCCTTCCCTATGAATGCAGCCGGAAAAGTGTTAAAATACAAGATGCGTGAAGAAGCAACCAAACGCCTTGGTTTGGAAAATGCAGCCGGAATTGATACGGCAAAAAATGCAAATTAATAAAAGAGGTGACACAATATGTCAAAAAAATATGTAACTATGGATGGAAACGAAGCGGCGGCTCATATGGCCTACCCATTTACGGAGATTGCTGCTATTTATCCGATTACTCCATCTTCTCCTATGGCCGGTCTCACCGATGCCTGGTCAGCGAAAGGACGTAAAAATATATTTGGTCAAACAGTGACGTTAACGGAGATGCAATCTGAAGCCGGAGCAATTACCGCGGTGCATGGTGCTCTGCAAACCGGTTCCCTCGCAACAACATATACGTCTTCTCAAGGACTTATGCTGATGGTTCCGGTGCTCTACCGTATTGCAGGTGAACGACTTCCTGCAGTATTACATGTAGCATCCCGTACCGTAGGAACGCATGCCATGAGTATTTTTGGTGACCATTCTGACGTTATGGCTTGTCGCCAGACTGGTTTCGCAATGCTTGCATCCGGAAGTGTACAGGAAGTGGCTGACCTTGCCCCTGTTGCACATTTGTCCGCCATCGAAGGACGTATTCCGTTTATGCATTTCTTTGATGGTTTCCGTACCTCACACGAAATCAACAAAATCGAATTGCCGGATCAAGAAGCAGTTGCAAACTTAATTAATCAAGATGCATTAAAAGCATTCCGCGACAGCGCTCTTAACCCGGAACATCCTACTCTTCGAAACACGGTACAAAACGGAGATGTGTATTTCCAGGTGCGTGAGGCGAACAATGGCTTCTATGATGCACTCCCTGGCATTGTAGAAAACTATTTGAATGAAATTACAAAGCTTACAGGACGTGAGTATCACGTATTTAATTATTATGGAGACCCAGAGGCCACAGATGTTGTGATTGCAATGGGTTCTGCAAGTGGCGTTATCCGCGATGCGGTAGAATCACTCTGCAAGGAAGGCAAGAAAGTTGGATTCCTTCAAGTGCATCTATACCGCCCATTCTCTGCAAAATATTTCTTGCAAACGCTTCCAAAATCTGTGAAACGCATTGCTGTTTTAGATCGCTGTAAAGCCATGGGAAGTGCCGGAGAACCACTGTTTGAAGACGTGTGCAGTGTACTGATGAACAGTGAACGCCAAATTCATGTCATCGGTGGTCGTTACGGGTTAAGTTCCAAAGACACGGACCCTGCACAAATTGTAGCTGTTTTTGAAAATCTCGCTTCCGCAAATCCAGTTCGCAGCTTTACCATTGGTATTGTAGATGATGTAACCCATCTTTCTCTTCCGGTAAAACCATTTGCCTCAACGAAAGATGGCATGATGCAATGCAAATTCTGGGGCCTCGGTGGCGATGGAACTGTAGGTGCAAATCACAACACGGTAAGAATTATTAATGATAACACAGATAAGTTTGCACAGGCATACTTTGAATATGATGCGAAAAAATCTTTTGGTGTGACCAAGTCGCATCTACGCTTCAGTGACGAACCTATCACAAGTTCTTACTATGTAAAACAGGCAGACTTTGTGGCTTGTCACAACCAAAGCTATATCAGTCAGTATGACATCGTAGAAGAATTAGTACCTGGCGGTACCTTCCTTCTGAATTGTAGTTGGAAAGAGGAAGAATTGGAAACTTATTTACCTGCTTCTGTTCGACGGGAAATTGCGCAAAAGAACATTCAATTCTATATGATTGATGCAAATAGAATCGCCCAGGAATTGGGCCTTGGCAGTCATACAAACACCGTGCTTCAAGCTTCTTTCTTTGCTTTGATGCAGGTAATTCCTACCGAAGAAGCCTTGGACATGATTAAGGAAGCAACACGGAAAACGTACTTTACCAAGGGAGACGATGTGATCGCCAAAAACATCGCAGCGATTGACGCCGGTGCAACCGAGATTGTTAAAGTGAATGTACCTGCTTCCTGGACAAATGCTGAAGTCGCTGATACTGTGACAGATGAAAATACTCCTGCAGTTGTAGAAAACTTATTAAAACCAATTAACAAGCAGAAAGGGGACGACTTACCAGTCAGTGCATTTAAAAATTACGAAGACGGCCATATTGACATGGGATTAACTGCCTACGAAAAACGTGGTATTGCCTTGAAGGTACCTGTTTGGGATGCTTCAAAATGTATTCAGTGTAATAAATGCGCTTTAGTATGTCCGCATGCTGTTATTCGTCCTTATTTATTAAATGATGAAGAGAAAGCAAATGCCCCGAAAGGATTTGAAACCATTCCGGCAAATGGACCTGCTGCAAAAGGTCTCCACTTTACGATGCAGGTTTCTACATACGACTGTACCGGATGTGGTAGCTGTGTAAGCTGCTGCCCTGCAAAAGAAAAAGCGCTCTCTATGGAGCCTGTTGCTTTAAATGAATCACAAAAGACATTATGGAATTACGGTCTTTCTATTTCTGACAAAGGAGACTTATTCCCAGTATACAGCGTGAAAGGTAGCCAATTCCGTCAACCATTAATTGAATTCTCCGCCGCATGTGCCGGATGTGGAGAAACACCTTATGCAAAATTGTTGACACAGTTATTTGGTGACCGCGTATATTGGGCAAATGCAACCGGTTGTTCGCAAGCTTGGGGAGCACCGATGCCTGGTATTCCATACACGACCAATAAGAAAGGCTTTGGACCTGCTTGGACCAACAGTTTATTTGAAAATAATGCAGAACTTTCCCTCGGAATGTTCCTATCTGTAAAACAACAGCGTCTCGCCCAAAAGACATTGGTAGAATCTTATGCCAAATCAACAAACAGCGAGGTGGCAAAGAACTGGTTGGAAAACTTTGATGACTTTGATTTGTCAAGGAGATACACGGATGAATTAATTTCAGAATTAGAAGCTTCTGATTCTGAATTAGCTTCAAAAATTTTAGAGCGAAAAGACCAATTAGCGAAGAAATGCTTCTGGATGTTTGGTGGTGACGGTTGGGCTTACGATATCGGCTTTGGCGGACTTGACCATGTCATTGCAAGCGGCGAAGATATCAACGTATTTGTAGTGGATACCGAAGTGTATTCTAACACCGGTGGCCAGAGTTCAAAAGCAACTCCTCTCGGAGCTGTTGCCCAGTTTGCTTCTGCCGGAAAACGCAGTCGCAAGAAAGATTTAGGTGCCATTTTCCAAACCTACGGGAATGTCTATGTGGCCCAGGTGGCTATGGGGGCTGATCCGAATCAGTTGATTAAAGCTTTACATGAAGCGGAGCAACACAAAGGACCATCTGTTATCGTTGCATATACGCCTTGTGTAGCGCACGGTATTAAAGCAGGCATGGCAAATGTGCAACAGGAAATGAAACGTGCTGTGGAGGCCGGATATTGGACCTTATATCGATACAATCCAAACACGGAGAAGCCAATGAAGGTAGATTCCAAGGCTCCGACTATGGATTACGAGGAATTCCTCGATGGTGAGACTCGTTATGCCGCCTTAAAACGCACCTTCCCTGAACATGCAGAGACTTTGTTTAAGACTGCAAAAGAGGATGCAGATGTGAAGTATCAGAAATACAAATCTTTAGAGGAACTATAAGATGATAAAACTCGTAGCAAGTGATATTGACGGTACTCTGCTCCCGGAGGGGCAGAGAGACCTCAATCCTGAAATATATGACATCATTTTGGAATTAAAAAAGCGCCATATTCCTTTTGTTGCTGCAAGCGGACGTCAATTGGAAAACATGCAGATGATGTTTACACCTGTTGCGGATGAAGTCCATTACGTCGCAGAAAACGGAGCTATCTGCCAATACAATGGTGAAAAATTTGTGCTTTCCCAATTCAATAGAGAACTGGCAATGCGAATCATTCATGAATTAGAAAAGTTTCCAGATTGCAAAATCACCGTTTCTACACCTAATACGCAATATATAAAAAGTGGAGATGAACGCTTTTATAATTTCATGACAACCCACGTGAGATACCACACTACTGCCATTGATTCTTTTGACAGTATTCCCGAGCCTATCATAAAGATTGCGTTTATTAATTGGGAAACACATCAGGAATGTTATGAGCATTTTAAAGCTTTGTTTGAGAAAGAGATTCGAGTTGCGAAAGCCGGTAATCTCTGGGTAGATTTTATCTCCTTTGATTCCAATAAGGGAACAGCATTGAAATTTATTTTGGAAAAAATGGGATTAAACCGCAACGAAGCAATTGCCTTTGGCGATCAACAAAATGATATTGAAATGTTAGAATATATCGGAAAGAGTTATGCTATGGCACATGCCAAACCAGATGTGAAGCAACATGCAACAGATATTGCAGAATCTGTAGAAGGAACGTTAAGGGAACTTTTAGAAAAAGGACTCTAATCCATCGAATGTAAATGTGCATTCAGATATACTTGGTACATTTCTTCGATGCGTACCAAATCCTCTTGGTGTAAATCACCAATTTTAAAGATAAAATTTTCTTTGGATAACAAATATACTTTTGATACTCTTGCTGTGGAGGCCAATTTTAAATTGGCCTCTTTCCAATATAAAATCGGAGTGTCATAAGGATCTTCCTGACGTGGCATATGCTTTGTGATTTTCACAGATAAGACCCCAAGTGTATTTTCATCCAAGACAATAACTGGTCTATTAATGGTTTGGAAAATATCTTCTTCTAACGGAAACTCCACAAACCAAACTTCTCCTTTGTTATACATGTTCAAGACTTCCTTTCTTTTTTCATTTGCTCGAACATCTCCTCCCATTCTGTCTCTTCTCGCCATTCATCGCCTTGTTCAACAACTGCTTGACCCTTCTCATTGTATTTTGTATTTTCTGCAGCAAGTTGATATGCTTTCGCACTATCATTTCCGTTCAATCTTCTAGGTTGAAATGGTAAAGCTTGTTCCCTTACCGCTTGTCTTGCTGCAAGCGTGAAAAAGGTCGTCATATCCATTCCAAGATCAAACATTAATTCTTGCAACTGCACCTTTAATTTTTCATCTATTCTAATTGTAATATTGGTATTAGCCATATTTACACCTCCTATACCTATAGTATAGGAGTAAATGCGTGCGTTGTCAATGCATTGTAATAACATAAACAATACGATTGTTCTTTTCAAGAACAGTCACTCCTCAAGCCTATTATGTTTAATTATGCACTTTGTGAAAATTGGCGAATTGCCAGCAAAATGATTCAAAAGACATCCGTGTTTAGAGATGTATGACTATACTATCATGTGGGGATTAGAGAAGCAAGTTGAAATTAAGAATTCCCCTAATGAAAATGTGTCAAAAACAATCGTTTTTGACACACTCACTTTTGCCAAAAGTAAAAGCCACCAGATTTTATTTTCTGATGGCTTATTTTCATCTACTATTTTATTTATCCAACGTCTTCATTGTGGGGAAACAAAAAGAGCTTTCATATTTTCGTCCCAAAACGCCTTAAACCTTACCATTCCGTCATATCTCTTTTTTAGCATTTCCCATATTGAATTATAATTTACCATAATGTATCGGCTTAATGGAGACTAAATTGGAGACTTCGGCGAAAGGGTTTCATTGTTTTGAAAGCGAGAAGCTTTCTTTGCCGACAAATTATTATAGCACAGAAATCCCGAAATTTCAAGATGTACGGGCATTTTTTTGCGCTTCACGGAAACAGACCCGGCATCAAAGGAATTGGCATATGGTGTGCTGTCATAATAGCTATCCTTGTATTGTTCTTTAGCGACATATCGAATGTCGAATTCGCTTTCACAGGACACATTGCTTTTTGGACACCGGGCATGGATTGTCCAAAAGGAAATCAGCAAAAAATGTTGATTTCAAAACTCCGTTTTGCTAAAATATATCACGATAGTGGCAGGGCAAATCGCCTTCCCTGCCACCTTCGGGAATTGCGGTACACATGAATTATGCCGACGGTGATATTTCTCCGGTGGCAGATAACGAAGTTTTTGATTGAACAGAGAAGGATAGAAAAATGTCAAAAGTTGCATGGATTTTGTTTGGATACCTATCCGGAAGCATATTGTATGCACGGATTTTTGCAAAGCTGTTCCGAAAGGAAGATATGATCGAGAAAAGCAAGGATCGCAATCCGGGAGCCGGAAATGCCTTTATGTATGGCGGCTTCTGGTGCGGTGTATTGACGCTGACCTGCGATATTTTGAAGGGATTTTTCCCGGTATTTCTGTTTATGCGGTATGCGACGGATATGAATTCGATCGCGTTTGTTATGGCAGCACCCGTTTTGGGTCATGCATACCCGCTCTTTTTTAAGGGAAAGGGAGGAAAGGGAATCGCCGTTTCCTTTGGATGTCTGCTGGGGCTTTTCCCGCTTTTACAGCCCGTTGCAATATTGGCGGTCTGCTTTATCTTCTTTTCGTGTGTTCTTCGGATAAATCCGCATTATTACCGGACACTGGCAGCATATTTGTGTGCGTTGATCGGAATGCTGCTTTGGGTGAAATGGACGATGATCCGTTTGGGGTTTGCGATTATTACAGCAGTGGTTTCAAGCCGTATGCTTCTCAGTGAGGAAGAAAAGGAGAAATTGAGGATAAAACTGTTATGAATGCATTGATACTTTCCTGCGGAACCGGAGGAGGCCATGACGCTGCCGGAAAAGCATTATATGAGGAAATGAAAAAGCGGGGACATCAGGTTACAATGCTGAATCCCTACACCTTAAAAAGCACAAAGCTTTCCGGGAGGATCGACCGGACTTATATATCCACCGTGCAGCATGTGCCGCGAGCATTTGGCGTGGTATACAAGATCGGAAATATTTACCGCAGGCTGCCATTCCGTTCTCCGATCTATTTTGTCAATCGCGGAATGACGAATGTGATGCAGAAGTATTTTGCCGAGCATCCTGTGGACATCGTTATCATGCCCCACCTTTTTCCGGCGGAAATTATGACCAACATGAAGCATCACGGCATACAGATCCCCAAAACCATGTTCATTGCAACGGATTATGTATGCACGCCCTTTACCGAAGAGACGGATTGCGATGCCTATGTGATTCCTGCCGCAGACTTGACAGAAGAGTTTGTCGGAAAAGGGATTCCCCGCGAAAAGCTCTATCCTTTGGGGATCCCCACAAACAGCAGCTTTTTGGAGGAACGGACGAGGGAACAGGAAAAGCAGTTGCTGGGACTGAAAACGGATAAAAAATATATCCTGATAACCGGCGGAAGCATGGGTGGAGGAAAAATAAAAAAAACGATTGAAGAGCTGCAAAATTTTTCCTCCGATCGCGAAGATGTAGAACTCATTGTCATCTGCGGAAGCAACCAAAAGCTGTATCAAAAATTGAAGGAAAAGAATTCCCCGGGCGTAACTGTTTTGGAGCACACGGATCGGATGGCTTCCTATATGAGAGCAAGCCATTTATTCATTACGAAGCCGGGCGGTCTTTCCTCAACGGAGGCAGCAGTATGTCATGTCCCGATTCTGCATACATCCGCAATACCGGGCTGCGAAAGCTGTAATGCGGATTATTTTGCCGGCCATGGCATGAGTATTTCGGAAAATCTGACGGATGAACTGCCGCGTATCGTGGATGAGGTGCTGCAGAATACGGATAAAAGTGCAGAAATGATGACCTGCCAGAAAAATACGATCAACAAAGCAGCGGCAGCAGATATATGCCGTCTTGCAGAGCAGTTGGTATCGGAGGCCTTCAGCGGCAACGATTAAATGCCGTAATGCGGACATAGAAAACGGACTATTCGTGGTGAATGGTCCGTTTTCCATCGCTATATCGTGTCTCTTTGATTAGTAAAATTGGTAAACTTTTTGGTAAACCGTCCGTTTTCGGCTTTTGCATACCCGAAAAATCCTTGTGTACTAACGATTTTATCAATCAATCGGCTTCAACGTCGGGATTCGGGCAGAAACCGGGAATTATCAAGAATTATCAAGCATTTACGGGCATTTTCCAAAAACAAAACCACACAAACAAGGTCGTATCGAGAATTA
>CAMFVG010000080.1 GCA_945992055.1 uncultured Clostridia bacterium | reverse complement strand
GGAGACCGTATTTTCGGAACAAAATAATAAAAAAATAAAACCTTCCACTATGTGAAAAGTGGAAGGTTTTTCTATCTTATATTTAGTTTTCTTTTTGGCGATCTCCGACTTGGAAATTAACGCCTGTATCGCTTGGCTCTTCTTCGTCAAATTCATAATCTTTTCCAGGAAGAACTGCATTTAAGATAATACCGGTTAAAGCACCAACAGCAAGACCGGAAAAGCTGATTGTGACGCTTCCAATTGAGAATGTAATAGCACCTGCAGTACTATAGTTAATACCAATTGAAAGAACTAAAATCAAAGCAGCGATGATGACATTGCGTGATTTTGTAAAGTCTACTTGATTTTCAACTACATTACGAACTCCAACTGCTGATATCATACCATATAACACCAATGAGATTCCGCCTACAGTTGCTGCCGGCATAGATTGAATGACTGCAGAGAACTTCGGGCAGAAAGAAAATACAATTGCAAAGATTGCTGCAAGTCTTACTACAAATGGGTCGTAAACTTTAGAGAGGTTTAATACACCTGTATTTTCTCCATAGGTCGTGTTTGCAGGAGCACCGAACAAAGACGCTAATGTGGTAGCAAGACCATCGCCTAAAAGAGTTCTGTGAAGTCCCGGGTCTTTGATGTAGTTGCGTCTAGTCGTAGAAGAAATTGCAGAGATGTCTCCGATATGTTCCACAATTGTTGCTAAAGCAATTGGTACGATGGTAATGACAGATGTAATTAACATAGAGGCATCGAAATTGTCTCCAAACAATGCCAGAACAGTCATTTCTTTTCTAATTGGAAGTCCAATCCATGGAGCAGTTGCAACAGCTGAAAAATCGACTTTGCCCATGCATACGCCGACAACATACGATACAACAACACCAATGAGAATCGGAACAATTTTGATCATACCTTTTCCCCAAATGTTACAAGCGATAACTGCAAAAATTGCTGCAAGTGCAATCCACCAATTGGTTGAGCAATTATCAATCGCAGATTTAGAAAGGGTAAGACCAATCGCAATAATGATAGGTCCTGTCACGATTGGTGGGAAGAATCGCATAACTCTTTTTGCTGAAAAGAGTTTGATGAGTCCAGCTAGAAGCAAGTACACCAAACCTGCACAAGCAACACCGAAGCATGCGTAAGGAATCATTTCTACATTACTTGCACCATCTTTCATTGGAGCAATGGCCATATATCCGCCTAGGAATGCAAAAGAGGATCCCAAGAAAGCAGGGACTTTCATTTTGGTTAATACATGGAACAAAAGTGTTCCAAGGCCTGCAAATAAAAGTGTGGTTGAAACGTCCAGACCAGTGAGGAGTGGAACGAGAACGGTTGCCCCAAACATTGCAAACATGTGTTGCAATCCAAGGACAATTGCTTTGCCGGCACCTAATTCTTTGACATCGTAGATGCCTTCTTGTGTTTTGTTATTCATTTTTTTCTCCTTTTTTTAATTTTTTGCTGTCTTTCTATTACGCACATGTATTCACTTAACAAAATCGTATCATAAAAGAGAGTTTTCATCAATCATTCTTTATGGTAAAATAAAGAAAAAATGGTAAGGAGATTTGGATATGATAAATAAAAATGTATTCCGCAATCTATCCTATGGAGTGTATGTCATTTCCACTATGGATGGCGATAAGCCGACAGGATGTGTAGCTAATAGTGTCATGCAGATCACATCTGCTCCGGCAACGTTTGCAGTTAGTATGAACCATGATAATTACACCAATGCATGTATTCAGAAAAGTGGGAAATTTTCTGTTTCTATATTGACGGAACAATCTGACCAAGGTTTGATAGGAATATTTGGTTTTCAATCAGGAAAAGATATAAATAAGTTTGAAAATGTAGAAAAATTAGAAAAAGAGGGGTTATCCATTGTTGCAGATTCGTGTGGGTATATAGTCTGCAAAGTGATTGATAAAATGGAAACGAACACACACACTGTTTTTCTGGGAGAAGTAATTGCTGCCGATGCATTGAAAGAAGGAAACCCGATGACATATGCCTACTATCATAACGTGGTGAAAGGAAAGAGCCCAAAGAATGCACCGACATATGTGGAAGAAACGGTCGAAGTACCGAAAGAAGGAAAATGGGTTTGTAGTGTGTGTGGGTATGAATATAAGGGAGAACTTCCATTTGAGGAAGTGCCTGAAGAATTCGTTTGTCCATTATGTAAACAACCGAAATCTAAATTCGAATTACGATAAATCTAAACAAATTATAAATTGTTAGCACTCGCACTTGACGAGTGCTAATTTTTATGTTATACCAAACCTATAACAAAAGGAGGTGTTGGTATGAATATCAATAAATTTACACAAAATTCCTTACAAGCGGTACAAAATTGCGAGAAAATTGCTTATGAATATGGCAATCAAGAAATAGAACAAGAGCATTTACTATATGCTTTATTAACACAAGAGGATAGTCTTATCCTGAAACTTTTAGAAAAGATGAAGATTCAGAAGGAATTATTTGTCAATCGAGTGGAGGATGCACTTCACAAGAGACCAAAAGTTCAAGGAGGACAGGTGTTTATCGGGCAACAACTGAATAAAGCGCTCATTCATGCAGAAGATGAAGCGAAGCAGATGGGCGATGAATATGTATCAGTAGAGCATTTGTTTCTTGCTTTATTAAAATATGCCAATCGTGAAATCAAAACGATTTTCAAAGAGTTTGCAATTACGAGAGAAATTTTTTTGCAGGCGCTTGCAAGTGTCAGAGGGAACCAGAGGGTAACCACTGATAATCCAGAAGCGACCTATGACACGCTTAACAAATATGGACAGGATTTGGTGGAGAGAGCCAGAGAACAAAAACTGGACCCGGTTATTGGACGAGATGCTGAAATCAGAAATGTGATTCGGATTTTGTCTAGAAAAACGAAAAATAACCCGGTGTTAATAGGGGAGCCGGGAGTCGGAAAAACTGCAGCCGTAGAAGGATTAGCACAGCGAATCGTGCGAGGAGATGTTCCGGAGGCGCTAAAGGATAAAAAGGTATTTGCCTTGGATATGGGAGCGTTGGTTGCAGGTGCAAAATATCGTGGTGAGTTTGAAGAACGTTTGAAAGCAGTCCTTGAAGAAGTAAAAAACAGTGATGGAAATATCATTCTTTTTATTGATGAACTTCATACTATTGTAGGGGCTGGAAAGACGGACGGCGCCATGGATGCAGGAAACATGTTAAAACCGATGTTGGCACGTGGAGAACTTCATTGTATTGGTGCGACAACATTGGATGAATATCGCCAATATATTGAGAAGGATGCTGCGTTGGAGAGGCGTTTTCAGCCGGTCATGGTGGATGAACCAACAGTGGAAGATGCAATTTCGATTCTTCGCGGATTGAAAGAACGCTACGAAGTATTCCATGGAGTAAAGATTACAGATGGGGCATTAGTTGCAGCGGCAACCTTGTCAAACCGTTATATTACGGATCGCTTCTTGCCGGATAAGGCGATTGATTTGGTAGACGAGGCATGCGCACTTATTAAGACAGAATTGGATTCTATGCCGACAGAATTAGATGAACTGCAGAGACGTATCATGCAGCTTGAGATTGAAGAGGCGGCATTAAAGAAAGAAGATGACCGTTTGAGCAAGGAGCGTTTAAAAAATCTGCAGAAAGAATTAGCAGAATTACGGGAAGATTTTCAGAGTCAAAAAGCCCAGTGGGACAATGAAAAAAGTTCTGTGGAATGCTTGCAGAAAATTCGCGAAGAGATTGAACTTGTCAATCAAGAGATTCAGAAAGCAAAACAGGCGTATGATTTGGAACGGGCGGCAGAGTTACAATATGGTAAGTTGCCACAACTTACAAAACAGTTAGAAGAAGAGGAGGAACGAGTCAAAGAGCGTGAGATGACGTTGGTACATGAGAGCGTGACAGATGAAGAAATTGCAAAAATTATTTCTCGTTGGACGGGTATTCCGGTTTCTAAATTAAATGAGAGCGAGAGAAATAAAACGCTACATTTGGATGAAGAATTACACAAACGCGTTATCGGACAGGATGAGGGAGTCACAAAGGTGACAGAAGCCATTATTCGTTCTAAGGCAGGTATCAAAGATCCGAGCAAACCGATAGGATCCTTTTTGTTCTTAGGCCCAACAGGAGTAGGTAAGACAGAACTGGCGAAAGCATTAGCGGAAAGTTTGTTTGATGACGAGAACAATATGGTACGAATCGATATGAGTGAATATATGGAGAAGTATTCCGTATCGCGTCTTATAGGTGCACCGCCGGGATATGTTGGCTATGATGAGGGTGGTCAATTGACAGAAGCGGTGAGAAGAAAACCGTATGCAGTTGTCTTGTTTGATGAAGTGGAAAAGGCACATCCGGATGTGTTTAATGTTTTGTTACAGGTTCTTGATGACGGACGTATTACTGACTCCCAAGGACGTACGGTGGACTTTAAGAATACCATTTTAATCATGACCTCCAATATAGGATCTTCTTATCTGTTAGAAGGAATTGATGAGCAAGGCGAGATTCAATCAGAATGTGAGAATATGGTATTAAATGAATTGCGTGCACACTTCCGGCCGGAATTTTTAAATCGTTTGGATGAAACAATTATGTTTAAGCCGTTGACGAAAAATGATGTAGGGCAGATTGTAGATTTGCTTGTGCAAGATTTGAATGAACGCTTGGCAGAACGCGAAGTATCCATTGAATTAACAGAAGAAGCAAAAATGCTTGTGGTTGAAGGTGGATATGAGCCAATGTATGGAGCCAGACCGCTTAAACGATATGTACAGAAACATGTGGAAACACTGGCGGCCAAACTAATTCTGGAAGGAAAAGTTGGGCGGTGTGACGTTATTATGATTGATGCTAAAGATGGTGTGCTAAAAGCGAATGTAAAATAAATGCTTTTCTGAATTTGTTTGTGATATAATCAGTAGTAAGTATTGAGGATATCAGAGAGGAAAGATGATATGAAATATGGGATTTTAGGAAAAACAGGATTAGAGGTTTCCGTTGTAGGATTAGGAGGTATTCCGGTGCAACGAACAGACAAGGAAGGTGCCGCCGAGATTGTCCGGGCATGCATGGAACGAGGAATCAATTTTTTGGATACAGCCAGGGCCTACAGTGTCTCGGAAGAATTCTTTGGTGAGGTTTTGAAACCATATCGAGATCAATGGGTGATTGCGACGAAATCTATGTCACGCGATTATGAATCCATGAAAGCAGATATTGAAATAAGCCTGCAAAATCTTCAGACGGATTATATCGATTTATACCAGATTCATAATATTAAAACAGAGGAAGAGTTTGCACTTTGTTTTGGAGAAAATGGTGCCTATCAAGCATTGCTGGAGGCGAAACAGGAAGGGAAAATCAGGCATATTGGTGCCACCGCTCATAGTATAGAAGCATTTGCAAGGTTAATCCGTGAATATGAGAATGAGATTGAAACTGTGATGTTTCCATATAACATTGTGGAAAATCAAGGGGAACAGTTGATGGCGGAATGTGGGGAGAAAAATATTGGATTTATTGCAATGAAACCAATTGCAGGTGGAAATATTGACAATACCGTTCTGGCACTTAAATATATTCTGAACAATCCAGATTGCTCCATTGTGATTCCGGGAATGGGCAATGCCGAGGAAGTTGAACAAAACACTTGTGAAGAAGTGTATCAACCACTTTCGGAAGCAGATAAAATAGAATGCGAAAAAATCGCAAAAGAACTTGGAAATGAATTTTGTAGAAGGTGTGGATACTGTGAACCGTGTCCGAAAGGAATCAATATTCCACAAAACATTCTATTGGCAAACTATAAAAAGAAATATGGTTTGAGTGATTGGGCGAAGGTTCGATATGATGCGATGGAAGGAAAGGCGGAAGAATGTATTAAATGTGGCGTTTGTGAAACTAGATGTCCCTATGATTTGCCGATTCGTTCCATGCTGGAAACAGTAGTAAAAGAAATGGTGTAGTTAAAAGCTACACCATTTTTGCTTATCGAATAAAGTTTGTGGCAATTTTCTCTTCATGGGTTGGGAAATCAATGCCGGAACATTTACCAGCTTCAATACATTTTAATATCCAAGCCATATTGCGTCCCAGTGTATGCATGGTTTGCAAACCTTCCAAATCTTGTTTTACTTCATCCGGTGTGTTGCCATGCACCATATTCCAATATTGTGAGGAAACTACAGGCATGGAACAGATGGTGAAATATTTGTTCAATTGGTCAAAGGTAGCCGAAGCACCACCTCTGCGACAACTTGCAATAGCGGCAGCAGGTTTTCCTTGATAAAGGCCTGCCTTATGGTAAAAAGCGCGGTCCATAAATGAGGTAATCATGCCGCTGGCACCAGCGTAGTGTACCGGAGAACCGAAGATGAAACCATCAGCTTCACGTGCCTTTTCCAAAAAGGTATTTACGGAATCATCAATGATGCATTTTCCGGATTTAGAACATCCTTTGCAACCAAGACAACCGGAAATGGGTTTGTTGCCCACCCAAAAAATTTCCGTTTCGATATTTTCGGTGTTTAGCGAGGTAGCAATCTCAGAGAGAGCCGTATAGGTACACCCGTGTTGATGAGGGCTGCCATTTATTAGTAATACTTTCATATGTAAAACTCCTTTCAATTCAAAGTTCTCTGATTTACTAATTATAACAGAAATGGTACAATATAAAAATAAAAAAGTTGTGGGAGATATACATGAATCAAATAATTTTTCATATTGATGTAAATTCTGCCTACTTAAGTTGGACGGCAGTAGAACAATTGAAAAATGGTGCAAAAGAGGATATCCGAGAAATCCCTTCGATTATCGGGGGAAACCAGAAATCCAGGCATGGGATTGTTTTGGCAAAATCCGTACCGGCAAAACGATTTGGTATCGTAACAGGAGAACCGGTAGCAAATGCCCTTCGGAAATGCCCTGACTTAAAGATGTATCCGCCAAATCATAAGATGTATGATGCTTATAGCGCAAAATTGATGGAGTTTTTATCTTCCTACACCCCGGATATTGAACAGGTTAGTGTAGATGAATGCTACATGGATTTCACGGGTATTGCGCACAAGTATCACTCCCCGATTTCTGCGGCACTGGAAATAAAGGATGCTGTCTTTAAGAAGTTTGGATTTACAGTGAATATTGGAATATCCGTCAATCGTTTGCTGGCAAAAATGGCTTCTGATTTTGAAAAACCAAATAAGGTTCACACCTTGTTTCCGGAGGAAATTCCACTTAAAATGTGGTCTCTTCCTGTGTCTGAATTATATATGGCAGGGCACTCCAGTGTGGAGGTGTTGCACAAATTGGAAATTCGCACAATCGGGGAATTAGCAAAAGCAGATCCGAATTTATTGGAACTACACTTGAAAAGCCATGGAAGAACCTTGTGGGAGTTTGCCAATGGAATTGATAGCAACAAGGTGGTGCGAGATCATGTGGAATCAAGGGGAATCGGGAATTCGACCACACTACCGAAAGATGCCACTACGGAAGAAGAGGCTAAAAGAGTTCTCCTATGGTTGGCAGAGACGGTGGGGGGAAGACTTAGAAAGGAGTCTCAGAAGGCTGGTATGATTAGTGTGGAAATTAAGTATCATACCTTTCGAACTGTGTCCCATCAGAAGCATCTGCTTCGTCCAACCAATACAGACCAAATCATTTATGAAACTGCCTGCCAATTGTTCCGAGAGTTGTGGGACGGAGAGCCGATTCGATTACTTGGAATAAGGACCTCCAAGTTGCTTGATGATGAGGCCCCGGAACAGATGGATATTTTTGATTTGCAACAGATGATGAAGCAAGATATATCCAAAAAAGAAAAGCATAAAAAGTTGGATCATGCTATGGATGAAATACGAAAAAAATTTGGAGAAGACGCAATTAAAAGGGGAACTTTTTTAAAATAATCATGGAAATTATGTAGACAAAAAATGAGGTTGCGTTATAATCAAAGAAGGAAGACAAACAAGGAGGAACGATTATGAAATACGGAAACTTACATCTTCATTCCAATCATTCTGACGGAGGATTTCGACCGACTCTTTTAGTTCGATTAGCGAAATCGTTAGGATATGGAGCGATTGCACTTACAGACCATGAAACGCTGACTGGATTGCCAGAACTTTTTGAAGCAGCGAGGATAGAGGGTCTTGAAGCAATGGCAGGTGTGGAATTTTGTACCAAATACAAGGGAGAAGAGATTCACATTACGGGACTTGATTTTGATCCAAACCATCCGGCTATTTTAGAGTTTTCAAATATGGTTTGCGAGGGATATACAGAGCGTACACGTACACAATATGAAGATATGATAGAGAGAGGCTGTATTCCGAATCTTCCATGGGAAGAATTGGTTCAGTATTGCCCAAAAACCCCATTTTATTGTATTGATCATATTATCCACGCGTTGGATTTGACGGGTATCAGCCCTTATACAGAACAGGATAAGATTCGTATTGCTTACAGACAATGCGACCCGAGTAAGTTACACTTTGTACGCCCGAGCGCAGATGATACAATCAAAGCAATTCGGGATGCAGGAGGTGTTGCGGTAATTGCACACCCACATGAGGCATTGTTTGATAAGGGAATTATCGAAGAATATATTGGAAAAGGTGCCAATGGTATAGAGATTAATCATCCGGATCTCACAGAAAGAGGAGTGAAGCTTGCCTGCCATGCAGCTATCGAACACAATCTTTACTGTTCCGGAGGAACCGATCATACGGGACCGATGAGTGCTTGCGGGGGCCCGGCATATGCCATTCCTGCGTATCAAGGGGTTACAAAGGATGAGTATCAGGCGATTAAAGAACGTCGTTTTGATTAATATAAAACTACATAATAAAAAGCCATCGTGTGATGGCTTTTTTGTTTGTGTTTTATTTCTTGAAATGTTCTTTTGTTAGTTTCACAACTGTTCCGGATAAGAGGAATAAAGCGATTAAGTTTGGAATGGCCATTAACCCATTGCAAGTATCCGAGATTCCCCAGATTAATCCAAGGTCAGCAGTGGCACCTACGATTGCGATTAAGGAATATGCAATCATGAAAGGTTTGATTACTTTTTCGCCGAAAATAAATTCAATACATCTTGCTCCATAGAGGCCCCATCCGAGAATTGTTGAGAATGCAAAACAACAAAGCGCAATAGCAGTAAAGATAGATACCCAACCACCATATGTGGATGTGAAACCGCTAATAGTTAGTTCAGCACCCGCATCCACACCGTAGTTAATGGAAATGCCACTACAAAGAATGATAAGTGCCGTCAGTGTACAAATAATAATTGTGTCAGCAAAAACTTCAAAGATACCAAAAAGACCTTGTTGTACAGGTTTATTTGTGTCAGCACAAGCATGCGCAATGGAACCGGTACCAAGACCTGCCTCATTTGAGAAGATACCCCTTGAAACGCCCTTTTTCATACTTAAGAAAAAGCTACCGACAATACCACCGGTAAAAGCGCTTGGTTGGAAAGCACCTACAAAAACAGATTCAAATACTGCAGGAACGCTTTCAATATTAATTAGAATTACACCAATTCCTAAAACGATGTATAGAACAGCCATGAATGGGACTAATTTTTCAGTCACCTTTCCGATGCGTTTAATACCGCCAAGTAGTACGGCGGCAACAAGTAAAGCGATCATAATACCGATAATAAGACTGATTATCTTTGAAGAATCGCTACTGATAACATGATAGTTTGACAGAGCAGAATTAATGGCAGTGGTAATAGTATTTACCTGCGTGGCATTTCCTGTGCCGAATACGGTTAAAACACCAAAGCCGGCAAAGAGATATGCAAGCCACGTCCAATTTTTACCCAAACCGTTTTTTATGTAATACATTGGTCCGCCGACATAATCCCCATGTTTGTTTTTTTCACGGAAGTGAACGGCGAGTGTTACCTCTGAAAATTTTGTACACATACCCAAAAGGGCCGAAATCCACATCCAGAATACGGCTCCTGGACCGCCAATTGCAATTGCTCCTGCAACTCCTGCAATATTGCCGGTTCCAACAGTGGCAGACAGTGCTGTGCAGACTGCTTGAAAAGGTGTCATTGTTCCATCAGCAGCTTCAGTCTTTTCAAAAATGCGACCAACGGTCATTTTTAAGGCATGCCCAAATTTTCGAATCTGAATGAATTTGGTTCGTAAACTCAAAATGAGTCCTACGCCAATAATACATATCATTGCCGGAACGCCCCAGATAAATCCATTCACGGCAGAGTTTATCTTTTCAATCATTTGTAACATAATATTTCTCACTCTCTTTTTCTTTAGAATTATGCAAATACTTTGTTTACAATACCACAAAAGTAGGAATTGGACAATCAAAATTTAGGAGTGAGTCTATTTTGCAAGAATGCAGAAAGTATGGTATCATATAAATAGTATGTAAAAAAATAGGAGGCTTCTATTATGAAACTGAAAAAACTATTGGAAAGATTGGATTACGAAGTGCTGCAAGGCAGTGATGAAATAGAGATTACAGAGTTTACGAATGATTCGCGAAAAGAGATTGGAGAAGGTTCTGCATTTGTGTGTGTGAAAGGTTATGTTTTTGACGGTCACGATTACGTGGAAGAAATGGCAAAACGAGGAGCCAGTGCAGTGATAGTAGAAAGAGATGTGGAAGCCCCGGAAGGATTGACAGTTGTCAAAGTTTCGGATACTAGGTACGCCATGGCACTTGCATCTGCAGCGTATTTTGGTTATCCGGCGGAACAGTTGAAAGTAATTGGGATTACCGGAACTAAAGGGAAAACCACAACAACATATATGGTAAAAGCGATTCTGGAAGGGACGGGACATAAAGTAGGTTTGATTGGAACAATCGAATCGATTATCGGCGATGAAGTTATTCCATCAAAAAATACGACTCCGGAATCTTTTACGATTCACGAATATTTCCGCAAAATGGTAGATGCAGGCTGTGACTGTGTAGTTATGGAAGTTGCATCACAGGGCTTGAAACTTCATAGAACTGCCGGAATTCCGTTTGAAATCGGTATTTTTACGAACTTAGGAGAGGACCATATAGGGCCGACAGAACATGAAGATTTCGCAGATTATTTGAGCTGTAAAGCACAGCTTTTCAAACAATGTAAGATCGGAATTGCGAATGTGGACGATGCTCACTTCGCAGAGGTTTTTCGGGACGCAACTTGTAAAATAGAAACCTTTGGTTTTTCTGAAAAAGCGGATTTACGTGCGCAGGATGTAAAACTACTTTCCAGACCGGGGCATTTGGGTGTCTCTTATCGGGCCTTGGGGCTTATGAATATGGAGGTCGAAATCGATGTACCGGGCACATTCAGTGTCTATAATTCCTTAACTGCGATTGCAGTGTGCAGGCATTTTGGTGCGCCGGAAGAAAAGATTTTATCAGCACTTAAAACGGCGCAGGTAAAAGGACGAATCGAGATGATCAAAGTATCGGAAGATTTTACTTTGATGATTGACTATGCGCACAATGCGATGAGTCTTGAAAGTCTCTTAACAACTTTGAAAGAGTATTCTCCAAAACGTTTGGTATGTTTGTTTGGATGTGGTGGAAATCGTTCGAAATCAAGACGATATGAGATGGGAGAAGTGTCTGGGAAATTAGCGGATTTGACGATTATCACATCAGACAATCCTAGATTTGAGGAACCGCAGGATATTATCGATGACATCAAGGAAGGTATTCATAAAACGAATGGCAAATATGTGGAAATTATTGACCGCAAGGAAGCTATCCGTTATGCGATTGAGGAAGCGCAAGTCGGTGATGTAATCGTTTTGGCAGGAAAAGGACACGAGGATTATCAGGAAATCAAAGGCGTGAAATATGATATGGATGAGCGGGTTTTGATTCGAGAAATAGTAAGAGAGAGTCAGAAAGACAATCTGATTCGTTAAATGATAGAGGAGCAGTTATACATGTATGCAAAAGTCATTGTAGACATCACACATGAAAAACTGGATAAGGTATTTGAGTACAAAGTTCCTTCGGAATTGGCAGGAGTATTGCAAGTTGGAATGGAAGTTGTTGTTCCTTTTGGCAAAGGAAACCGAGAGACAAATGGATATGTCATCGGGATTTCAGATGTTTGCGAATATGCGCCGGAGAAAGTGAAGGAGATTTTAGGACTTGCCGAGAAACGCGTTGCCATAGAGGGAAAACTGGTTGCCCTTGCGGCGTGGATGAAGAAACAGTATGGTGGAACAATGATCCAAGCGTTAAAAACAGTTCTCCCAATAAAAAAGGAAGAACGGATGCAGGTCAAACGATTTGTGCGATTACTTCTTACAGAAGAAGAAGGGCAAAAAAAACTGGATGAGTATTTGAAGAAAAACCAGAAGGCGAGAGCTCGCGTGCTTGCAGCACTTCTGGACAATGGAGTGTTAGAGTACGAGTTTGTAATTAAAAAGTTGAGTGTAACAAGGGATGTATTACGTGCCTTGGAGGAGCAAGGGGTTGCGAAAATAGAATCGGAACAGATTTTTCGAAATCCGATTAAAGGGCAACAGGAAACCTGGCACCCGGTCGTATATACAGAAGAACAGCAACATGCAATTGATTGTTTTCGTGAAAACTATTTGAAGAAAATTTTAAAAACGTATCTATTATACGGAGTGACCGGAAGCGGGAAGACAGAAGTGTACATGGAAATGATTGCCTGTGTGATTCGGGATGGGAAACAAGCAATTGTCCTGATACCGGAAATTGCATTAACCTATCAGACTGTCATGCGCTTTTATAAACGATTTGGGGAACGTATATCCATTTTGAATTCCAGAATGTCAAGCGGGGAACGCTATGACCAAATGATGCGTGCAAAAGAGGGAGCAATTGATGTGATGATAGGACCTCGTTCAGCACTCTTTACCCCGTTTCCAAACTTGGGATTGATTGTGATAGATGAGGAGCATGAACCGACGTATAAGAGTGAGCAGACGCCGAGATACCATGCAAGGGAAACGGCAATTGAGAGAGCACGGCTAGAAGGAGCCAGTGTAGTTTTGGGTTCTGCAACACCTTCCTTGGAAGCGTTTTATTTTGCAAATAGAGGAGAGTATGAACTGCTTACTTTGCAGGAGCGTTCGAAAAAGCAAGCACTTCCAGATGTTTATCTGGTTGATATGCGAGAAGAACTGAAAAATGGGAATCGTTCTATCATTAGCGAGACATTACATGAAATGATACAAGATAGACTGGATAAAAAGCAGCAGATCATGTTGTTTTTGAATCGCAGAGGTTATGCTGGATTTATTTCTTGCCGCTCTTGTGGGTATGTAGCAAAATGTCCACACTGTGATGTGTCTTTATCCTCTCATAATGGTGGGAAATTGGTGTGCCATTACTGTGGTTACGAGGAGAAGAATTACAGCATATGTCCGGAGTGTGGGTCAAAGCACATAGGAGGTTTTCGCGCAGGAACACAGCAGATAGAGGAACTTGTGAAAAAGGAATTTCCGACAGCCAGGGTACTGCGTATGGATATGGACACTACAAAGGCCAAAGATGGGCATGAGAAGATATTGGAAGTATTTGCTAATGAAGAGGCGGATATTCTAGTCGGAACGCAGATGATTGTCAAAGGGCATGATTTCCCAAATGTAACGCTTGTAGGGATTTTGGCGGCAGACATGTCATTATATGCAGATGATTATCGCGCAGGAGAGCGGACTTTCCAATTGCTTACGCAGGCGGCAGGACGTGCGGGGCGTGGAAGAGAAAAAGGAGAAGTAGTGATACAAACTTACAGTCCGGAACACTATGGGATTCTGACTGCCGCACAGCAAGACTATGAGGCGTTTTACGAGGAGGAGATTTCCTATCGCCAGTTGATGGGATATCCACCGGTAGAACAATTGATGGCACTTTTGGTTGCAGGCGAGGAAGAAGTACTTCTAGAAACGGCCTGCAGCTATTTAAAGAAATATGCAGAGCATATAAATGAGAAACAAGTTACAATTATCGGACCGACCAGTCCACATGTAGGCAAAGTGAATGATATATATCGAAAAGTGTTATATTTTAAGCATGGCAGTTATCATGCTTTGACAGAGATGAAAGACAAATTGGAGCAGTATATAGATGTGAATTCCGGTTTTAGAAAGCTGAGGATTCAATTCGATTTTAATCCAATGAACATATTTTAAGAGGAGAAAAGAAAGATGGCAGTAAGAGAAATTCGAACAATGGGAGATGCGGTTCTTGGGAAGGTATGTAAAGAAGTGACTTCTATGACACCACGCACAAAAATGTTAATTGAGGATATGTTAGATACAATGTATGAAGCAATGGGAGTTGGATTGGCCGCACCACAGGTGGGGATTTTAAAACGAATTGTGGTGATTGATGTGGGAGAGGGTCCAATCATTCTCATTAATCCGGAGATTATAGAAACATCCGGAGAGCAAACCGGAGGCGAAGGATGTCTAAGTGTGCCGGGAAAAGCTGGACAGGTCACTCGTCCGAATTATGTGAAGGTGAAAGCCTTAAACGAAGATATGGAAGAAGTAATATATGAAGGTACAGAGCTTCTTGCAAGAGCATTCTGCCATGAAATCGACCATTTGGATGGTCATTTATATGTTGAAAAAGTAGAAGGTGAACTTTACGACGCAGCATATGAAGAAGAGGATGAATAAGGAGGAAGATAAATGAAAATAATTTTTATGGGGACTCCTGATTTTTCAGTAGGTACTTTAGAAGCATTGGTAGAAGCCGGGTATGAGGTCGTCCTTGCTGTGACACAGCCGGATAAACCAAAAGGCAGAGGAAAAGAAATGCAGTTTACACCGGTCAAAGAGTGTGCTATGAAATATCAAATTCCGGTATATCAACCAAAACGCATACGGGACGCAGAATGTATAGAGACGTTGCGACAATATCAAGCAGATATTATGGTGGTTGTGGCATTTGGGCAAATTTTACCGAAAGAGATTCTAGATATGACACCATATGGATGTGTCAATGTACATGCATCCTTGCTTCCGAAATACCGAGGTGCGGCACCAATCCAATGGGCCATAATAGATGGAGAGACAGTGACTGGTGTGACCACAATGCAAATGGATGAAGGCCTTGACACCGGAGATATGTTACTCAAAACAGAAGTTGTTATGGAAGAAAAAGAGACCGGGGGAAGTCTACATGATAAATTGGCTGAAACGGGCGCAAAGCTTTGTGTAGAAACCTTAATCGGTTTGGAACATGGTGAAATTACACCGATTCCGCAAGGAGAAACGACCACTTCCTATGCAAAGATGTTAGATAAACAACTGGGAGCGATTGACTGGCATAAAAGCGCAGTGGAAATTGAACGGTTGATCCGTGGTCTCAATCCATGGCCGAGTGCGTATACCAATTGGAATGGTAAAGTCATGAAGATCTGGGATGCAACAGTAGTGAACCAGACTACAGATGCAATTCCGGGCACCATTGCAAAAGTGGAAAAAGACAAATTTTTTGTGCAGACAGGAGCAGGTCTTTTAGAGATTTGTGAGCTTCAGATTCCGGGTAAAAAGAGAATGGATGCAGGAGCGTTTATGAGAGGATATCAGATAAAAGAAGGAGAGATATTAAATTCATGTATTATCCAATGATGTATTTTGACCCAACTTATATTTTCGTGTTAATTGGTGTAATTATTAGTTTAATAGCTTCTGCCATGGTTAATAGTTCCTTTTCAAAATATTCGAAGGTAGCAAACTTACGTGGCATTACGGGAGCAGAGGCAGCAGAGCGGGTTCTTCACAGAGCAGGCATTTATGATGTGCGTATTGAGCGTGTAGCCGGGAACTTGACGGATCATTATGACCCGAGAAGCAAAGTGCTTCGATTATCAGACTCCGTATACGGTCAGACATCTGTAGCGGCTGTTGGAGTAGCGGCACATGAGTGTGGGCATGCGATTCAACATGCGAACGGATATGCTCCGTTAAAACTGCGCAGTACACTTGTGCCTATTGCAAATTTTGGCTCAAAAATAGCATGGCCATTGATCCTAATCGGATTATTGTTCAGTAATGAGACTTCGATACTTTTGCTAAATCTAGGTATCATTGCCTTTTCTGCGGCAGTATTATTTCAAATCATTACATTGCCGGTGGAATTTAATGCATCCACTCGTGCTATACGTATGATTGCGGATACAGGCATGATGGAGGGACAAGAAATTAAATCAGCAAAGAAGGTTTTAAATGCGGCGGCACTTACTTATGTAGCAAGTGCGGCAACCGCTATTTTGCAACTGCTACGAATTCTGATTTTAACAGGAGGCAGAAGACGGAATGACTAGAGAATTGGTATTGGGTATCTTGTTAGAAGTGACACGTGACGGTGAATACAGTCATATTTCTCTTCGCAATGTATTGAATAAATATCAATATTTGGACAAAAAGGAGCGAGCTTTTATTACCAGAGTGACGGAAGGAACTTTAGAGCACATGATAGAGATTGATTATATCATCAATCAATTTTCCAAAGTTCCTGTAAACAAAATGAAACCGGTAATACGCAATATTTTGAGGAGCGCTGTATATCAAATGAAATATATGGACAGTGTCCCGAATGCAGCCGCTTGCAATGAGGCAGTAAAGCTTGCAACAAAAAAGGGATTCCATAATCTGAAAGGTTTTGTAAACGGAGTGCTTCGGAGTATCGATAGAGGATTGGAGACTGTGGTTTTACCGGATGATTTATCCATTCGATACTCTATGCCAAAGTGGATTTTGGACCAATGGTTATCTGATTATAGCCACGAAACGGTGGAAAGCATGTTGGCAGATTTTCAGAAAGAAAAGCCAACAACTATACGATGCAACTTCAGGCGAATGAGTAAGGAAACATTGATTGAGGAACTAAAAAAGGAGGGTGTAACCGTACAGGAACACCCGTATCTTACATATGCATTACAGATTTCCGATTATGATTATTTGGGCGATTTGGAAAGTTTTCGAAAAGGTGCTTTTTATGTGCAGGATATCAGTTCCATGTTGGTGGGAGAGATTGCAAAACCACAGGAGGGAGATACCGTAATTGATGTGTGTGCAGCACCTGGAGGTAAAGCGTTACATATAGCAGAACTTTTGCAAGGGACCGGGAGCGTTGAAGCAAGAGACTTGACGAATTATAAAGTGGGGCTCATACAAGAAAATATTAGTCGTTCCGGTATGGACAATATCGTAGCTACGGTGTGGGATGCAACGGTGCTAGATGAAAGCATGGTGGAAAAGGCGGATATTGTTGTGGCAGATTTGCCATGTTCAGGGCTTGGAGTATTGGGCAAAAAGACAGATTTGAAATATAAGATGACAGAGCAAACCCAGGCAGATTTGGTGGTGTTACAGAGACAAATTTTATCCAAAGTGAAGAAGTATGTGAAACCGGGAGGCACCTTGGTGTACAGTACTTGTACCATTCATGATAAAGAAAACATGGAAAATGTACATTGGTTTTTGAAGGAGAATCCTGAATTTCAGTTAACACCGATAAAAGACTATTTATGTGAGGAATTGCAAGCAAGCGTTCTGGAGGAAGGATGTTTACAATTGCTCCCGGGCATACATGAAAGTGATGGATTTTTCATTGCGAAATTAAAAAGGGGTAACCATGAATAAAAAGGATATTCGATCGTTTACTTTTGAAGAATTGAAAAAAGAAATGGAAGAAATCGGGGAAAAGGCATTTCGTGCAAAACAAATCTATGAATGGTTGCATGTAAAATTAGCAGATTCCTTTGATGAGATGACAAATTTGTCCAAGGAATTTCGGAACAAACTCAAGGAGCAATATAAGATTCCACAAATTTCTGTATTGGAACGACAGATTTCTAAAATAGATGGAACCAATAAATTTTTGTTTTGTTTAGAAGATGGCAATGTGATTGAAAGTGTGCTCATGCGATACAAGCATGGAAATTCGGTGTGCATCTCTTCCCAGGTGGGTTGTCGAATGGGATGCAAGTTTTGTGCATCTACGATTGGCGGATTGGAAAGAAACCTGTTGCCGTCAGAAATGTTAGGAGAAATCTATCAGATACAAAAGGTGACAGGAGAGAGAGTTTCTAATGTTGTGGTTATGGGGACCGGAGAACCTTTAGATAATTATGAGCATTTCGTAAAATTTGTTCGATTACTGTCTGATGAGCGCGGGCTACATATCAGCCAGCGAAATATTACCATTTCAACCTGTGGCATTGTGCCGAATATGAAACGTTTGGCAGAGGAACAATTACAGATTACATTGGCGCTTTCCCTGCACGGTTCTACCCAGGAAAAAAGGAAACGTTTGATGCCGGTGGCAAACAAATATGAATTATCAGAAGTATTGGAAGCCTGTGATTATTACTTTCAAAAGACAGGGCGAAGAATTACTTTTGAGTTCAGTTTGGTACAAGGTGTAAATGATAATGATGAGGATGCAGAGGAATTAATCGACATTTTAAAAAATAGAAATTGCCATATAAATTTGATTCCTGTGAATCCGATTAAAGAGCGTGATTTTCAGAAACCTAGTAGAAAAAGAGCCGAGAATTTCAAAAATAAACTTGAAAAAAGCGGAATAAATGTTACTATAAGAAGAGAAATGGGCTCTGATATAGATGGGGCCTGTGGGCAGCTGCGTAGGCGTTACGTAGAAGGGAAATAAAGGAGAATTATATGAACACGTTTTCAATGACGGATGTCGGTAGCGTCCGTGAAGTGAACGAGGACTATGTGTTTGCAAGTAGTGCACCCGTAGGGAGCCTTCCGAATCTGCTCATCGTGGCAGATGGGATGGGAGGACATAAGGCGGGAGATTATGCTTCGCGGTTTGCGGTAGAGGTAGTGAAACAAGTCTTGACCGAATGTGCTGCAGACAGTCCGGAAAAAATGATAAAAGATGCAATCTCATCTGCAAATGAAAGGCTTTTAGAAGCAGCTTTACAGGATGAGAATCTAAAAGGTATGGGAACCACTTTAGTGGTGGCTACAGTCATAGAACGTACTCTGTATTTTGCAAATGTGGGAGACAGTAGATTATATCTGCTCAATGATGATATCAGGCAGTTGTCGAAAGACCATTCCTTGGTGCAGGAAATGGTTCGTCTTGGAGGAATTAATCAAGAAGAAGCGAAACATCATCCTGATAAAAATATTATAACGAGAGCGGTTGGGGTAAGACAAGAAGTTGAAATAGACTTCTTTGAATACCGATTAAAAGACGGAGATGTTATTTTAATGTGTACAGATGGCCTTAGCAATATGGTGGAGGATGGAGAAATCTTCCGCATTGTAAAGAGCTCCAGAGATGTTGTGGAGGCTGTTGAGCAATTAGTAGAGAAAGCAAAAGACAATGGTGGACGTGACAATATCGGTGTGATTGTTGCAGAACCTTTTGTGGATGAGGTGATTGTATGATAAAAGAAGGCGTTATAATAGGCGGCAGATATGAGATCGTAGAGAAAATCGGAACAGGCGGTATGGCGGATGTGTATAAAGCAATTGACCGTGTGTTGCGTCGATATGTTGCCGTAAAAGTATTAAAAAGAGAATTTCGTGAAGATGAGAACTTTGTAAAGAAATTTCGCTCCGAAGCACAAGCTGCAGCAGGGCTTACACATCCAAACATTGTAAATGTGTATGATGTTGCAGAAGATCGAGGCTTACACTATATTGTTATGGAATTGGTGGAAGGAATTACTCTAAAAGAATATATCCAGAAAAAAGGAAGACTGTCAGCAAAAGAAGTAATCGGAATTGCGATGCGTGTTTGTTCTGGTATTGATGCTGCGCATAGTAACAAGATTATTCACCGTGATATTAAACCGCAGAACATTATGATCTCAAAAGAAGGTCAGGTAAAAGTAACAGATTTTGGTATTGCAAAAGCCACATCTTCTAACACAATTAGTACAAATGCTATGGGTTCTGTGCATTATACATCGCCAGAGCAGGCGAGAGGTGGTTTTAGCGATGCAAAAAGTGATATCTACTCCCTTGGTATTACCATGTATGAAATGGTTACAGGACAACTTCCATTTGATGGTGATACAACAGTATCAATCGCACTCAAGCATTTGCAGGAGGATATCCTTCTTCCATCAGAGATTGTACCGGATATTCCGTATAGTTTGGAGCAAATTATTTTAAAATGTACACAGAAGAGTGCAGACAGACGGTATTTGAATGCTGCCATGTTGCTAAGGGATTTAAAACGTTCCCTTCAGGACCCGGATGGAGATTTTGTGCGTATCGCACCATTGATTAACAAATCAGATACTCAGATGATTACACCGGATGAACTAGAGCAGATTCAGGGAGCATCAGAGTATGATGATTACGATGAATATGATGATTACGATAGGGAGCAACGTCGTTCCGGTGCAAAGAAACCGGAGATTGACCCGAAGATGTCGAAACTTATGAAAACGTTGACTATTGTGGCTGCATCTATTTTTGTTGTTGTATTGGCTGTAGGTGGGGTGGCATTGTTCAAATGGTATAATGGTGCTTCTAATATCATTCAAGAAGAAGAGAAAAATGTGGTACCAAATTTGGTTGGTAAGACTTTGGAAGACGCAAAAAAAGCATGCGCAGATGCAGGTTTGGAACTTACTGTTGTTTTGGAAGAAAAGTCACTCAAATATGACAAAGGTTATGTATTCAAACAGCTTACACAAGCAGGCACACCAATGTCAGAAGGTAAAAAGGTGCAAGTACATGTGAGTACCGGTTTGAAAGAAATTTCTGTACCAGATGTAACGAATAAAGCAGAAGCAGATGCATTGAAATTATTAAAAGACGAAGGCTTCAAGGAAAAATTGATTGAATTTGAATACGAGAATCACGATACGGTAGCAGAAGGAAATGTTATCAGAACCAATCCGAAAGCAGGAACTCAAGGAAATATCAAGACTCATATCATCGTTTATGTCAGCAAGGGTGTCGGAGAAACGAAGGTGCCGGATTTGGAAGGTAAATCAGCAACCGAAGCAGAAAAACTGCTGGCGGATGCAGGACTTAAGGGTGAAGCTACATCAGTTCAAAGTGATGAGCCGAAAGGAACTGTCATTGAGCAACAGGAGGCAAAAGATTCTACGGTTGTGAGAGGAACGGTTATACACTATAAGGTGAGCAATGGAAACACAGTTACGATTCCGAATAACCTGGTAGGTAAAACGAGGGATGAGGTAAAAGGAATCTTGGAAGGTGCTGGCTTGAAAATCTTATGGACAAAAGATACAGATTCAAAGCAACCGGAAAATACGGTTACTTATGTATCCAATGCAGGTCAGGAAGTGAAGATTGGACAGGAAGTTACTGTGAAGTATAGCGTATACAAAGGGGAAAGCACTGAGAATTCCGGTTCAGGATCCAATAGTGGTACAAACAATCAATAAGATGTAAGGGCTAACCAATGCAAGGAAAGATAGTAAAAGGGATTGCCGGATTCTACTACGTACATGTAGTAGAATCCGGTCTTTATGAATGTAAGGCGAAGGGCGTGTTTCGGAAAGAAAAGATTAAACCGCTTGTTGGAGATGTGGTAGAAATAGATGTTCTTGATGAAACAGAGAAAAAAGGGAATATTACAGATATTCTTGAACGAAAGAATGAGCTGATTCGACCGGCGGTTGCGAATATTGATCAAGCACTCGTTGTGTTTGCGGTAACAAAACCAAAGCCGCATTTCAACTTGTTGGACCGTTTCCTGATTATGATGGAGAGCAAGGGAATTCCGGTTATTTTGTGTTTTAATAAGAAAGATATTGCAACAGAGCCAGAGATTCAAAGACTGAAAGAAATCTACGAAACATGTGGTTATCATATGATTTTCACCAGCGCACTTGAGGGTGAGAATGTGGAGGAGATCAAAGAACTGCTGCGAGGAAAGACAACGGCAATAGCCGGACCGTCCGGAGTAGGGAAATCTTCACTGATCAACATCCTTCAGCCGGAGGCCAAGATGGAGACCGGGAGCATCAGTGAAAAGATTGAACGTGGAAAACATACTACTCGCCATAGTGAGTTGATTTGGATAGAAGATAATACTTATATTATGGATACACCGGGATTTAGTTCCCTGTATACCAACACATTTGAAAAAGAAGAATTAAAATATTATTTTATAGAATTTGCGCCGTTTGAAGGGCAATGCAGATTTCAAGGATGTGACCATATACACGAACCTGGATGCGCTGTAAAAGAAGCGATCGAAGAAGGAAAGATACATCCTGTAAGATATGAAAACTATTTAGAAATGTACAAAGAATTAAAAGAGAAAAGGAGATATTAATTATGATGATTTTGGCACCATCTATGTTATCAGCAGATTTCAAAGTATTAGGAGAAGAATTAAAGACAATTGAGGACAATGGAGCAAAATACGTTCATTATGATGTAATGGATGGAATGTTCGTGCCAAGTCTTTCTTTTGGGCCGGCGATTCTTCAATCCATTCGTCCGGCATCCAATTTAGTACATGATGTTCATTTGATGATTGAAGAACCAATTCGTTATATTGAACCATTTGCAAAAGCAAGCGCAGATATTATCACGGTACATTTGGAGGCATGTGAAGACTTGGATGCAACCATTGCAAAAATCAAAGAATATGGATGTAAAGTAGGAGTGTCTATTAAACCGGCAACGCCGGTATCCGCATTGGAACCATATGTAGAAAAGATTGATATGATTCTTATCATGTCAGTAGAACCTGGATTTGGTGGACAAAAATTCATGCCAGTCGCATTGGAGAAGATTGCAGAAGCCAAAGCTATGGTGGATGCAAAAGGATTAAATATAGATATCCAGGTAGATGGTGGTATCTATACCCACAATGTAGAAGATGTGATTAAAGCAGGAGCAAATATTATTGTGGCAGGTTCCGCAGTATTTAATGGTGATACAGAAGCAAATACAAAGGCCATGATGGAAATTTTGAATCGATATGAATAAAACAGGCGTTATTATCAGTGGCGGCTCTATAAACGATGTGTTTGCCGTAAAAATGATAAATGAAATACAATCGGAATATGTGATTGGTGTGGATCGTGGATTAGAATTTTTATACCGTAACCAAATAGTTCCAACACATATAGTAGGGGATTTTGACAGTGTGAATCCGGCGATTATTGCACACTATAAAGAGCAATCTTCTGTACCGATACAAGAATTCAATCCGGTGAAAGATGCAACAGATACGGAGATAGCTATGCGTCTTGCAGTCGAACTTGGTGTAAAAAAGCTTTGGATTTTGGGAGCAACAGGAACACGATTGGATCATGTTATGGCAAATATTCAAATCTTGAGAATTGCACTGGACCAAGGAATAGAAGCTTATATTGTGGATGAGTGCAATCGAATTTCGTTGTGGGACAAAGAGATATGTCTGCGAAGACAAGAAAGCTTTGGAACTTATTTTTCCCTCTTGCCATTTGGTGATATGGTGCAGAATGTGTCTATTGAAGGAGCGAAATATCCACTGTCAGACTATCGCATGACAAACCATGAAAGTCGTTGCGTGAGCAATGAATTTCAGGAAGAAGAGGTGAGAATTTCTTTTTCAGATGGAATTGTTATTTTGATGGAGACAAGAGATTAAAGGAACAACAGAAATAAAGGAGATATATACTATGAAATTAGGTATCGTGGGATTGCCAAATGTAGGAAAAAGTACATTGTTTAATTCTTTGACAAAAGCAGGCGCAGAATCAGCAAACTATCCGTTCTGTACGATTGACCCAAATGTGGGTGTGGTAACTGTTCCGGATGAAAGATTAAATGTGTTGGGAGAGATGTATCATACGAAAAAGATTGTGCCGGCGGCGATTGAGTTTGTAGATATTGCAGGGCTTGTAAAAGGTGCATCGAAAGGCGAAGGTCTGGGTAATCAGTTCCTTGCGAATATTCGAGAAGTGGATGCAATCGTACATGTGGTTCGTTGTTTCGAAGATAGTAATATTGTTCACGTAGATGGTAGCATTGCGCCACTCCGTGACATTGAAACCATTAATTTAGAACTTATCTTTTCTGATATTGAAATTTTGGAGCGCCGTATTGCGAAGGCTGTTAAAGTTGCTCGCAATGATAAAGCGGTGGCAAAAGAATTAGAACTTTTGGAAAGAATCAAAGCATACTTGGAAGATAACAACATGGCGAGAAGTTTTGAAGTGAATGATGAAGACGAACTTGCGTTGTTAGAAAGTTATAATTTACTGACTTACAAACCTGTTATTTTTGCGGCAAATGTATCCGAAGATGAATTGGCAGATGATGCAGCAGGTAACGAGGGCGTACAGGCAGTCCGTGCATTTGCAGAGAAAGAAAAATGTGAAGTATTTGTAGTGTGTGCACAGATTGAACAGGAAATTGCAGAGTTAGACGATGAAGAAAAAAATATGTTTTTGGAAGACTTGGGTCTTTCGGAATCAGGCCTTGAAAAACTCATAAAAGCAAGTTATAGCCTACTTGGACTTATTAGTTATTTGACAGCTGGGGAACCGGAAGTTCGCGCATGGACGATCAAGAAGGGTACGAAAG